>NZ_JADEXU010000246.1 GCF_015206895.1 Nostoc sp. LEGE 12450 | reverse complement strand
GTTATTTAGGTATGATTAGCTGATGGCTAGCCACCAGGAAGTAAATTCTTTTACTTGAAAGAACTCCATCTTCTGACTTGGAAATTACTCAAGCCCACTATACAAAAACTGCTTGGTTTGGGTCATGCTCACCGTTTTATTTGTTCTAACTTGTTTTTTGTAAATATGCCTTCAATTACCTACAACCGCACCGATAGCCAGCAGCCACAAAACATTACCATTCAAGGTTATGTTGTTCGTCCCGGATTACACATTCTCACCTACGAGCAACTCCGATTACTGCGAGAGCAAATACAGCATCATTCTCAGCTTGAATATCTGGTCAACCAAGGTGTGATTAAGTTGACTGGTTAAAAGTCGCCAGTAGAAAAATCCTAATTCGATACATCTAATTCCACTCTTGCTGCCTGTTGTTACTCCCAATAAGCATCTCGTTTCTCAATCAAAGCAGTTAACTTAGTGTCGCTCTCTAGTACTAACTGATAATTGTCAGACACCCACATTGACTAAATCAACATCAGCAAGCCATATTGTTCTGCTTTGGGCAGACAGTTCTTCTAAAATTGGGGAGTGCCACTCTACCCCATAAAGCCAATTATCTTTGAGACTAAAAATCCCTTGAATAATACGGCGTGTCGGCTGTTCACCAAAATCAACCTCAACTAGATCACCCAATTCAAAAGCTGGAGTAGAAACAGTGGTCTTTTTTAGTACATTTGTTGGATGAAATTCTTGTTCAGCTAAGTAGAGAGTTTCATTCTGGCAAACAATTGCATAAATCCATTCCTGTTTTTCCCACAAAACACCACAGCAGTAGCCTGACAAGTCTGAGATTGGCAACAAAACTTTTTCTAACATTCTGACTGCTAATGGAGGCATGGTCTGACCCCACTCAGGAGAAATATGCCAACAGGATTCTAAAGCGGTAATTTGGTTAATCATCTGGGAATGTAGTTCTCTTTTTTATACATACACTCTCTTGGAGCAGTCTGATCCGGAATATAATTTAAATTTCGGGAAACTAACGCCACAGATGGGGATTCCAACCCATTCTTGTTCGAGAGCCTCCCAATTTGAGAAGACTTTACTGATTCACTAATTCTCAATTAGTATAAAATTGTTTTGGCAGTAGCGATCGCCTGATCTACACTCTCCACAATATAAACATTTTCTGGTGACAGTTTTTTAAAGAAAAGTTTACTTTCTTGATCATTATTCAACAAAATTACTTGCTTCTTTGCTTTCAAAGCTAGAGCAATTTCTGAAGCGGTTCCTGCACCCATACCGCAAGCGATTACCACATCACTGGTAAGAACATTAATATTGTTTCTAGAATTACCCATGTCTGTGAAAATAGCAATATCTACCCAAGAGGAAATACCATCCTGATTTTCACCTGGAAGAATACCAATAGTTAAACCATCAGCAGATTTTGCACCTTTACTTACTGCATCCATTACCCCTACATTTCTACCACCAGTGAGTAAAACCCATCCTTGTTTGGCAATAAGTTGACCTAGTATATAAGCATTTTGTAAATCATTTGCTGTCGCATTTTCTCCCCTACCCATAACCCCAATAATAATTTTTCGCATAAAATTTCAGATGATATTGGTTTTGGGCGACAAGTCAAAGCTGTCTCCCTAAAAGGGCGATTGGCTGAGGCGTTGGGAAGATAGCAATCGCGCTCTTAGGGCGGTGAAGTGCGTTTGCCTCACTTTAATAGTTTTTTGCCTGCTCATCCAAAAAACACCATAACCACTGTTCTCCTAACTCAGCCGAGCTAATTACTGAATGTCCAGTTTCCTCGTAATGCCGTCGGGCATGTTGATGAAGAGAAGAATCACAGCACAACATCTTTCCGCAACTTTGACAAATACGGAGATGCACCCAGCGACTGTTTATTAGGATACACTCTTCACAACGAAATACTGGGTAGTTGGCTTTAGAAATCAGAGTTTCCGTAGTCAGATTGTCTAAATGTTCGCAACTCATAGGAATTTGAATGACACGTTAATCAGAGTATAGATTAGTGCAGGGAAACACAGCTAATTTTTTAAGTTATGGATTACAGTTCATATCTAAATGGCATACTTGATAATGGCATATTGACTTCTCACTAGTATCATCAAGGCGTAATAGAGTAAAAGTGAGAATTGAGGCGTTGACCGTGGAGTTAGTAACTATACAGGGACAGCAAGTATTCTTGGTTTAGCAGGGCAATCGATAGATGCTCCAACTATTTTATTGGCATTTGAAACAGGGATTAATTACTTTTTCTTTTACAATTTGGAATCGGAAAACTTCTTGGGTGGCTTAAAATCTCTATTGGTAGCAAAGCGTGAGCAGACCTTGGTAGCAATGGGTAGTGAAAATCGCAATATACGTATTAACGATAACTATTGGAGCCTTACAACTCCACTGGCTCTCTTCCAATTACATATCCGCTTACAGTTTCTAGTAGATGTTGTCACAATTAATGAGATAGTAATTGATTTTTAAGAAAAATCAGAGTTAGCAGTAATTAAATAGTGACAACTCTCACCGCTAATTGCAAGCAATGTAGCGGGAGCATCTCAAATTCACATAAGAGACTTTCTGCTTTATAGGCTGACTACTGTCTAAGCCTCCACAGACAGGAATCGGTAGTCCAACCGACCCACGCTTTAAAACATTCAATGCGCTGTTCAAGTCGCGGTCAATAACCAATCCACAAGAACAAGTATGAACACGAATTGCAAGGGTTTTTTCTACCCTCTCACCACAACTCGAACAATTAATACTCGTGCCTCTAGGGTCAACTCCAAGTGTCAGCTTGCCGCGTTTTACCGCTACTGCTTGCATAATTTGGAGGAACGCGCCCCATGCGACATCAAGTATTGATTTAGCCAGTCGTGTTTTAGCCAGTCCAATCTTTCCCCTAGCGCGTAGTTCCAATGACGGCGCAACAACTCGCCCCAGGTTTCAAGTGTGACAGCTTGTTCGGGTGTGGGATTGAGTTTGAACTGATAAGTTAGTAGCATATAATTATTGTACAGCATTATTCCGTACTTTTGTATATGACTACTCGCATAGATATTAGACTTCCAGAGCAAGAGTTAGAAATATTAAAAACCTACTGTCAGCAGCAAAATAGAAGTCAAACAGAGGTAATCCGTGAATTTATCCGTAGTCTTGGAAAGAAAATCAAAAACCAATGATTTGGCAATTACTAGGGTATCGAACCCTAGTAATTGCCCTCCTATCCCCCATCACCGCCAAGACGCTCGCAGGCTCGCTAACGCAGTACCGATGTGGCGGGAGTACCCCGGAGGTTTAGATGGATTTATTTGACCAGCATCTTGCAAAAATAACTGAAGAAGAAGCACCCCTAGCGGCTCGGATGCGTCCACGGACACTTGATGAATTTATTGGTCAAGAGCATATTATCGGGCAAGGAAGGCTACTGCGGCGTGCTATTAGTTTGGATCAACTGTCTTCATTAATCTTTTCTGGACCACCAGGAACTGGCAAGACTACTCTAGCCCGTGTTATTGCCAACAGCACCCGCGCTCACTTCATTGCTATCAATGCCGTACTTTCGGGAGTTAAAGAAATTCGAGCGGCAATTGAAATAGCCCAACAACAGCGCAAGTTTCATAATCAACGAACTATTCTTTTTGTCGATGAAGTCCATCGTTTTAATAAGTCTCAGCAAGATGCTTTATTGCCTTGGGTAGAGAATGGTACAATCATTCTCATTGGTGCTACCACCGAAAATCCTTTTTTTGAGGTAAATAAAGCACTTGTCAGCCGTTCGCGGATTTTTCAACTTCAGCAATTAACTGATAAAGATTTATACAAAATTGTTGAGCAAACACTAGCTGATTCGGAACGCGGTTATGGCAAGTTAACGGTACAAATTGACACAGATGCTTTAGCTCATCTAGTTAATGTTGCCAATGGTGATGCTCGTTCATTATTGAATGCTTTGCAACTGGCTGTAGAGACTACACCCCCCGATACTACAGGTGTTATTCATATTCCCCTAGCAGTGGCAGAAGAATCAATTCAACAACGTGCTGTTTTATACGACAAAGAAGGGGATGCCCATTTTGATACCATCAGTGCTTTTATCAAAAGCTTACGGGGTTCTGACCCAGATGCAGCACTATATTGGCTGGCCAAAATGGTTTATGCAGGTGAAGACCCGCGTTTCATTTTCCGTCGGATGTTAATTCTTGCTAGCGAAGATGTCGGATTAGCTGACCCACAAGCAGTTGTCGTTACAAATTCCTGTGCTGAAGCATTTGACCGCGTGGGAATGCCGGAAGGGCGTTATCATTTGGCGCAGGCAGTACTTTATTTAGCGACTGCACCAAAATCCAATAGCATTATGGGATTTTTTGATGCTTTAGCCGCAGTAGAAATTGAAAATGTTGCAGAAGTTCCCACTCATCTTAAAGATGCCAATCGGGATAAAAAAGGTTTTGGACATGGTGCGGGTTATCTCTATCCTCATGCTTACCGAGATCATTGGGTAGAACAGCAATATTTACCCAAGAGCTTGCAAGGCCAATTGTTTTACCAACCATCAACTCAAGGTTATGAACATCAAATCGCAACACAAGTAGCACGTCGTCGAGAAGCTCAACTTGCTGCAATAGTAGAAGGTATTGGTGTTGCACCAATAGAAGTCATGACTTATGGAACTGTTGACCGAGCAGATGAGCGCTGGTTGCAACGAACACTTTCTGAGGTAAGTACACAATTAGCATCTGTGCGATCGCGCATTTTCACTTTCGCTCAATTACAACGTCATCATTTAGTATTGGATCTAAATGCCGCCACTGGCTTACTTACTTGGGAAGCAATCCGGCAAGTGCCTGAAGGTGGGGTTTATGCCTGTGTTCGCAATAGCTCTGATGCCAATGCTTTAGTAGAACTTGCTGCGGCACTTCCTGAAACAATGCGACCAATAGTTTTTACTGCATCTGTTGCACAGATACCTGCTATGCTGGCATCTCTTGCACCAAATGTACAGTTTGACTCTATTATCGGGCGCAATGTACTAGCCTCGGAATCAGATAAGGGACTTGCTGCTCAAATTTTAGCTCAATTGCTCCCCCACTCAGTCAAGCTTATTTTAGCTGAGACAGTACCTCGTCATACCCAAAGGTTTTATCGCTTACTGCCCAGTCAAAATCTCGATACTCAATTGTATGAGCGATTAGTTTTAGCAGAAGAAGCTATTTATACAGATGCCTATGACCCCATACTTAACTGGGATGCTGACGATTTGCGTCACGCTTTTGCATCAAATGGACACTGTGTACAAGTGGTTCTTGAACAGTATTTGACACCAATGCACATCTCTGAGCATTTTATCAAGCGTTTATTTACTACTAATCCTAATCGACCAAGTTATGCAGATCGTTTGGCTGAAAATTTGACGAGTGAGGAAATAGGCATTATTAAAAGTTTATTTACTCGTTACTTACTCAATCAATCCGTTAATTGGTCAAGCACTGTGGCATTTTTAAAGATTAGCGGATGATTATTTTCTGGCTCCCAAATGACAGTCATTTACACTTATGATTTAAAGGGTCCAATTGCTATTAGAAATGTCCAACTAAAAATAGAGAGTTAGATAATTCTTGCCTGCACTCCAGATACAACGGAGTATGGTGATATTAGGGTGATGTGATTTATCTAATGCAGTAAGAGCGATCGCAGTTGACCTACAAGGGCAAATTATCGCTAAGTCAACCAGAGATACCGAGGTAGGGTACATTTGTTCTGCCATGTGGATGATGGCTATCATCTGCTAGGAGTGACGCTAGCAGCAGGTGATTCTCTGCGTTGGTATCGAGATACATTTGCACCGCATATATTTTACACCGATTTAATAGATATGGCAGAGCGATCGCAGCCTGGTGCGCGTGGTGTTCTATTTCTACCCCACCTCGACCCAGATACTCATGGTGCTTTCGTGAATTTGTGATTAGCTCATACGCAAGCAGATATAACTCGTGCTGTGCTTAAAGAGGTTGCATTTAGCTTGCGGTCAGTCTTCTGACAATTTCTGTCTTTCTGTTGACGTAAGATTTACTGTTAACCGTTTGACAGCCCATTTTTTATTGACCATTCACTTGTACGACTGACGTATTACTTTTAGCAAAAAAAACATACCTTTGTTTAAAAGCTTCTTCTAATCCGATTTCGAGCCAATTTAGAGACAATTCATCTCAATTCACAGATAACTAAAGAAAATTTCGGCTTTCAGCTATTTTTTCTAGTTTGTATACGCATTTACGACATTTTCATTCATATCTACTCTAAATTACTTATTTCGGTGCAATACCATCTGTCTGTAGAATGAAGCACACCATCAAGAATACAACGTATTCTCTAATGTAATTGAATAAAGACTTATGTGCTTACAAAAAAACACTCTGTAGGATTTAGGTCTCACTTTTTATCAATTGAGTGAATAGGTACAAAATGGATATATCACAGATTAAAGAACATCTGCCAGTTTATGCAGAAGGACCAGGCGGGTTATCAGGGGCATCTGACACACATATTGGAAATATCGACTCTGTGGAGGAAGGCAAGTATATCAAATTGACGAAGAATAATGCTCCTGATGGACAACATCACTGGTTTCCGATTGACTGGATAAGGGCAGTAGATGAACGAGCCGTTTATCTGAAAAAAACCGTGAATGAAGTCATAGAAGAATTGCTCAATGAGCAGCCTAGTGGTGTTTAAAATTGTTAGTTGTTGAGTGGATGGCGCTGCATCATCTTTTGCTAAGGTGGCGCTTTCCCTTCGAGTATACAGATTGCACTCTCAAGAGGCAATCTGTATCTTCTGTCCCCTATTCCACAAACTAACTTAAATGACTAATAGAGAACTAGAAACGCTCAAAAAATTAGCTTTTGACCAATCTGATCGCAGTTCAGAAAAGCCTTTGTCAGCACTAGACTCCAAGGCTAGCTTACCTAAAGAAAAGCCTAAGCCAACTATGAACTGGTGGTTTCTAAAAATAGCGTCTATTGCAGGATTGTTATATTTACTTTTTATCGTACTTTCTCCTACCCCAACTCCTCAAGAAAATCGTAGAATTGGAAATACAGAAGTTATTATATTTAGTTTGATTTTGCTGTTTAACTCAGGTTTACTAGATAGTATAGATGATATCTCAATTTCAGGTACGGGAATTGCGCTCAGGAGACTTAAGCAAGAAGTTTGGGATGATATTAATAAGTTGCAAGATGAGCAAATCGCCGAACTGAATCGGCAACAAAGACGAATTGACTCGCTTCAGGAGCAACAATCAGCAACATTGCAATTTTTAGTTAGATATCTGATTGATGGAAATGAGCTTCGGCATCTAATTAAGCTTAATTTTCAAGAAGAGTTTAACTTTGAATTTGACAATGATTTAGCAAGGGAACTGAAGCATCTTCGAGCTATGGGATTTATTAATAATTTTCTGGGCAAAGGGATTGAAAAAGTTAAAGAAGAGGGTAAAGGAGATTTAAAAAACTATTTTCATATTACAGAAGAAGGGAAATCGTATTTAGCTTTGAGAAAAACATTAGGAATCAATGAAATTCCTGGACAGGGTGAAGATGGGCGATGGCATCGAGACATTAGGGAAACTTCAGCAAAAATATTAAACTAGATAGTTCTTAAAAGTAGCAAAATTCAATATTTGATAGTTTTTATAGATTGTAATAAATCAATACTTACCCCAAAATAAGTAGTGTAGTTTTACGCATCATGTCTCATAAGCATTTAGACCTGTTTTCTCTGGATGCATTCCTGACAAGCCATAATTCTGACCAGCCATCGGCTCCTTATTCAAGTCTTGCTGTCACTCATCTGACTGACCATCTGTTGGTTTTCCTTAGTTTTTGAGCCTGAGCCATTGAATATTTCTCCTTTCGCTTTACTACCAGTACACCTAATTTGAATTTAGATGCCGACTGCTAAAAGGGGGATTAAAATCTGTTCTCAATGGCAAAAGTGTCGAGTAAAAGTCTAAGATATTAGTCTGTAGATGGATTCCATTGGACAACAAAATCCGACATTCTTTGTTAATCCCAGCTTCACATAGTATTAGAAATTAAGTGAATGGAACAACGATGAAATCACTTGGACCGAAATCAAAGGTAGAACTACAAGAGCAAGAGATGTATCCTTTGAGCCACCCAAAAGATTGGTCATGGCCATTCTGGGCTGCTGTCCCAGTTTACCCCTACGGCAGGCGGCGGACACTTCGCAAGGAAATAGTTTTTGATACTATCTGGACATTCGAGCAGCTTCACGGCATTCTCTACACCATCGTGCCGATTCGTATGACTGTCGTCAAACTTGCTGCCGGAGGTCTTCTGGTCTATGCACCCGTTGCTCCAACAACTGAGTGTGTCCGCTTGGTTAATGAATTGGTAGCAAAGCACGGTGAAGTTAAGTACATCATACTGCCGACCAGTTCTGGTCTGGAGCATAAAGTCTTCGTTGGCCCCTTTTCTCGCCGCTTTCCTGAAGCACAAGTCTTTGTTGCTCCGCACCAGTGGAGTTTCCCGTTTAACCTGCCACTTAGTTGGCTAGGCTTTCCAAAAAAACGAACTCAAGAACTCCCAGAAGACTCAAGCGTTGCTCCCTTCGCTCTGGAGTTTGATTATGCAATCTTGGACATCAATTTAGGACGAGGATCTTTTGCAGAAGTTGCAGTGTTTCACAAGCCTTCGCGCACTCTACTTGTAACTGATTCTATCCTTTCTGTTCCAGTTGACCCACCAGAAATCCTCCAATTAGATCCTTATCCCTTACTGTTTCATGCAAGGGACAATGCCTTGGAGACGAGCGAGGACAATGAAGATAACCGCCGCAAGGGATGGCAACGCATTTCATTGTTTGCACTTTACTTCCGTCCAAGTGCGCTGGAAGTTACTCCAATCGGACAGATGTTTCGTGATGCTCTCAAAGCACCACATCGAACCCTAAAAACGTACTTTGGTTTATTTCCTTTTCGCTGGCGAGAAACTTGGAAGCAGGCATTCGATGCTCTACAAGGTCAGGGGCGGCCATTTGTCGCACCGATTCTGCAAATCCTTATTTTTCCCCAAGCACCAAGACAAGTCCTCAACTGGGCTGATAGAGTTGCTAATTGGGATTTTCAGCAGATTATCCCCTGTCACTTTGACTCGCTAATTTTTGCAAATCCGCGTCAATTTCGGCAAGCATTTGCTTTTCTTGAAAAAAATCCCTCTGTAAGTAATGACTTTTCTTCTACCGAAAGCCAGCCTCTATTAGAGGAAGACTTAAAATTCATTAAGGAACTGGAAGCGGGTCTAGTTAAGCGCGGTATCGCAACGCCAGCGAAAGAGAAGGTGTATTGAAGTTCACCGAAGAGAGCAGGGGAGGCAGGGGGAGAGGAGAAGCAGGGCAATACTTCTCGGATTTTGGGGAAAAGGGGAAGGTGGGGTCCCCTCTGGGGATAAGGG
>NZ_JADEXU010000409.1 GCF_015206895.1 Nostoc sp. LEGE 12450 | reverse complement strand
TGCCTCTTGCCTCCTGCCTCCTGCCTCCTGCCTTGTCATAACCACAGTTTTCAACACCGACCGACTTATGCTTAACACTCCCTTTCCGTTTAAGCGATTATCTGGCGCTGTGAGCGAGAGCGACTCATTACGAGTCGTTGTTTTTGCGATCGCAGACTATTTATTTGCCCTGCCAGTTGGTGCAGTTCTCAAGGTGATGGCTTGTCCCCCTATTAGCAGTACGGTTGAAAGTGGTATCGGGATGGTTGATTTGGGAGCGCAAACGATCACAATTGTGGACTTGCGCCAGAAGTTCATTCAGCAAGTACAAGGTCAACAGGCGCATCAAGTTCCCTCTGCGGTTGACACTTCAGGGCGCTTCCTACTTCTGACTCAAACGCGGACTGGGGAAATTTGTGGCATTCCTGTGGACAAGCCCCCTGCCTTAATCGATATTCCTTTAGAAGCAGTGCGTCCGGTGCCGTGGTCTTATCGGCAAGTAGCGGAGTTAAGCTGTGTGAGCCACATGGCTGTTTTGCCTGTAGCACCAAACGAGGAACCACTCAAAGTACTTCTTTTTGGTATGAGCCAGATATTGGCTGATAAGTTGGGGTTGCCCGGAACAACCCCAACCCTGGCTCCTGGGCTGACATCAGGCGAACAACGGCAAAGATTTCTCCGTTTTTCCTTAGGGAATCAAGGAAGTGGATTGCTACCATTTGACTCAATAGTGGACATTATTCATCTCGCTAGCCAAGAAATTTCCCCAGCCCCGGCCTTACCAAGTTGGATTTTAGGTTTCTATAATTGGCAAGGACAGATGCTGCGGCTGGTTGACTTGGAACATTTGCTTGGTTATGCGCCGCTTTTGAAGCGGCAGTCACGACCAGAAAAGCCAATGGTTCTAGTTCTCGAACTGCAAAATCAGGTAATCGGGTTTTTGGTGGCTCATGTCTACGATGTAGAGTGGCAGGATTTACAGCAAGCACAATCGGCACCAACCGACCTTTCCCCAAACAAACTGCTAAATTTTGTTCGAGGTATTCTGCCAGGCGATCGCTGGATTTTAGACACCAGAGCGATCGCCCAAACATTGCAATGGCAAACCCACTGATAAGAGGCAGAGGGGCAGAGGGGCGGAGGGGAAATAACTTGGTATTTGAACTTTCCTTT
>NZ_JADEXU010000408.1 GCF_015206895.1 Nostoc sp. LEGE 12450 | reverse complement strand
TCCCATTTCCCATTCCCCATTCCCAATCAACCTGTATTTCTCATCCCGGCTGCAATTCCATTAATAGTTAACAATGCACCTCGTAGTAACTCGCCTTTGCTGTAACGAGAATGGATGACTCCAGAAGTGGCATTAGTATTCATAGACTGGCGTAGGCGCTTGAGCAGGGAAACTTGGATAAATCCCAAGGGGACAATTGTGCCATTGCGTAACTGCACAGATCGTTGCAAGACAGGATCGCCATCTAACAATTGATTGTGATCGGTGATTTTTAACACCAAATCCCTTGTGAGATAGAACTCGCTGGCAATTTGGTCAAAAACCTTGGCAAAGCGGAGTTGATCTTCTGATTGTGACAATTCTTGAACGTAGTGATGTGCCATTTGCATATCTACTTTTGCCAAAGTCATCTCGGCCTTAGAAATCACCATCTTGAAAAAGGGCCACTTAACGTAAAAGTAGCGCATTAATTTCAAGTGTTCTTCTGGTTCTGCATTCAAGAATTCTTGTAACGCTGTGCCAACGCCATACCAGGAAGGAAGCAAAAAGCGGGTTTGCGTCCAGCTAAATACCCAAGGAATAGCTCGCAGACTGCTTAAATCTTTCTTTCCAGATGGGCGACGGGCTGGACGGGAACTAATTTGTAGTTGGCTAATTTCTTCAATAGGGGTTACTTGATGGAAAAAGTCCACAAAATCAGGCTGTTCGTAGATTAAAGCCCGATAATGTTGCCGCGATCGCGCTGCTAATTCTTCCATAATCTCATTCCAGGGTTCAATATCATCAAACCCTGTCCGTAGCAGGCTAGCTTGAATCACAGCAGTGGTGATGGTTTCCATGTGGTACAAAGCTAAATCCAACAAGGAGTATTTGGAAGCCAAAACTTCTCCTTGTTCGGTAATCTTGATTCGCCCATTGATACTATGACCTGGTTGAGCCAAAATCGCCTCGTAAGCAGGACCACCACCCCGCCCTACAGAACCGCCGCGCCCGTGGAAAATCCGCAAATTTATATCGTAGCCTTCTGCTATTTGTTGCAGTGATTTTTGGGCTTTATGAATTTCCCAGTTGCTGCTTAAAAAACCAGAGTCTTTGTTGCTGTCAGAATACCCCAGCATCACCTCTTGCAAGTTAGGGGTGAGGGGGGAGGGGG
>NZ_JADEXU010000245.1 GCF_015206895.1 Nostoc sp. LEGE 12450 | reverse complement strand
TCAAGTACTTCAAATGATGTTGCCTCTGGTTTTAGACTTTTTCTTGCCAAGTTCTTGCACCATTATTTCCCTACAAGGTTAAGATTACAGGATTTCCACTCTTCTCTAGTAAGTTTTGCCACGCTAGGTAAAAACGAGTCTTTCTGCTCCAGTAAAGTGCAATCACGAAGAAGATGAGGAATTGAAACAAGCTGCTGAGAAAATTGGCTTGTTGGGTGATTGTGATTGGCTATCGTTGAGCGTCCAGTACCATTCTGATAAAGTAATCGGTCATGCTGGTTGTTATATTTCCCACAAGGCTCGAATATTAACCCCATCGGCTGAATGGGATTTTACACTGCCGAAGTGGAATATGCCTGCTGCCATCTGTCCAGACTGCGAAGGTCATGGGTGCGGTAACTGTGGGTATCGCGGGACTCGTGCAGAAGACTTGTGCGAACCAGTAGACGGCTATCGACTGACTTATGTAGGACGCACTGACCTTCAGACGGCTCACAACGTATATCTAGATGGTGAGTTCTTGGGCATACTCTTCAAGGTCAGAAACGCTGAGGAAGTCTGGGAAAACGACCCCAAGACTTACTATTGGCAGCGTAGCGATGGCATGAAGTATTGGAGCGTCAGGGAGGCTGTAGAAGCACTGTCCAGTATCACTGCTCCGATTGAACTGCCGCAAGTTCGTCGGGAGTTGGTAGCGGCGTAAGAAAATCAGTAAGTGTTGCCAAAAAGGTAATTTGGTAACACTTACTGTTTTCAGCTACGCCTATGAGATAGCAAGATGACACAGCGATATGGCTAAAATTGTAGTAGAAGATGTCAGCAAGGAGGTTTAGATGACAGACGATGTTAGATTTGACGATATTTACCTACGCCTCAATGAACTGACACAAGATGTTACAAACCTAAAAATTCAAGCAGGAACCATTGGAACATCTCAAACTGCCATAGCTCAGACAATGACGCTGGCAACTGGTTTAGCTTCGGATATGCGGCAAGTGAAAGCAGATATTAGAGAAATGAAATCTGATTTGAGAAACTTAAACGCAGGCTTAGAAGAAGTTCTCAGGCTATTGCGTCAGAGAAACAGCCCAGAAGAATAGTTTAATTAATACAAATTACCGAGTTTTGAGGCGCTTTTGTAGTAACAAGAGCGCTGTTTTATTGGCTCTACGTTTCACATATCACAATTAAACGGCTGCGCCAATGCGAAAGTGAAAATGCTTTTGGTACAAACAAATGACCCCTCAAGAAAATGCCGATTTACTTGCTGCATTGATGCGCCAGGAGGAACTACTTAAACAGTTGGTTGCTTCGATTCACGCTCTCCTCGTCAGTCATTCTTGCTGAAGATCGCAACGACAAAACAACCCCAACTAAAGCTTTACCCTACCAATTAATTACTCACCTGAAGTAGTAAAAACTGGTGAATAAGTAGTAAAAGCTGTAAATAACCCAACTCTCAAAGAAACAGAGAAAAAGAATGCCATTTGGCTAATTCTCAAGAAATATTTGCAAGAATAAAGTTGTAAAGGGATATGTTACACATCGGATTCAATAAAGAAGATAACTGTTTTCATGGAAACACAGATGAGGAGCTTGAATCTATCTGGCGTTCGAGATATGATCCTAAACTTATTAAAAAGCGCGAATCTATGGGTGGCGGAGAAATTCAGAAACTTAAGCAGCAACGATTAGCGATTGTTGCTGAATTAATTACTAGAGATATGAGAAAAAATGGCGAGATTGAGTAGGCGATAAAATGTGAGTCAAATATGACACCTGAAATTCCTTGTCCAGATGGTTTGAAGCAAAACTAATCAAGCGAATTAACGGGCAAGAAAGGCAATAAAAACTAATTATTAACCTATGATTAAAGCGCTTTTGTTTTCACAGAAGTGCTGTTTTATTGCTCTATACTCCACATATTAGAACTTAACGGCTTCGCCAATGCGAAAGTGAAATGTATTGGTATTGAACAATGAACCCTCAAGAAAATTCTGAATTACTTGCTGCTTTGATGCGCCAAGAGGAACTACTCAAGCAATTAATCGCAGCAATTAATAAACCAAAACTGGGATTGCACTCTGAAGCTGGCAGTTGCAAAATCTACTGCAATCGTCACAATGGTTCACTGTGGTACACCCTAAACAACAGTGAAGCGAGTGCGATTACTCAAACTGCCTTAACTGGATATCTAAAAGAACTCAAATTTGAGAAGTGTGAGCGCAGAGGTAAAGAAGTTTACAAGTTGCTAATTACAATTCAAGCAGACAGACCCTATATATTAGAAAGTGGGCATGATACTCACTTTGCTAAATCTGTATTAGCAGCGATCGCAACTTTGACCCCAGAACAATTGTATTCTCCCATCACACTACAGCCACAGGCGGGGACGACAGATGAAAATGTGTTGTTCTGTCGGGTATGGGTAGAGTCGGAATTAGTGATGGCATCCTACAACGAGCAAACAGAGTGGCGCGAGATCAGCAAGCAGGCTTTAGCTGTAACGAAAGCTGCGAATGAGATGGCGTTTTAATTCGTTGTAAACAGAGTTTGGGCAACTGTAATTAGAAGTTGCCCAAACTCTGTTTACAGCTAATACGTGCTGTTCAACTATTCATAACTAATCACAGATGACTATTACAATTGTTCACCCCAACGTCGAAAATCTGCAATCATTTTCTGACTTGTTTTACCTGGAAAAACTTTTGCAATCTGACGGGGTTCTACCGTGGCTCTTAGCAAATGGCTGGAACTACGACGATCAATCTTGTTTGATTGCAAATATTGTCGATGAGTCTACAAGTATTGATGAAGTTTGGGACTCTGAAGAGTTTGATTTTAATACTCTGTCAGATGAATCAAAGGAAAAATTAAATCAGATTATCCGTGAAAAACTCTCCAGCCAAACTGATTAAATCTGACTGGAGAGAAAAATCGATTCCACGACAAATTATGGCACACTTCACTGCTAATAAGATGGAATTAAATTTGATTAAGGTTTACGACCCAACGCTATTAAGCTCATCGAAAGTTTATCAAATCAACGGTACACATTGTCGATATTTGGGAGATGAGGGTAGCATCCAACATCCACAGTATCTATTTGTACCTTTGCCAAATCAAAGAAAAAAAGTCAGCTTTCGACTAAACCGAAACAAACTCATGACTCGCTGTTATGAAGTCGAAGGTATGGTTTATGAAAAACCTGCGGTACAGGATAATTCACAGCAACTTCAACTATTTTAAGCCATGTCAATACATAAACCACCAGTCATTAAAAGGCATATTCGGCTACAAAAAAGCTCTAAAAAAGTAATCTATAGAGCTACTACAGACATTCACAAGTTGAGAAATACTCAAAAAGAAAGCTTCGCTTAATCGAAGTGAAAAATAATGATTGAGGTGAATAATCATGGTACAAGCAATCGACAACCCTATTGCTACAAATTTCCTAACTGATGCAGTAGTCGAGCGCCACAATTTCTCGCAATTAAATAAAACTCGCATCCGCTTTCGTATTCAACTGAAGAAAAGTACAAAGTCTGCTGCTCCTAAATGGGCAGACGTGCTAAAAGCTGAAGTGTCTGAAATTGAATCAGACCTCGTTAAAGTCACAAATTCCGAAGTCGGTCTGCGAGGTATTAAGGTATTCAAAAAGTTGGATGAAGCTGCTGCTCAATTGAGGCAAGAAATTGCTTCGGTTCAAGAGTGGATGTCTGCTGATACTGGTGATTGGATTTGTCCGATTGATTTAGCTCCACTCGTTTGGAACCAGTTAATTAATATTAGGGATAATGTAGCTCCCAGTTTACGGAATCAATTAAAAGTTGATTACGAGTCAGGACTTGTAGATTACCAGGAACGGATTGACCAGTTTCTCTCACTCCATACTTGGGAATTATCGCAGGATAAGCAAGAATCAGTCAAAGCCAACTTGTTAAGAGCATTTCCGACTCTGACCGACCTTGAAGACTATTTGCAAGTCATTATTGGTCGCCCGGTGATTATCCCTGCCCTCTCTGAGCAACTCAATCAGCAGCAAGCCGAATGTCTAGACCAGATAACCAAGTTCATCCAACAGTATGACCAAAATTTAGAGCAACGATTAAGGGAATCTGCCCTGGCAGGTGGTGAACAACTCGCGGCGCAGTTGCTTGAAGAGTTGAGCGACTGGGAGCCAGGGAGGAAACCCATACAGTTTAAAAAGAAGATGGAGCGTCATCTGATGAAGGTTCAAGTGCTACTGGCAAACGCTTCACCAGAGGCAGGCAGTAGCTTGGAGGCGATGATGACGCATTTGGATTCTATCGTTAACGATCCAGCGATTGAGTCGAAGAATCTTGGTTCTGATACGCGCAGTCAATTACAGCAAAAGATAGATTCTATCCGCACCAAGTTGTTAGATGAACAACGCAATCTACAATCACTTGCGACTGACGACGTGGGCTTATCAAAAGCTACGGTCATGTCGTTTAAATTCCGGTAAAAAAAACAGTCTTGGGCGAGTGTGGATTCGCTCAAGACTGTTTGCGAATGGACTAGTTGCGCGATATGCACAATATCCTATGTATGATATCGCACTTCTATGTTGATCACATTTCTTCAATTTCAACTCATAAGCGATAACTTTATGTCACACTTCTCAACCGTTAAAACCAAGCTTGTTAACCGTGAATGCCTGGTACAAGCTTTGGAAGATTTGAAGCTGAATCCGCAAGTTCATGAAGAAGCGCAGCCACTACAAGGATACTACGGTGGCTCTCAAGGACAAAGCGCTGAAATCATCGTATCTGGTCGCACCATAAAAGCCCGTGCAGACATCGGATTCAAGTGGAATCAGTCAAGTGGTGTGTACCAGGTAATACACGACAGTTATGAAACAGTTCCGAAGTTAGGGCAAGACTTCTTTAGTAACAAGTTGATGTTGGCTTACGGACAACGGATGGTGAGAGCTAAAGCTGCCGAGTTACAAGAGCAGTTTGGAGAATGTGCGATCGCTGAAGAAACCAACGGGAGCGTGCAAACTCTACGGCTGACTTTTGCCGGACATCAAGAAGTTAAACAATTTGCACGGAGATAAATTATGGAACGCTCAATATTGATTCATTTTGACAGCGCTACAGGTGAAGTGAAAGTTGAAGCGGAGGGATTCGAGGGCTTGAGTTGTTTATCGGCTACACAACCGTTTGAAGAGGCACTTGGGGTTGTGGAGGGCGATCGCATTTTCAAAGAAGAATCAGCACCACAGCTTCGCACTACGAACAGTAGTCAAACACGCCTACGTCAGTAATCAACACGGGGGAATCAACAAGTTCCCCCCTCAAAAACAATCATGAACGAATTAGCTAAAGAATACCCATTTGTTCACGTTTATGCCCAGCAAAAACTAAGACAACCCGTGATCATCAAAGCTAGTACAGAGGGTTTGTGCGTGCTTTTGAATGCAATAGTAACAGCGATTGCCTACCAAGAGAACAACGGTACAGCAGAAGTTTTTGACGGCGATGCCGAAGCCTATGAGGTGATCGTAAAAGTCGTAAACACACACGACGAATTATCTCCAGTTCCTTATCAAATTGAAAAACAATGAACCTCTCAAATCTTCTCTCCACACTAGATTCACAAATTCCCATCGCTGCGGTTGATGTTCTATCTCCTGATGAAGCGACGATTATTCAGTGGCTGACTGCTGAAGCTAACAATAAGCTTTCAAGTCCTGTGTTCTTCTGGAATCTGGGAGTATCAACCTTGGAGCAATGTTTAATTGCAGCAGATGGGGGATTGATGTTTAAGCCAGTACCAGAGTATAAGAAACCACAACACGCTGACCCATTGTTATATGTCTTTGATTACATTGCTAACTTTAGCGGAAATGGTGTATTTATCCTCGGAGATATTCACCCCTTTATTGCTAATAATTCACCCCAATTATCATGGGAGATTTTATCCAAAGTTAAAAACCTTTACCACAGGTTAAAACCCACAGATAAACGCATTGTCTTGTTGGGTCAGAATATACAATTACACGAATCACTAGTCAGATTGATTCCTTATTGTGAAGTCCCTTTACCTAGTATTGACCAAATACTTGAGCATATCACTTCTTATTTACATGACTTACAACAGTCTGCTATTGAACAGGAATTGACTTTCACTGTTACGCTAGAAAATGCTGAATTTGAAACTCTTTCTCGTGCAGCCCTGGGTTTAACCCTGGAGGAGATTAGCGACTTCCTTCGGTTAACAGTCAAAGAAAACTTAACTAATGATGGTGTCGTCGTTGACGCTGATTTTATCCCCAAAGCCGTCGAGTACAAAACTCGGCTACTCTCTCAAATGGGTATCGAGTTGGGTAAGCCAGCTACCATTCCATTTGGTGGTTTGGATTTACTACGCGAATGGTTGACTCGGCGGCGGCGACTATTCACACAAGAAGCGCGAAGTCTTAGCTTACCCCAACCCAAAGGGGTGTTGCTGGCTGGCCCACCCGGAACAGGAAAATCTAACTGTGCCAAAAACATTGCAACTATACTGAATTTACCACTCCTACAGCTAGACATTGCATCCCTTTTGGGCAGTCTGGTCGGTGAGTCGGAGGGGAATGTCAGACGGGCTTTGAAAACTGCCGAGGCGATCGCACCCTGCGTCCTGTGGATTGACGAAATAGAAAAAGCCCTCTCCGGTAGTGGCGATACAAGTGGAGTCAGTCAAAGGATTCTAGGCAATATCCTCACGTTTATGTCGGAATCAACCAGTGGCGTGTTTGTCGTGGCAACTTGCAATGACCCCTCTGCACTGCCAAGTGAGCTAAAACGGAAAGGCCGCTTCGATGAAAATTTCTTTGTTGATCTTCCTACGGAGCCGGAGCGAGTCCAGATTCTAGGGATTCATCTGCAACGCTTTGGCATTCACCTGGAATCGGAGTATTTGGAGGCGATCGCAGCTAATACCGCGAAGTTTTCAGGGGCAGAACTGGAAACCCTTGCTTCGGAAGCTGCACTACTGGCATTCGATAAGGATAGACCGCAGCAGGTAACGCTTGCTGATCTGGAAACCTGTCGCCAAACCATTACCCCGCTTGCGATTCAGGACGCTGCGGCGGTTGAAAGAATGCAGGCTTGGGCATCTACCGCACGGCGGGCTAGCAGTCCTGTGGTTGCAGCGAAAACTCAGTCTTTGCGTGCTGCTAAGTTTCGGAATATGAACTGATGAGAAACCGATTGTCTCCTGATTCTATGGGGCGATCGCTTTCTCAAATCCAACAATCAGTTAAAGAGAAGGTGAAAAAAAGATGACAACAGATTTAGTGACTTACTACGGACAAACTGAACGAATTAACCAATTTGTTCAAAACTATGGAGTTTATCTCGAAAAACTGGATAGAGAAACTAAACTTTTGCTGCGTACAACTTTGTCCCAATATGTTTTTATGCAGCGAATATGTAGTCCTGAAGATTATTCTCTAACAGAAGCTTTGACAGATGGAGATTTTGAAAGATTTCTTTGGAATGGTATTCCAGAGGTTTTAAAAAATGTCTGCTTACAGTTGAAGGGACTAACAGCAGACGAAGCAGAAACGATACTTGAAGCTTTACAGCACCAAATTCGATGGGGCAACGCCCACCAAGTGGTGAGTTGACAGTGTAAGAAACATGGAAATTTATCTAGTTTTTGTTGATCCTATCCAGAACAGCAATAAATTCTGGGCGGCCATTGTCGAAGATAGTAATTTAACTGTGCAGTGGGGCAGAGTCGGTTATCAAGCGCAGACTAAAGTTCACACATTAGGTAATCATCAGAGAGCCGTTAGTAAATTCAACAATCTGGTAGCCGAAAAGATGATGAAAGGCTACAGAAGAAGTCAGTCACAAATCGACAGTAATTGTGAAGTTTCTGAAATCGACAGAGCGATTGAATTACTAAAGATTATCCGTCCTTATGTAGAGCAAAAAAACTTTTCAGTTGCTTATATCAATGCTCTAAATCAATATCTAAAGATTGTCCCAACACCTTTGGGTATGCAAATTGAACCATACAGGGTATATCGCTCAGTAGAAGATGTTGATTATCAAATGGAATTACTCAATTCCCTGTTAGCGACACCTGCGCCACAAGTTGCTGTGGTGGCTGTTGATCATGCCCCTGAAGCAACAACAGAAACGGCAGTTGTCAGTCTTAAGACTATCAGTAAGAACTTCTGGCGACATTTGTAAATTAGCTTGTCGGAAAGTAGTGCAGCCGATTTACTACAGCGATGCGGATTGATTAAGTGTATCCCCCAGCCCATACCGCCGCACTGGGGGATATTTCTAACTGACTTTCAGCTTAATTGCTTGTTTGTCCTCTGGGTTTTTCGTATGACATCGCTTAACTATTAGAATGGTAGAGTCGATGCCCGGTATTATCCGGGGCATCTCTCTGTTAAATCTGGGCGTGCGACTTTCACCGCACCCAGCTTCCGATGTTCTCAGCTTGCGCTTTTGCTCATGTGTTTGTAATCGTGGCAACTCTCGTGAATTGCTTCAAGGTTATTTTTCTTCCGGTTGGCATGATTTCCGTCGATGTGGTGCAGATGTACCTTTTCTTCATCAATGAATTTCAGTCCGCAGGAAGCACATTTATGGTTTTGCTTTTTGAGAGCTTTAGAGGTTTCACCGTCGTAGAGCTTACTATTACGTTCGCTCCAGTAGGCTATATCTCCGTCGTAGGGGGATTTTGTTCCTTTGACTGAGACGTGTTTGTTTTCGGAGTAGGGAACTGTTGGGAATGCCTTTTTAACTAACTCTTTGCTAGTGTGGCGTGTTTGCTTGGTTTCCTTGTTGAATACCGTGTGCGCTCTGTAACTTATAAACCAAAGTGATAACTTTGACCCGTCCATCTTGCAGAACTTATGGTAATTTCTCCAGCCTCTAACTATTGGTGCTAGCTTATGAGCTTTCACCTTAGAGCCATAATTCGAGTTGTTGACGATGTTTTTTACTTTCTTACGGAATGCTTTGAAGTTATCCACTGAGGGAGTGCTTCTGAATTTTCCGTTTTTCTGGACTTTAAAGTGCCAGCCGAGAAAATCAAACCCATCTGTCGCGGCGGTAATTTTGGTTTTCTTTTGGCTTACATTCATTCCGCGTTTGCGGAGGAACTCGCTGATTCTTTCAAGTATCTCTATCGCGTCATCTTCGGGTCGAAGTATAATAACCATGTCATCCGCGTATCGGATTGATGGCTCGTTGATTCTCCCGTTGGCTCTGTATCGGTGAATACTTTCGATTCCATTGAGTGCAATATTAGCTAATAGTGGGCTAACAACTCCTCCCTGGGGCGTACCCTGTTCGGGGAATTCTGGGTTAACTCCTGCCTTGAGGCATCGGTATATTCCGAGTTTTAAGCCTTTGGGGGCGATAATTTCGTCCATTATTGCTGAGTGGTTAATCCTGTCGAAAGTGGGTAGCTAGCTAGCGAGGTTTCCAAGCCTTGGCTCCTTTTCTAACTAGCCCCCTCCGAACCGTGCTTACGAGTTTCCAGGTACACGGCTCTCCAGTACTCTGTTATCGCGAGACTCGTTGA
>NZ_JADEXU010000244.1 GCF_015206895.1 Nostoc sp. LEGE 12450 | reverse complement strand
GGACAGGGGGCAGGGGGAGGGAAATAAACAAGTATATTCGAGGCTATAAAAGTCGTAAAAAATACTAATATTTTCTCTTTACTTCCCCTGCTCTTTTTACTATGGTCTCACTTTTTCGCGTCGCTCTCCTCCTACCTCCTTGATCGGTAAGGTGAGGGTGAAAGCTGTTTGACCAAAAACTGTTGAGTCAAGGGTGAGGTCGCCATGATGTGCCCTGGCAATTTCACGGGCTAGGCTCAGTCCTAGTCCGATGCCTTCTATTTTGCGGGTTCGAGCCGGATCGCCGCGATAGAAGCGGTCAAAAATGCGTTCGCGTTCACGTGCGCCGTAGGCATCCCTCACTGGAATATCTTTGGATGCATTGGCAATGGTGACGTGGAGATTTGTTTGAGTTTGATGAGTGCGAATTTTTATCCAGCCGTTGGCGAGATTGTATTTTATAGCATTACTGAACAGGTTTTGCAAAACTTGAATCAGAAGATCGCGATCGCCCTGTAAGCGTAGTCCATCAGTAAAGTCTGTTTGCACAGTCAAGTGGGGAGCCAGCATTTCCACATCTTCTAGCATCTCCATCAGCAACTCAGACATATCCACCTCAACCAAATACAAGCTCATTTTTCCCGCATCTGCCAGAGATAGCAGCAAAAGTTTCCGCATAATTCCACTCAAGCGGCGCACCTCATCTAATAGGTTACTTAAGCGCTGTTGTACTTCACTTCCAGGATCAACCTGTTGCAGCGTTCGTTCTATTTCGCCTTGCAAAATCGTCAGTGGGGTTTTCAGTTCATGAGCCGCATCACCACTAAAGCGGGAAGCTTGGGTAAAACTGCGTTCCAACCGTTCCAACATCAAGTTAAATACCTGAATTAACTCGACAAATTCAACATCAGTTGTTCCGATGGGAATTCGTTGATCTAGTCCTTTGACAGTTACCTGTTGAATAACACCTGTTAATTGATGAATAGGACGTAAAGCGCCACCAGAAACTAACCATGCACCAATGGCAACTAGCAATAGCGATCCGGGAATTGAAACCAGAAAAATATTCCGAATGGTGACCATTTCTTGATCGACGGCTTGCAGATTCACAGCAATGGCAACCTGAGCATTGGGAAATTTAGTTGCTCCAATTCGCCAAGCTGCTTTTGCTGTCTTTTCAGTGACAAATTTAGGTGGACGTGGACGAAGAAAGGGTGGCCCAACATTTCTATTTGAGGGTGGCGGTGGTTCTCTCTGCGGGAGTGGTGGCAAAGGTATCAACTGAAGACGCTTAAGCAGCAGGCGATTCACCTCAACGTCGGCAGGTAGGGAGTTAGATTGATAAAGTATGTTGCCGTTTGCATCAAGCACCAGTAGGGCAATGGGGGTTTTTGTATTGGTTCCGAAGGCATCAGATAATGAGTCTTCGTAAAATTGCCATCGTGAGGGTCGGCTTTCTTTGCCCTGATTTTCAGGAAGTTCTCCCCGTGGTGGCAAGTTAGGAGTTGCCCGCATCAAGTGATTTAACAGTTCTGCATCAAGACGGCTAATTTTAGCATTGTAAATCTGAAACCAGGAGACTGCACCAAAACCGACTAATGTAGTTCCAGCTAGAGCCGCAGACAATAGGGCAATTCGCAGGCGAAAGGAAAGGAGTTTCATGAGCTAGACTCTGGTTTGCGAAACCGATATCCAACCCCTCGAATGCTTTCAATCCAGACTGCTTCATCAATAGGGTCAATTTTTTTACGAATTCGCTGGATACAAACATCTACGACGTTGGTGTTGGGGTTAAAGTCGTAGCCCCAAACATGCTCCAGAATTTGGGTACGGGTGAAAACCCGCCCGGGAGAACGCATGAGATACTCCAGAAGATTAAACTCGCGGCTGGTGAGTTCTATCGCCTGGCGATCGCAAGTAACTTCCCTGGTGATGCGATCGAGTTTGATAGGCCCAACACTAAGGAGATTTTGGCGATTGCTCACACTCCGGCGAACAACGGCATGAATTCGAGCCGCTAACTCTTCTACAAAAAACGGTTTAGCGATGTAATCATCGGCTCCTAAATTTAGCCCTGCCAAGCGATCGTCTAGTTCATTCCGAGCCGTCAACAAAATTATCGGCGCATTCCGACCTTGCCGCCGCAAGAGTTTTAAGATTGATAGTCCATCCTTTCCCGGCACCATAATGTCAAGGATAAGAACATCATATTCATTTTCTAATGCCCGCAGATATCCTTCATCACCGTTATCGCAGTAGTCTACAACAAATCCCTGCTCCTTCAGTCCAGCCCGGACGAAGTTAGCAATTTTCGCTTCATCTTCGACAAATAGAACGTTCACAAGTATTTATTAGTTTATATATTGTTCCATTCTAGATTCATTACCTTTCTACTTAAATTACAAAACTGTAATTTAGAAAGCAGGCGGACTGTAATTTTGAGGTGGCTTAATCAGAAATATGAACACCTTACCTTTTGCAGGTTGATTTATATGAATATTCGTCGAGTCTTAGCCGTAGCAACGATTCCTTTTTTAATTGGTACATTCGGTTTTAGCCTACAAAATCAGGCAAATGCCGCTAATCCATCCAATCGAAATGCACAGATTTCCCAACAGCCTCAAACACCATAAATATCTGATAAAAAACCACAGATTAGACATTCTAAACCCCTTCTAAATCAGAAAAAGCGTCCTCCCGAACATCTCCAAAATCATCATCAGGGCGCGGTTCAAAATCGTGTAGAACACAATAACCGTTAATTGCAGCACCCTTTCTTCCTCAAAATTACAAAATTGTAATTTACAAGTAGGGCGAACTGTAATTTTGATTCAGTTAAATCAGAAATGTAAACGAGCTATCTTTGGAAAAATGATCATGAATATTCGTAGAATACTAGTTGTAACAGCGATTCCCGTTCTGGTTGGCACATTTGGTTTGATTTCACTCAATCAGGCAAATGCCGCTAATAAATTATCTCAAATTGCCCAGGCGCAACAACCACCCAACCAACCACCAGAAGGAGAACAACGCCCACCCCGTCCTGATTTTAAGGCGGCTGCGACCAAGTTAGGAGTTAGCGAACAGCAGTTAAAAGATGCGTTGGGTGTCCCTGCTAATCCTCCAAGTGGCGATGTCTACGACGGGCTACGCCTACGCAATCAACGCCCACCCCGTCCTGATTTTAAGGCGGCGGCAACCAAGTTAGGAGTTAGCGAACAGCAGTTAAAAGATGCGTTGGGAGTCCCTGCCAATCCTCCAAGTGGCGATCGCAATCAGCGCCCACCCCGCCCTGATTTTAAGGCGGCGGCAACCAAGTTAGGAGTTAGCGAGCAACAGTTAAAAAATGCGTTGGGTGTTCCTGCCAATCCTCCAAGTGGCGATCGCAATCAGCGCCCACCCCGCCCTGATTTTAAGGCGGCTGCAACCAAGTTAGGAGTTAGTGAGCAGCAGTTAAAGGATGCGTTGGGTGTTCCTGCCAATCCTCCAAGTGGCGATCGGTCAGCACCCCCTAGAAATCAGTAATTTACTCACTGAAAGCTTGCTGTAGTTATTACCAGTCTGCTCCATAACTGTGATGTTAGGCTTTAGCGATAGGGTATAGGTTACAGGGTACAAATTATTCTTTATTACCTGTTACCTCTCCCCTATACTCAATTCAGATTCCTGTTCTCTGGTTAGGAATGCGACGGCTAGGCAGTGAGAGCGCGATCATCCAAACACCCGTCAACAAAAAATTAATCCCTGCAAATAATCCCAGCACCCAAGCTGCACTGAAAGGCCATTGATACAAAATTAAAATTGCCAGAATAATTGCCATCATGCCACTAAACAGTGTCCAACCCCAATTTGGATCTGGACGCACTTGAAATGCTGTAATTACCTCAAATACACCTTCAGCCAAAAAGACAATTCCCAAGGCTAAGGTGAGAGAGAGCGCAGCACCAAAAATGTTGCTAATCAACATAATTCCAGCAAGTAAATATAGAATACCAACCACTAGCTTTGGCCAGAAGCCTTTTTGTGGTCGTGATTGAAATGCGTGGACAATTCGGACAATACCAGCGATAAATAAAAACCAAGAGATGACGATTGCGATCGCAATAGTGGCAACGAATGGTTCTGCGATCGCTGCCATGCCTAGCACAATCATTAGAATGCCTAGAACGATGAACCATCCTAAACTTTGTCTCGCTTGACCGATATTTTCAGAATTCATAATAGGTTCCAAAATGCGTTAAAATGGCGTTTTTAGCCAAGGATTGATATTCGTCTTAATTACTTCATTTCTTAACTACTCTTGTTGACCACTAAATCGAAAATTTAGTGGGGTATTAAACTCTTGGATTCAGATGCTCGCGGACTCGCTCTAAGCGTAAAGCCTACGGCATAGCTTCGCTTAGGGCACAGCCTCTCGTAGAGAAGGCTTTACGCTCCGCTATCCACCAGTCATACAGAATTCAATTCTAAATTCTGACTTATGACTTCTGAATTCTGTTTTGATAAATGCTCAATCTTAAACAGTCATAAAGAGATTTAAAGCAAGCTATAGCACTTTAAATCCGCACAAATTTTGCGGGCAAGATGCCTACCCCACAAGTGATTTATTTTTACGGATGCAAATTAAAAGATTTTTAGCTTATGAGCATGAGCATGGACAAACGGAATCGTAATCCGCATAAGTAAAGAATTTACAATATCTGAAGTTTTGACTTCCTCATTCCTTAGAGATAAAGCAAGTCTTAGCAAATACTGATATTTAGCTTTGATTAATCTTTATACAGAGTGATGAAATAAAGTTATGAAGATGCTACTAGAGTACGGCAGAATTTAGCTAACATCTCTGTGAACAAGACTTGGCTAAAATCCTCTTTGATTTTTGTTCGTGCAGCGTGGCGTGGCCATACTTACTTGCGTGGGAAGGTAAGAGGCAATAGGCAATAGGCAATAGGAAAGAAAGCTTTTTGAGTTGTATGGAGTTTTTTCAAAAATCAAATATGAGTCTTGTAGTTTAAATATTTGTGTATTTTTGATTGATTGGAAGTTGACTAACAGACTCTGTTAGTCAACTAAAGCATTCACATTAAAAATCGAAGGTTGTACGAAGCACACCCACATACTGCGTATCATTTCTACTGTCATTTTCAGGGTTGAGAATCACCCAAAAACCAGGAGTTACTGAGATATTATCGTTCAGGCGGTAGCGATAGAATGCTTCAATATGGTAAGCGGTGTCTCGGTCTTGACGGATATCACTGTTAGAGACACGCGGCGGTATCCCAAAGAGAATTCCTGGCAGGTTGCCTTTACCGCCCACATCGGGAAACGACATACCAATCGCTCCAAACCAAGCATTGGCATTATCACCATTGTTTACGAAGAGAGAATCTGTTCCACCCCTACCATTAGAAATATCGCTGAAACCAGAATTTTTTGCATTTGCCCAGACATATCCACCCCAAGAGTGAACCTGAAAATTTTGGGAAAAGCGATAGTATCCCTGTACGCCAACAATGCTATTGGAAGTGGCAATGTTATTTCCAAAGGGAGCATTTGACAGGGCGCTACCTCTCCCGGCGTTAATATCTACAGTGCCAGCAGGATTATAACCATGAGAGTAGGCAATACCAATAGCTCCTTGTTCGCCGTAATATGCCAGGTGCGCTAGAGCATTGTAGCCGCCATCAAATAAGCCATTTTGTGCTGATGGAACGTTCGGACTATTTGCTAAATAGCCCAAGGTGAGAATCAAGTTTTTACTGATACTCCAATTAGCGGCTGCACCCCCACCACCTCGCTCGAAGAGGGGACTGTTTTTACCAAAGAGTGAGGGAATCCCATTACCATCATCAGCGATCGTGGCAGGAGTGATGTTGTTTGTGATGTCGTTGTAACCAATACCTGTGGGGCCAACAATGAAAGAAAGGGATTCACCAACGGGGAAGTAGTAACGGATGTGGGGAATTATTAGTGTATTGTTGCTATCATTGTCGAAATTGAGTCGTGTCATGCCTGTGCCAGTGGCTGCGGCAATTTGACTTGCACCATTAGAATTTGTAAAGTTGCCAAACTCCAGCCGTACTCGCAATAAATCTTTACCGGTGAAGCTACTCTCTAAGTTTAGACGACCTCGGTTTGCAAAATAGAGACGGGACTCATCGCGATCGCCACCTACTCTATTACCAAAGGTGTCACTAATGGCAGTAATAATTTGAGCATTCAGCTTGGTAGTGGTGGAAAATTGCTGCTCCTCCAGCGTTGCTGTATGTGCTTCCAGCGTATCCACCCGGCCACGCAGAGTTGCCAATTCTGCCGCAAACTCTGTCTGCAAATTTTGCAGCACTGTCAAATCTTCTTTTTTGACCAAATCATTAGTACCCACAGCAATTAATTCATTCACCCGGTCTAAACAAGCATTTAAACCAGCAGCAAATTCATAACGACTCAAGGCACGATTACCGCGATAGGTTGCATCAGGATAACCTGCAATACAGCCATAACGTTCGACTAGTGATTGCAGTGCTTGGAATGCCCAATCGCTCGGCTTGATGTCGGAAAGTTGGGAAACAGAATTGACTTGTCCCTGCAAATTTCTATCATCTTCTGGAGGTGCTGCCCAAACTGCTGGAACTGTGAAAAGTAGGATAAAAAAGCTATGCAGAAGAATTTTAATCATGGACTTATTTATGTGAAAATAGTTGAATTCTGACTTTGTAAAGAAAAAAATTACAGTCGAACAAAAGCTTCTGGCTTATAATCTAGCCAGCATTAAAGTTAGATATTTTGAGTTGAAATTTGAGATTACTTAAAGCAACGCTATAACTTTTTGCTCATTACTGCTTTTAATAGCTGCTTCTATAATCCGCATTACATTAATTCCGTCTTCGGCAGTAACAGCAACTGGCTGATTATCAACAATAGATTTATATACCGCGTCGTAATAGCCTAAATAACTGCCCTGTGAACTTTTTACTTTTTCCCGAATTACTTTTGTGTCTTTTTCTGTATGCAGCAAGCCATATTCACTTTCCGGCTCTGTATACCAATCAAGTGTATTAGGCTTGATACCCGCGACTAAATACTCTTCTTGGGCATCGGCTCTGCTTTTGAGAAAAGAACCCTTTGTGCCATGTATGATGTAGGCAGGTGCGGGTTCACGCACAAGGAAACCTGCTTTTAACTTAACGCGCAGCTTGTCGTAGTATAGTATCAACTCAAAATAATCATCTACCTGCGATCGCACTCTCGTGATTCGGATGTCTGCGAAAATAGCATCAGGCATCCCAAATAAATGCACAGCCTGGTCTATTAAGTGCGGGCCTAAATTGTTTAATATTCCTGCACCTGGACTGGGAATCTCTACATGTTGTTTATGGCTGAGTGCTGGTTTATATTTTTGAAATTGGAATTCTGCTTCAATAATATCACCCAGCAAACCTTCTTGTATCACTCTTTTTACTGTTTTAAAATCACTATCCCATCTGCGGTTTTGATATACAGATAATTTCTTTCCCTGTTTTAATGCCAATTCATTCAGTTGTTCTGCTTCTCTCACTGTTGTGGTAAATGCTTTTTCTACCACTACATGTTTGTCTGCCAATAAAGCCTGTTTAGTATAATCGTAATGTGTATAAGTTGGTGTATTTATCACCACCAACATTACTCGCTCATCTGCTAACAAGGCTTCCAAAGAAGGATAGCTTTTTACTTTCGGATAATCTTTCTGTATCAGCTTTTTGCTTCTTTCCCAAGAGCCTGCTAATTGAAAACCGGGATGCAAATCAATGAACGGCGCATGAAATACTCTACCGGACAAACCATAAGAACAAAGAGCCGTATTGAGAGTTTCCATCTTTTTACTGATTGACTAAAGCGAAAGCTTGTATTTAGTTGTTGTTAGATGTTCCAGATAAAGTTTGCAGCATCAGGGCGGGCAAGATGCCCACCCCACAAAATTTACAGCAATCTTTTTTGATTTGATACCAAATCCATTTGTATCGGAATGATTATTCTTTCCTCTTCTCAGCGCCCTCTGCGGTTTTTTAATCATTCAGATGCTACTGAATTTGATTTGAAAAGTCGAAAATAAAGTTTTTTACGAATGATTCAGTTCAGAATTATAAATTAGGCAGCAGAGGCATTAGGTAGATGTAAATTACATGTCTTCCAACTCAATTCCTTTGGTTTCTTTAATAAAAAAGAGAATGAAAAAGAATGAGCTAGCCGCCGCAATTGTATAAAGTCCATAGGCAGAACCTAGACCGAAATATTGCAGTATGGGAGGAAATGTTGTGGAAATAAGGAAATTCGCAACCCATTGGATTGCAGCAGCAACTGAAAGTGCAGCCGCTCGAATCTTGTTATTAAACATTTCTCCCAACAACACCCAAACTACTGGTCCCCAGGAGAAACCGAAGCAAAATACGTAGAGGTTGGCTGCAATGAGAGCCACAGTCCCAGCGCTTCCAGTGAGGGCGGGGTTTCCAGCAGCATCTAGGGGAGTATTGCCAAAAACATAAGCCATCGTCCCCAAGGTCAAGGTCATGCCAATTGAACCTATTATTAGCAACGGCTTGCGACCAAATTTATCCACGAAGGCGATCGCAATTAATGTTGTAATAATGTTGACGGCTCCTGTAATTACCGTGATTGTTAAGGAACTTTGTTCGGAAAATCCGACAGCCCGCCACAAAACGCTGCTGTAGTAGAAAATTACATTAATACCAACGAATTGCTGGAATACAGATAAACCAATTCCTATCCAAACAATGCGAAGGAGTCCACCATTTCTGCTTAAAAGATCAGAAAATCTAGGTTCGCGTTCTCGAAGTACTGTCTGCCGAATTTCTTCGATTTTTGCCAGCACATCACCCCCCAAAATCTTAGTCAGAACGTTAGCAGCTTCTGGCTCTCGTCCTTGAGCAACTAAGTACCGGGGAGATTCGGGAATCATCAAAGCAGACATTCCATACAGCACGGCGGGAGGAATTTCTGTCCAAAACATCCAGCGCCAAGCGGCTATACCAAACAAAAACGGCGACTCGGCTGAACCTGCTGATACAGCAATAAAGTAGTCACATAGAAGTGCAATGAAAATTCCAACTACGATCGCTAATTGTTGCAGAGATCCTAATCTTCCTCGCAAATGACTGGGAGAACATTCGGCAATATAAGCTGGCGCGATTACACTAGCAACACCAACTGCAATGCCACCCAATACCCGCCAAAAGATGAAATCCCAGATTCCGAAGGCAATCCCAGAGCCAATAGCACTGATGGTAAACAACACCGAAGCTGCTACCATTGCTTTGACTCGACCATATCGGTCTGCGATTTTCCCTGCATAGAAAGCTCCTAACGCAGACCCTAACAATGCTAGGGACACGGCAAGACCCGTTAACACACTGTTGGCGTTAAAGGCTTTGGCAAGAGCGCCAACCGCACCGTTGATTACAGCAGTGTCAAAACCGAATAGAAAACCGCCGAGGGCAGCAGCACCAGCAATCAAAATCACATAAAATGTGCTGGATTTACGACGAGTAGTAGTAGATGTCATAGTTTATATATTGGTATTGGGTATTGGGAATTGGGAATCCCTTCGGCTTCGCTCAGGGCAAGTGGGAATTGGGAATTGGGAATGGAGAATGGAGAATGGGGAATGGC
>NZ_JADEXU010000243.1 GCF_015206895.1 Nostoc sp. LEGE 12450 | reverse complement strand
GAAGTAAGGGAGCAGGGGAGGCAGGGGGCAGGGAGCAAGGGAGCAAGGGAAGAAGCAACTATTGATTATTGATTATTCACCAATGCCCAATGCCCAATTCCCAATGACTCCTCACTTTAGACGGCTAATGCTTTAATCGGTTCCTTCAAAAGTGTAAGTTTACATTAGCTCCTGCATAACTCTCCAATCAACCTCTGATAAGTCATTGGCATTGTTGAACAACAGTTAGTTATTCAGGAGGCGAAATTTATGAAACTTTACTATCGTGGTCTGAGCTACGAATACAACTCAAGCAAAGTTGCCAGCAAAAAAACAGAACAGCCCTTTCAACCAGTTCCTCAACTCGGGCCAGCTTATAATTTAATGTACCGTGGCGTTAATTATCGTGTTGATCCAAATTCAAAATCGGCAGAAGTTTCTCTATCACCAGTAGCTTATAAATTGAGCTTTAGGGGAATTACCTACTTTGTAAATAAAACTGCACAGGGAGACGTGACTGTAGTCTCTCAACCAGCAATAAATTCAAAAGTTGCGGCACTGCCGATTTCTGAACAATTAAAACTTCAATAATAATATGGTTACAAGCTCATCTAGAGTCTAGGGAGTCATGAACTTGTGTGTAGTACAATCCTCAAAAAACTTTTGAATTTTAGCATTATCTACCTCAAATTCATCTTGCCAAAACTGGTAGTTGTGCCAAGATGAATTTTAGGACTTAAGGCAAGTGAGACAATGTTAGGACAATTATTAGACGGACGTTACCAAGTCCTCCAAGTCTTAGGTGGAGGTGGATTCGGTCAAACCTATATAGCTCAAGATACCCATCGGCCAGGTTTCCCGAAATGCGTTGTCAAACACCTTAAGCCCGTCACTCGTAACCCCGAATTTCTCGAAACTGCTAGACGGCTATTTACCAGTGAGGCAGAAACACTAGAACAACTGGGCAACCATGACCAAATCCCTCGGCTTTTAGCCTATTTTGAAGATAACCAAGAGTTCTTTTTGGTGCAAGAGTTTATTGAGGGGCATACCCTAAAAGCGGAACTCTTACCCAATCAACTTTGGACAGAAGATCAAGTAATTCAACTTCTGCGACAGATGTTGGGTATTCTGCAATTTATTCACAGCCACAACGTTATCCATCGAGATATCAAACCAGACAATATAATCAGGCGGCAAAAAGACGGTAAGTTAGTGTTGATTGACTTTGGTGCAGTTAAACAAGTCCAAACTCAACTGCTTACAGCTTCAGGGCGCACGGGGGCTACTATTATCATTGGCACCCCAGGATATATGTCTACAGAACAGGGGCAAGGTAAGCCCCGTCCCAACAGCGATATTTATTCTTTGGGTATTATTGGTATCCAATCGCTAACGGGGTTACATCCTATTAACTTTGAGGAAGATCCAGATACTGGTGAAATTTCTTGGCAACATCAGGCTAATGTCAGTTCTGAGTTAGCATCTGTGCTATCTAAGATGGTGCTACATCACTTTAAACAGCGCTATCAATCTGCGGCTGAAGTTTTACAGGTGCTTAAGAATCTTGATAGTAAAGTAGAAGCGCAATCACTTCAATCACCATCTTTTAGGCAACCATCTCAAGCTTCACTTTCTCAACAAAACTCAATTGAGTATCCGCCTGCTTCCATCCTGTCTGCGGAAAATTACAGTCGCTTAGAAAAGATTCTTTTGGAATTTGTCGGCCCCGTCGCCTCAAGATTACTCCAACAAGTTACGGCATCAGCACCCAACTGCGAAGAATTAATTAATCAATTAGCCCTTCATCTTCGAGGAAATCAACAAATTGATTTTAAGAAGAAAACAATGTTTCTACTAGAGAAGCCTACTCTACTACAGGAATTTACTGTTAAATCTGAAATTCAGTCCAATAATTTACCAAGCCAAGAATCTCAAGTAATCAGCGATAGCTTTGTGCATCAGTGTGAGCGGGAATTGGCTGATTTAATAGGCCCAATAGCTAAGTTTCTAGTCCAAAAAGCTGTTAAGTCATCTGGGCAAACTTCTCGTACAGAATTTGTGCAACTTTTAGCATCACAAATTCCCGAACCTCAAAAAGCTTTGAAATTTCAGCAACGCTTACTTACTTGATATTTTAATTATTGTCTTTATTTATCCGTTAATTACGTTAGCGTAGCGGTAGCGAGTCCGCGTACTCTTACAGAGAAGCAAGCTACGCTTTTAGCGTCTCGTAGAGAGCGTCATTACGAATTATCAGCTTTGGTTATTCAACATCTCCATAGCTATTTTTAAGCTAGCTTTCATCCGATTAAATGCTTCTGCTAACCCGCCAATCTCATCATTAGAGCTTTCTTCAAAATCAGCGCTCATATCACCAACACTAACTTTTTGAGCTATTTTTTCAATTCTTCTGATGCGCTGAATAACATATTTTTTGATTAAGAAGTTAATTAAGAAAACTACGATCGCAAAGATAGTTATTAAAAGCCCCATGATTAATACCCAAGTCCGTTTGGCATTGGCAAAAATTTCTTGGGAAGGAACAGAGATTATTTGAGCAGAAACAATCTGATTAAGTTGCCAGCCAAAACCATTTTCCGAACCATAAGTTGCCAACTGACTCTTAGGAGCCTGATCTGGTGTAGAATGACATCGCAGACATTTCTGTTGTGTAATCTTTAATGGTCGCGCTATGTAAAATACTTCGCCTTCTGACAATTTCCGAAAGCCTGTAATTTCTTGAGTTTTGGATTCATTGCGAAAACGTTCTACAAGTTGAGTTTCAAAATTATCAGCTTTATCCGCTAAATTTGTTGGATTAAGTGTTGCATCTTTATGAAAAAAGTTTTTATATTCAGGCTTTTTACGAAAATTCTCAAAGACTTCTTTAGAAGAAAAAGTTGGTACAACTTCAGGCATGAATGTTGGGTTAGTGTCTAATCTAGGTGCTAATAAGGGATCTATCCGGTTTTGTGTATAATCTCTAACTGCGTTCACCATTTGAATGAGAATCTGTGCCTGAGAAGTTACTTCATTTTGCGCTCTCCCCTGAAGTACACTGGATAAGGCAATCCCACTTCCCACAATACTGACTATGAAAACTAATATTAAAAGTAAGTTAAATTTAGCACCGATTTTTAAGTTTTTTAATGTAATGTTGTTTAACATAACCTAACCAATGAAGGTAGTATCTGAGTTTGTCTAATATTTATTTATACCTGTTAGAAAGCATCTCAACAATATTTAAATAAATATTAATTTTTGCCGCGATATAACCTATTTAGGCAGCAGTCAAACTTATCTAAATTAGTTCTAAAAACCAAGTTACTTCCTTAACCAATAATTAGTGATGTTTTTGCGACTTCCCCGACGTTTATTTCTGTTTAATCTGCTAGGTTTGACATTTGCTGCTTGTCAATCACCAAATGATATTAATGGTACGTTAACTGTTGGCGTTATCAACTATGGTGGAGGCGAACAGATAATTAATCAATATGCTAAATTTAATAGTTATTTGGGTGAAAAAACAAACTCATATATTCAGCTAGAGCCAGTTTTTAATGAAAATAGAGCGGTTGAGCGCCTAGAAGCTCGTGCTTGGTCATTGGTATTTGCTCCACCGGGTTTAGCGGCTATTGCGATCGCACGTCACCAATATGCTCCCTTATTTCCTTTAATAGGTATTAATAATTTGCGCTCAATTTTCGTTGTTCGCAAAGACAATCCAATTACCGAATTGAAGCAACTGCAAGGTAAAACAGTGGCTTTAGGTCAATTAGGTTCAGCAACAGGATATTATTTTCCTCTTTACAATCTTTATGGTACAACACTAGCTGAGATCCTATTTGCACCCACACCTAAAGCTGCGCTGGAATTGGTGGCTCAAGGAAAAGCGATCGCCTGTGCTGTCTCCGAGGCGGAATTGGCTCTCTACGGTTCACAGTTGGCTCCCACGGAATTCCGCATACTGTTTAAAGACCCTCACTATGTACCATTAGGCGTGGTCTTGATTGGCCCGAATGTGGAACGTAACCGTCAAGAGTTCATCCGCAAAGTGATGAGTGATGCGCCTTCTGGTTTAGCTCAAGAAGTAGGGTATGTACCCAATGGACAAGTACCAGATTACAAATATATGATTTCTGTGGTCGATCGGGTAAGCTCGATTACTTCTAAGCTGCAAAAGAAACCTGTCCAATTATTTTGATTTACATCATAAATATTGCTCAAAAAAACAATTTGAATCGAGCTAGCTGATTTTGAATTGTTCCTGTCAGGATTTTATTTAGTTCTATAGTGTCTTGAAATTGCAAAATTTGCTGTGTGGGTAAGTCGAAGGGAAATTGTCCTTCAATATCTGGACGTTGCATTTGTGCTAGTACAATCTGTTCAGATCGCTTACTTTGGATAGCATAGCCAATCTCAATACAGACATTGGGACTAGGAATTAGTTGGGGGGTTTCTTTACCGTCAACACTAGCGATGGGTGTGGTGTCAGCAATAAATAACAGACTCTTACGGATTTTTCGCATGATCGTGCGGTTAATCCGTAGAGTAGCACCACTGGGGCGAGAGGATTCTACTAATGTTAGAGGAAGGCGCGATCGCAAGTTTAAACTTTCTAAACTTTTTCGCAGTTCTTCTCTGAGAGCATTCGTCGCAGCGACATACTCAGTTTGATAGGATAAAAAAATTGTTGGTTCTAACTGAGCCAACAGTGCCTGTTTGGTAAAATAAATTTCATGACTAATTAAGTCAATGTTGGCGACGCAATAGCCACCACTTCCTTCAATATAAAATTCAATATTTTCCCCTTCTAGATAGCGCCCAAACCAAGTTGATTTCTTAACTTCGTCGCTCTCTTCTAAAAAGTCTGCTCGCAATGCCGATCTCAGCAGGCTTTTTTTGCTCAAGCGAATGTCTGGCGGACGTTTTTCTAGTTCTGGAATCGGCTCGTAATCCTGTAGATACCACGCTCTGAGCGCAATAATTGACATAAGGCGCTATTTAAATTATTTTTCACTATTTAGCTTAGTATAATCTTACACCAAGAGGAGTTCATATCTTAGACTTCTCTTTAAACACAACAACACCCAAGCATCTACTCGCTGAACTATCTTCTCTCGTTGTTTATCAGATACAGGGATGTACTAATTTTCATCGCTTGTGTAAACAAGTTATGAAATCTAGTGACAGCGCCCCCTAATCTTCCACATTTGAGTAAATAGCAGTTTTCGCGTTGGGTGTTGCTGTGTTTTGACGAGACAGATGTAAGTTAAACAGCGTCTTTTACCTCTTACTTATCGATTCCAAATGCAGCTGTTATATCTGCCAGGGAAGCTTATTTATGAGCTTCGATTATTAGATTATCACTCATAGATGGAAGGGAATTTTTTTGCAATGAAACTTTACTTTTAAAGGATTGTGTAATCAAAGTCAATATATTGCAGTAATGGGATAACTTCTAAATCTTTTCTTTAGCCTATTTTCAAAAAATATCATCAACCTTTTGGATGAATAAAGTAATTACTAATTTAAATTTTAAGTTTTGAAACAAACATTCTGAAAATAAGGTAGAAAATCTATTTCTCTACCTTGAGTGAACTATTTTAGCTGGAGGCTTGACGGGAATTTCAATCCAGAACTCTGTACCAATGCCCGGTTCTGAAATGCACTCCATTATTCCACCATGTTTTTCGACAATAATCTGATAGCTGATTGCCAATCCTAGTCCTGTACCCCTACCCACAGGTTTGGTAGTATAAAATGGGTCAAAAATTCGCTTTTTTATCTCTGGAATCATTCCAGGCCCATTGTCACTAATACGAATCAATAGACGAGAGTTATCTGCTGAGATTTTAGTGGAAATGTGGATAGTAGGCACTGGAGATGGCTTATCCTCTTTATCCTCCTCCGCAGTCCCCATTTCCCAGTTCCCCATTTCTAAAGCATCTATGGCATTGCTGAATATATTCATGAATACCTGATTCATTTGGCCGGCATAGCATTCTACCGTTGGGATGTTGCCATAGTCTTTGATTACCTGAATGCCTGGAAAATCACCATTTCCTTTCATCTGATGTTGTAAAATTAATAAGGTGTTGTCAATGCCTTCATGCAAGTCAACGCGCTTGTTTTCAGCCTCATCCAAGCGAGAAAAATTACGTAACGACAGCACTATTGAACGGATGCGATCGCTTCCTACTTGCATTGAGGTAATGATTCTTGGGAGGTCTTCTACCAAAAATTCAAAATCCACTGCTTCGATCGCAGCGCTAATTTCACTATGAGGATCGGGATAGTATAGCTGGTAGAGGCGTAAAATTTCTAGCAGTTGTTCGATGTAGTCACTGGCGTGGCACAGATTACCGTAGATAAAGTTAACGGGGTTGTTGATTTCGTGAGCAATACCCGCTACTAACTGTCCTAAGCCGGACATTTTTTCGGTTTGAATCAATCTTGTCTGTGTTTCTTGGAGTTTATGTAGAGTCTGTCCTAACTGTTCTGCTTTATTTCTGGCTTCAGTTTCAGCTTTACAGGTTTGTTCGTAGAGTTGTGCTTGTTGAATGGCGATCGCAGCCTGATCTCCTAGCTGCTGCAATAAATCAATTTCTATATCCTGCCAATTTCTGGGAGCATTACATTCATGGGCAATTAGTAAGCCCCATAGTTCTATACCTATATTAATCGGAACTGTTAGGTTTGCTTGAATTTGCAGACTTTGTAAAAACTCTCGATGACAATCACTTAAAGAATCGGTTGAAACATTGTTAATTGCCCGTACCCTACCCTGAGAGTATAAATCCCTATGCTCATTAGGAAAGCATTCTACTGGTGCATTCACTCCCAAAACTGACTGCCAATTACCATTCATCTCTTCCACAACCACCGATTTACTGTTCAGTTGGAAAATCACTACCCGGTCTGAATTTAGCAGTGAGCGAACTTCGGAGACAATAGTTTGCAGAGTTGTCTGCAAGTCCAATGTACTGCGGATCTGCTCTGTGATTTGCTTGATTACCTTGGTGAGGAGTAATGATTTTTCTAGTTCAGCAGTTTGTTCTTGTACCCGCAGTTCTAAGTTGGCATTCAGGGCTTGTACTTCTTTATATATCTGCTGCTGCTGAATTGCCATTGAAAAATGATCGTACAAGGCTTGTGCCAATGTCATATCTTCCGGTTTCCACTCAGGCGCTTGCCCCTTTTTTTGCTCTCGCCAAACCTCAAAGGAAAGCTGGGGTAAAAGTTGTCGCCGATTTTGTTCGCATCGTCCTGCCCACAAGATTTCCATTTCAAATTCAGCGCGAAAAATGCTTAATACACCGATAAATTGTTCCCGGTAATGCAGGGGAATCACCATCAGTCCGCGAATTTGGGTAGAACGAAATGCTAAAGCTAAAACTCGCAGATGCGGTTCTTTATATAGGTCAGAGGTTGCCCAAATATTGCCTGGTTTACACTCAGTCATCCAGTTTTGCCATGTCGGATGCTGTTCAATAATGCTGCTATCTAATTCGTAGGGTAGTGTAGGTTGGTCGCCCCAGGTGTATACTTCCCGACTCTGTTGAATGTAAAGCCTACCACCGACTCCGCTGAATGCGGTAATAACTTCTTCAATAGCTCCTTGTAATTGGATTGTTGGTAGTTTATGCAATAGTGTGGTGACTCGGTTAATAGTAGCTTCTTGTTTTTGCTGGGTAAGCGCTGCTGTGAGTAGATTACTTTGAGCGATCGCAACCTGATCGGCAACTTGCTGCAATACTTTGATTTCCCGCTTCAAAACCTTTCGCGGTTTACTCTGGTGAGATACCAACAATCCCCACAATTTAGGCTTTGCCGATTGTTGTTGTGGATCGCGATCTAAAATTGGTACTACTAAAGAAGATTGCACCCCCATTGCCTTTAAGTATTGAATATGGCACGGGTCTACTTGGCGATAGTAGATATTAGTTTGTAGGCGTTTGCCAGTTTCTGTTGATTGTAGAGGTGATAGCCCGATTTTCTGGTTCGCTACATCGACAATTGAACGTTGCCCCGCCAACAAAAACATCTCTCTGGCCGCTTCGGGGATATCATGAACTGGAAAGCGCAACCCCAACAAAGATGGCAGACGCTCGTTATAAATAGATTCAGCAATGACTTCACCACTACCACTAGTATCAAAACGATATATTTTGACTCGATCTGCACGTAAAAATAACCGTACTTCAGTAACGGTAGTTGTTAATATTTCTTGAAGATCGAGCGATCGCCTAATTTGTTTGATCATCCGGTGCAGTAGACTTTCTTGCTCTAAGCTTTTCTGCAAACCGTTTGGTTTATCGGTAAATGTCATTGCTTATGTACACTATGACTGAAAGTATATTTTTTTATAAGTTGTCTCTAATGAGAAATTTAAATTTACAATGTCTTGATTTTTATTCCATTTCAATAAATTTCTGCAACAAAGGCATTGCGAGGGCTCTACATCTGTTGCAAATTTTTTTAGAAATGGATTAGAGGATATTTGAAAAGTATTTAGATATTTTGCTTGATTCCTGTAGTCTTAAGAAAGTTGATTTACGGTGATATCAAACCATTGGGTGTATAATTAATGACTTTTAGAATATCCTCTCAAGTCTAAAGTTCAGAAAATTTTAATCATTTACACTATTGATTTTATATTCTTAATCATTAAATTATTTCAGTAATTTTACTTAAATAATATCTTCATCATTGCATTACTATTTTAAGATTTTTGCCCTAGAAGCTTCCCAATGGTGGTAGTAGCTCCCCTTAAAAAGCTATTCATTAGCCAGATATTTCTTAATGCTTGCAAGAGCGATCGCTCTTACAAACATTAAGCCTTAAACTACATTGTATATTCTCAATAGCAATAAGCTTTTTTCGCCAAGATAATGACTAATTTGCCAATTTATTAAGATAATTCAAGCATTACAAGCCCTGTAAAACAATGGTTTGAATATTGCTAATACAAAATGCCAATAATAAAATAGTCTTGAATTTCCTCTTTGTTAAGTAGATTTAGGAGGTTTAAGCTTTAACTGAACTTGATTGAATTATTGGCAAGTTTTTCAAATAATTTTGACAGGATAATTTCAATATTCCCGATCTAATTACTGGTTTTATGTTGAATATAACTATTTTGATGAAATTATTCGTAAATTCTAGTTAAAGATAGTAAGTTACGAATTTCTTCACGCACACTCATGAGAGTTTTACCGAGATGGTTTTGACCTGCTTTATTAGCACCACAGCCCCAAAAAGAATCGGTTGGGGAGTTTTCAACCAAAAGCTCATCGCCTGTCTTCAGCAGAACTTCTCTAATATCAGTATGAGTGAGAAACTTTTTAAGTACAGCTTCTCGCATTATTTGCGTTTTGACCAAATCCCAGTCTCGACGGAGTTGGCGAGTGCTACATCTTCCCAAAGCGGCAGCTTCTTCTGGGGTGGCGGCGGCATGGATGAGGGGTATAATTGCCGCATCTTTGCTGCCAACAAACTTTTGTGCTTGATAATAATGCTCAACAGTTGCCCAGTAAGTGTCCTGGATGTGGATTCCGTGGGGAGAAAAGTTAGAAAAACAGCCATAAGGCTGCCAAACCTTATAAAAGTAAATGGTCATTTGAAAATTGCTCTTTCATATATAGCAATCCTATTTGATTTGTGAGAATTGCAACTCAAAACCGAACTTATCTAAATTTTGTCACTTCATCAAAGAAGGGGATGCAGGGGACAGGGG
>NZ_JADEXU010000242.1 GCF_015206895.1 Nostoc sp. LEGE 12450 | reverse complement strand
AAAAGTTTAGTCAAAAATTTTGAACGTACACTCGATCGTGCTAATGCCAAGCTCAAGCTTTGTTTTATCAGATTGATGCTCAAAAGACTAGCCACTAACTAGAAAAAGATATCAAATGGGTTCTATAAGGACGGATACCTACTAGACGCGCAATTTCAAATTGGCGCAACATGAAGCCTATCAAACCGAAGGCTCCGTGTAAGGCCACGAATGGCCACAAGCCACCCAGTTGGAACCAACGGGTGAGGTCGCCTTGAGCTTCTGGTCCCCACAACAGCAATAGGGAATGTCCCATACTGTCGGCGGGGGTGGATACTGCCACTGTCAGGAAGTTAGCACCTTCTAGGTAGGAGGAGGCTAATCCGTGGGTATACCAAGAGGTGACAAAGGTGGTGCCGGTCAGCCAACCGCCTAGTGCTAGGAAGGCGCAGGGGAACAACAGTATCCCTGACCAACCTACGAATACGAAGCGATCGCGCTTGAGCCAGTCGTCTAGAACGTCAAACCACCCTCTACTGGGCGCACGTCCAACTGCGATGGTCATTAGAGCAAATCTCCAAATGTTTATAAGTACAGGTTGTATCTGTATTATAGATGGCTAAATAAAAGCCTTCCATAAGCAGAAAGTTAACCGGGTTGTGAACCAAGTTTACAATTTTTTACACACCTTTAATCATATTAGGTGTAAATCGCTAATTTTTCTAGGGGTTTTGTAATAAAAATTAATTTTTTATCCAGATGAGGTAGATAAAGCAGGTGAGCAGAGAGGAAAGAGGTAATTTGAATTCTCCCCCTTGCTCCCTGCGCCCTGCCCCTCTGCCTCTTCCAATACCCATTTCCCTAGAATCACTCAGCTGACGCTAAAATGAGTCCACAGTTAAATTTGATTATTGCTAAATGTTTACCATCGATTTAAGCATCAGAAACACTGCTTTCCCTATCTCGGTACAACGTAAGTCAGCAGAGGATGCTGAGGCTGTCTATCAGCTAATTTTGGCAGCAATCCGTTCTGGGAATCCTGACATTGTGGAACTCAAGTGTGAGGGCAAGACAGAGAAAAAAATTGCTGTCCGCGCTAGTGAAATTTCTGGGGTGCAGATTGTTCAGAAAGATGGTACAACCCCTGGTGGTGGCAGACCACCTGGATTTTTCGCTGTAGCTGCTGAGTAACCAAGGTTGACAAATGGCTCAAGTGGGCATTGAGGTCAAGGATTTAAATTTCAGTTGGCCAAATGGAGAGAAAGTTATCAAATCTTGCTCTTTAGAAGTTCCTAAAGGCGAGTTTTGGATGCTCTTGGGTACAAATGGCAGTGGGAAATCAACGTTACTTAGACTGCTGGCGGGGCTATTAGCTCCTGAGTCTGGGGAAATTCGGGTTTTGCACCCCGTTGGCTTTGTCTTCCAAAATCCAGACCATCAACTAGTGATGCCAACGGTTGGTGCTGATGTGGCTTTTGGATTGGTGGAAGAAAAGTTGCCACCTGCTGCCACTAGAGCCAGGGTTGAGGAGGCGCTGGGAGCGGTGAATTTGCTTACTCTCCAACGACGACCTATTTATGCACTCTCTGGCGGACAGAAACAACGAGTAGCGATCGCAGGTGCGATCGCCCGTCGCTGTGAAGTCTTATTATTAGATGAACCCACTGCCTTACTAGATCCAGATAGCCAGTTAGATTTAGTTGCTAGTGTCCGTCGCCTTGTCAAAAGTCGAGGGATCACAGCCTTGTGGGTAACACATCGATTAGACGAGTTAAATTACTGTGACGGCGCTTTTTTGTTAGAAAAAGGCTCTCTGGTAGATAAAGGTGAAGCCCAACGCCTTAAACAACGTCTGATGGAGGTACACAGCGAAGCCTCTTAATTGAGTGCTGAGTGCTGAGTAATGAGTGCTGAGTGAATAAGTACAATGAATTGTACTTAGCACTCCTGAATACTACTAAAAAAGAACTGTAACGCGCCTTTTAAATAAAGGCGCGTTTTAAGTTGGTGCGTCTATCTTAGGTTGTAGTTTTGTGAGGTTGCCGTATTTTTTATTCTGTGTAGCATAGTGTTACAGACTATGCATCAATTATTATAAAACTTATGAATGAATTTTGTTAACTCTAGAAAATTGTGATTAAAAACCATGCCCCGTTCCTTACTCCAAGCCGTTTTGTTAGTGGACGGCTACAATATAATAGGCGCTTGGCCTTGCCTTAAAAAAACGCGTGATAGCGTTGGATTAGAGGCCGCACGGGGCGAACTTGTGGAAGCAATGACTGGTTATAGTGCGTTTCAAGGTTATACAACTCAGATTGTTTTTGATGCCCAATATCAGAATTCTTCTAGCAATAAAGAAATAATTACTGAGCTTTTATCAGTTTATTACACTGATTTTGGGCAGACGGCGGATACTTACATTGAAAAATCCTGTGCTTCTTTTCGTCACCAAATAGCCCAATCTTTAATTTCTCGTGTGATTGTTGCTACATCAGATCGGGCGCAGCAGTTGATGATACAGGGTTATGGGGCTGAATGGTTGTCGGCGCAACAACTTTGTGGGGAAGTGGAAGCTACTGTCTGCCGGATGCGACAAAAATATCATACGCGCAAGCAATCGAAGAGTAGGTTTTTAGCTAATGCCATTGATGCTAAAGCGCGGCAGCGTCTGGCTGAATTACGAATGGGATTACAGTAGATTATCTAGTATTTAAGAGTCTCTGCTTAAGTTACTGAATGGATTTTGGCTGCAAAAATTATCTAAATTAAGCATCTAAAAAAAATATTGGCGAAAGTACTTGCCAAATCTTATTTTTAGCCCTACTATTATAAATCGTGAGTGGTCCTCAGTAGCTCAGTGGTAGAGCGATCGACTGTTAATCGATTGGTCGCTGGTTCGAATCCAGCCTGGGGAGTTTATCAATTTTGGATTTTAAATTTTGGATTCTAGATTATCCATTAGAGACTTATGGTCGCTTGACTCGACTGTGACGTTTCTGAATCATGGGTCTTTTGGTGCTTGCCCTAAACAAGTGCTGGAGTTTCAACAAAGATTGCGATCGCAACTCGAACATGAACCCTTGCGCTTTTTTGGTAGGGAATGGGAACCCCTGCTAGATGATGCCAAAAGTAAGTTGGCGGCGTTTGTGGGTGCTGATGTGCAGGATTTGGTGTTTGTCTCCAATGCAACAACTGGCGTTAATTCGGTGTTAAGGTCGCTGACATTTTTACCAGAGGATGAAATACTTACAACCAACCACGAATATAATGCTTGCCGCAACGCACTTGATTTTATTGCCAGTCGCACTGGTGCGCAGGTGGTGGTGGCAAAAGTTCCTTTCCCCATTGACTCGCCACAGCAAGTAATCGCAGCAGTAATTGAGCAAGTTTCACCAAAAACACGATTAGCACTTTTGGATCATGTTACCAGTCAGACAGGGTTAATCTTCCCGATTCAAGAGTTGGCGAAGGAGTTGCAACAACGGGGTGTAGATACATTGGTAGATGGGGCACATGCGCCTGGAATGATTTCTCTCGATTTGCGAGAGATTGGCGCAACTTATTACACCGGGAATTGTCATAAATGGCTGTGTGCGCCCAAAGGGGCAGCATTTTTGTATGTGCGACGAGATAAACAGTCAGAAATTCGTCCTCTGACAATTAGCCACGGGACAAATTCGCCACGCATTGATAAAAGCCGCTTTCAGTTGGAATTTGACTGGACAGGTACAGACGATCCTACAGCTTATATGTCTGTACCAGAAGCGATCGCTTTTATGGGTTCGTTGCTACCTGGTGGGTGGACAGAATTGAGACAGCAAAATCATCAGCTGGTGTTGCAGGGAAGACGGCTACTTTGTGAAGCGCTGGAGGTGCAGCCGCTTTGTCCAAAGGAGATGATTGGTTCAATGGCGGTTGTGCCAATGCCTACGACTTTGGAAAACCGCGATTTCATGTCTATACATGATGAGTTGTTTGATAAGTTTGGTATTCAAGTGCAGGTGATGCCGTGGCAAGAACAACCTCGGCTGTTGGTAAGGATTTCGGCGCAGATTTACAATACTTTAGAGCAGTATGAGTATTTGGCAAAGGTATTAAAGGGATTGTGCTGTTAATCTAGTTTAGGAAACTGGCGATCGCATCAAGGGTATGTTTTGCACTTGTAGCAGTAAATATTGGGTGATTTGCCAAATAAATATTTTTATTAGATGCCACGTTTAAGGCAAGAGACGCGATAAATCGCCGTCTCTACAAATTGGTCTTTCGTAGAGAGGGGGATTTATCGCGTCTTTGCGATCTGCAAAGAGATTATGGGGCTAGGGCCTGTTTTCAAACTACTCGTTTAGCCTCCTAATTTTTTAGATCCCCCTAAATCCCCCTTAAAAAGGGGGACTTCAAGAGATTCTTAGCCCCCCTTTTTTAAGCTACCGTGTATACACAAGTCGGGTTGAGAATCAAATAGAGCGAAAAGAACGGAAAATTATTTTTAAAATCCTTGATTTTTCGTTAATTCTATATCAATAAGCTGACACTATTGATAATCAGCTTGATAAACTCAAAACCTTGCCTACTAAGGTTTGCATCTTACCAGGCAAGGATTTTAGGACTTGTGTATACACCGTAGCTTTTTTAAGGGGGGTTAGGTCTGTATTCCATACAATTGGGAACCGCTATATTCAAAATTTTCATCGTGATGTGGCAACCGACATCGCTATAGACATAACCAATGTCGCTACAGTCATGACGGAAGTTGCTACAGCCTAAGCGAAACACGGAAACGTCAAGGCGGAAGTCACTACAGGGAAGGCGGAAGTTGCTACAGCCTGCGCGAAACACGGAAACGTCAAGCCGGAAGTCACTACAGGGAAGGCAGAAGTTGCTACAGCCTGCGCGAAACACGGAAACGTCAAGGCGGAAGTTACTACAGGGAAGGCGGAAGTTGCTACAGCCTGCGCGAAACACGGAAATGTCAAAGCAGAAGTTCCTACAGGGAAGCCGGAAGTTGCTACAGACACAACCGATGTCGATAACGTCGTAGCTTTGGGCTGTAGTGGCTTTTTATAGCAGTTGAAATATAGTTTAGAACATAAACCGATCGTAAAACCCCGGCATCAAGACACTTTCAAGCCTATTGCCTGTTCCCTATTCCTTGCTATAAATTCAACTTAACTATGAAATATCACACTCAGTAGAGGCAGGAACGCCAACAGAAAGCCATGCCAGGATTGCAACTGAGCTTCTGGGGTTGATTCTGGTGGTGCTAATAGAGCTTCTACTCTTTGTTCTAAGCGATCTGCACCAGAAGAGCCTAACGCAGCACAGCAAATTTCCGATAAGACGGGGCCGCTACTAACTACTAATAAAAGTGATTCCGCTAACACCAGAGGATCTACCTGCAATGCTGCATAACCGTCGGCACGGAGTTCGCGCAAAGCTAACAGTTCTTCCCATAAAGGCTCTGTATTCGGCAACCAAGCGGTGCAGGAACGCACCCAACCCAGCCAGAAAAACCAAAACGTATCCCTGTAATGGTGATGCCCTTGCTCATGGGCTAAGACGCTTTCTAAATGAGCCGGTGAGAGTGTTTGTACTAATCCTTGGCTAACCACTAATTCTGGTTGCCAAAAACCAATTTGACCTGCAAACAACGCGCCTGTTTGCAGCAGTCTGGCTCGTCTATCGCCAACATTCACTAAAGGACAGTTACGGGCAGATTCTACAGACTGCCAACCCTGGAAGGCAAGTTTAATACATGAAATGGCAAAAAATGCCAAATAAATTAATGCTAGTAAATAGCTAATTGAGCCTGTATACATGCCGCCCATTTGCCCTTGAGGCCCCATGAACAGCACAGCGATCGCAGTCATGAAAATTAGCAAGGGCGGGAAGAGAAACAAAAATAGCGATCGCTGCCATCGCAGATTCCAATTGCCTTGGGGTTGCTTCCAAGCGGATCTTAACCACCAGGCAACTGCCAAAGCATTCAAAATCATTATCAGATGCATCATTGTTCCTCCCTGGCTTGGCGTGCAGATTGAATCCGTTTGGCGATCGCTGCTATTTGCTCACTAGCTGCTTCATCCAGACTATCAGCAAAGGCTGCAACAACATCGGGGTTCCCCACCGCTAGAAATCGCTGTAACTGCTCATGAGCTTTGATGACTTCTGATTGCTGCTTACTCAGCATTGGCCGCCAATAGAATGCCCGCTCTTTTTTATCGCAGGCTAACCAACCTTTATCAGTGAGGCGACGTAAAACTGTGGTGACAGAAGTATAGGCTAATTCGCGGTTGGGATCGGTCAAAATGCGATCGTGTACATCCTTGACTGTGGCTGAACCAAGTTCCCAGATGATATTTAAAATTTCCGCTTCCAAGGGGCCTAAAGATAGTTGTTTAGGGCGGTAGTCGGGTAAAGGTGCCATAGCGATTTCGATTTGAGATTTTGGATAAGCGGAGTGGAGGTGAAAATTTCGGTTTTTGTTTGGCAAGGTTAGTCAGTATGTGTAGTGGTGCTAACTTGGAATGCCAAATACAGTTTTAGAAAGTCTGTTATTGTTTTACATTACAGGATAATGCAGCAAGTCTGAAAGTCTATAAGCATAAAAGTAAACTTTTTGAATGTTTATATATTGAATGGGTTACATAGTGCATTCTGATGCTAAAAAAATCCCTGAGAGTAATTGTAACTATAGTTAGTGTCACCAACTGGGTAGAATGTTATTTGCGGCAATTGTATTAAAGCAGGTGTATCCAGCACGTGAAGCTATTTGTATACCACACTCCTGAATTGACTCCAACGGGTAAAGCGCCAGAATGTGCGATCGCAGTCGATGTTTTGCGGGCTACTAGCACAATAGCCACAGTTTTGGCAGCTGGAGGCGAAGCTGTACAAGTATTCAGCGATTTAGACAAGTTAGTTGAAGTTAGCGAAAAATGGCCCGCTGAAAAACGGCTGCGAGCTGGAGAACGCGGTGGCGCGAAAGTACCTGGCTTTGAGTTGGGTAACTCTCCCCTCGATTGCACACCAGAATTAGTGCAGGGGCGACGGTTGTTTATTAGTACCACTAATGGCACTCGTGCTTTACAACGGGTACAAGACTCCCCAAATCTATTAGCAGCAGCCTTGATTAACCGGGCGGCGGTAGTGCAATTTATTCTGGAGAAGCAACCAGAGACAGTGTGGATTGTCGGTTCCGGTTGGGAAGGTAGTTTTTCTTTAGAGGATACAGTTTGTGCGGGTGCGATCGCTCATAGTATTTTACAACAAACACAGTTGTCACCAGAAGAACTAGCTGGTAACGATGAGGTGGTTGGTGCGATCGCTCTTTACTCTCAGTGGCAAGATAACTTATTAGGATTATTCCATCAAGCTAGTCACGGTCAACGATTGTTGCGTCTTGACTGTCATGAAGATTTAAAATATTGTTCCCAAACTGATATTTTAGATGTTTTGCCCATACAACAAGAGACGGGAGTTTTAAAAAGAGGATAGGGAATGGGGAATAGAGAGCAGGGAGCAGGGGGCAGAGGGAGACAAGGGGGACAAGGACAAGGAAAATGAAAATAACCATGCCCAATGCCCAATGCCCAATGCCCAATTCCCAATCCCAATGACTTATACCCGTGGTGAATGCGCTAGCCTTGTACTAGGGTTTAGAGTAGAGTTAGCAATTAAGCTAAATAAAACTGCCAATGGTGTTTAATCCTGACTTTTTAAATGACAACTCCGAGGAACACCCTAATCAACTTCTTTCCGACCACGCTGAGGAATACCCCAATCAGTTACTCAAATATCTACAACATCAGTCTCCTGATGTTCTAGCGAGGATTGCTCAATCCGCCAGCCCTGAAATTAAACAAATCATCTCGCAAAATGTCCAAGGGCTAGTAGGAATGCTCCCGGCAGAAAATTTCAACGTGCAAATTACAACAGATCGGGATAACTTAGCTGGGCTTCTAGCGTCGGCCATGATGACAGGGTATTTTCTGCGCCAGATGGAACAAAGAATGCAGTTAGAGCATTTGTCTAATGGTCAATAGTCAATAGTCAAACATTCTGGGACTATTGACCAAATAATTACTAATGACGCTCGCGGACTCGCTACCGCTACGCTAACGTAATTCGTAATTCAAAAAGTTACAGCAACCCACACTGGATTAAAAATTCAGTGGTTAACAAGACATTTGTTGAGAGTTCAAGCTTCCACTGATAACGTAGCGGTAGCAAATTCGCTTACTCCTGCAAAGAAGCAAGCTACGCGCAGGATCTCTTAGAGAGCGTCTTGCAATTACGAATTATCAATTACGAATTATTTTGACTACTTCCTTTCAGGATAAGCTCCTGATTGTACTTTGAAGGTTTGAATTTTCCCGCTACGATTGACCTCGATAGCTATTATGTCCCCAACTTTGCTGGATTCTACCAGCTTTTGAACTTGGGCCGAGGTTTTGACTGGCTTACCGTTAACTTTTTGAATCACGTCTCCAGGAAGCAATCCTCCACGCTTGGCTGGGGAATCGCCTGTGACTCCTTTAATCACAATCCCAACATCCTGCTGAATGTTCAGTTGATTCTCTTGATTAATCTGCTGTTTTTTAATGGCAGAAAGGTCTGCCATTTCAACACCCAAGAAGGGATGTTCTACACGCCCTTTGGTAAAAAGTTCATTGGCAATGCGGGCGGCGGTTTCAATGGGGATCGCAAAACCGAGTCCTTGAGCATCAGCGCGGATGGCAGTATTAACACCAATCACTTCGCCTTGAGCGTTTAATAAGGGTCCACCGGAATTACCAGGGTTAATTGCAGCATCAGTTTGGATAAAGCTGACTCGCTTATCTGGTACACCAACTTGAGTGCTGGTGCGATCGGTAGCGCTGATAATGCCGATAGTGACAGTATTATCTAAACCCAGAGGGTTGCCAATTGCGATCGCCCACTGTCCTGGTATTAAGTTTTGCGAATTGCCCAGTTTTACAGTTGGCAAATGATTCGCTTTTATTTTCACCACTGCCACATCTGTCACAGAATCAACTCCTACCACCTTCCCCTCTAAACTTCGACCATCCTTGAGGGTGACTTGTACTGTATCTGTATCTGCTACTACATGAGCGTTAGTGAGTAATTCCCCATCCTCGCTCAAAATAAATCCCGATCCTGTACCGCGCTCAATCCGTTCTTCGGGAATTGGTTGCTCATCCTCTCCAAAAAATCGCCGCAAGAGCGGATTTTTTAACGCGTCAGAGATGGGATTGGCGACTTTGCGAGTGGCATTAATTCGCACCACAGCTGGGCCAACTTTTTGCACTGCCGTCGCAATAAAATTCACATTATCGCCTCCAGTAGCCCCAATTGCTCCATTAGGAGAATTTGGCACTACAGATTCTGGAGGCGAAGCCATTGTCACATTTCTTAACTGTTGGAATGAGGAATTTTGTAGCAGGAGATAGCGACTGCCAAACAAACCTGCACCACAGCCAAATACCAGTAAGAACAAATAAACACCTAGTTGGTTTAAAGATAACTTCATAATAATTCTGCTTAAGGACAACAATGCAGTTGCTAATTTCTAAGTGTAGTCAAGCTAACGGCAAGTGGACAGATCAATTTACGAGGAATTAAGCATTGGGAATTGGGAATTGGAATTGGGCATTGGGAATTGGGCATGAAGAAGAAAGAGACAAGGAAGAGGCTTATTCAATAATTCCCCCATGTCCTCCTTGTCTCCCTCATCTCCCCCTGCTCCTCTGCCCCC
>NZ_JADEXU010000241.1 GCF_015206895.1 Nostoc sp. LEGE 12450 | reverse complement strand
GATTGAGTGAGGTTTTACCCCACTTAGCCCCCAAGAGGTTATGATAATTTTTTGACGCTGAAGAAAAAAAGAGTAGTTATTTTATTCATCTCTTCTCTGCTCCCCACTTCACCTGAACAGATAACTTTCACAAATCAAAATCTATTACCTTTCTCTTTATGTCTAACATTCACACCTTGCAAAAAATTTTTCCTGCTGGCTTTGATAACGGCTATGGAAGCCTAAAACTTTTAGTCGATGGCTTTGAAGTTGTTCGTGTCCCCAGCTATATAACCAATGCCGAGATGGAAGACGTACCAGGGAGGGTCGTTTTTAACGGTAGTGCTTACACAGTTGGAGAATCAGCTTTCCGTACAGGAAATTATTTTGACCGAAACACCGATAACAATGAAAACAAAGTCAATAATGCACTGTTGACATTATTCGGTGCATTGGCACATCTACCACACCGTAAGGCTTGGCATTTAAAATTAGTTGTTAGCTTACATGATGTCGCTCTGGCTGAAGAATTGCAAAAAGTACTAAACGGGGAATATCAGCCAATACTTGCTGGCAAACAATCAGACGTGAAAATAGAAGTCCTGAAAGTCGTACTAGAAGGGATGGGTGCATTGTTTGGGCATCCACTACCAAAAAAATTAACCATTTTAGATTTTGGCAATGGCACAACTCTGTATTCTCGTTACAACCAAGGGAAACGAGAAGTTCACACCGCCTACCCCACTGGCGTAGAAGTTCTCATCAATGATATTTCCCAAAAGATGAAGCATTTAAATGGCGGAAAAATCGGGGATGCCTCCAAGATCCGATTTTGTTTGGAAATGGGGCATACTCGGTACAGCCGGGACATTGATATCAAAGATGTTTACAGCGCTTGCTTAAAAGATTGGTATGAAAAATACTTGAAGAAAGTGGTAAATCTGACGCTTGATGCTAAACACCAAGGGGATGAAATCTGGGCGATTGGTGGAGGCTGCCTCTTACCTGGATTTAAGAAGCTTTTAGAGAAAAACGGGTTCAAAATACTGGACAACCCAGTAGAAGCTAATGTCTTTGGGCTTTTAGAGATGGCAAAAGCCATCAGCAGCAAGAATTCGCCTACTACATCTATTAAGTGATCGCAATGGTAGACAAACTTGACTTAACACCAGAAAAAGTTCGGATCAAAGATAGCTACCGAGAGCGGATATTTGCCGAATCCCAACAACTAGGTAAAAGTTACCTGGAGACGCTTTACTTTATAATTGACTGCTATTTTGTTTTCATCAAGGCTGGATTAGCCACAAAACAAATAGCTTTCACGCCGATTACTACTGACGAGAACAGATTTCAGCCGCTGACTGAAGAGGCATCTATTATTGAAAAGCAAGAGAATTTTGATGAGCAAACCTTCACTCTTGATTTTGAGTTGTAAGGGAAGTATGGGACTGCTTCCTCTATAGTGCGTAAGTGAAGCGATCGCACTATAGCGTCATCGCTTTCTTTTGCATAAAGGAGATAATTCTAGCACCTCTGTTTGCTAAAGTAATTCTAAGGCGCGTGAATTTCCGAACAATCCAGAGACATCACAACAATGAGAATACTTCATGGCACCTGGATACCAAACGAGGAAACAGACTTTATCCAGTCAGGGTCTTTTTACTTGTGGGTAGAAACTCAATTATCCCAAAAAAGTCACACCAATAGTCAACAAATTCATCCTGGACATTTGATTAAATCCGAATTAATCGCCTTTTTAGTAGAAGAATTGGGAATTAAAGAAGACAATACTAAATTTTCCCAACGCATATCTCCTAAATACTTTGCCTTACCAACCACCAATAATCAGCCCCTACCCTCACCAGAATTAACCAAATATTTAGAAATTGAGTTGACTGATAGCTATGAAGAATTCCAATATTGGCAGATTGATTGTTATGAAACAGTAGTGTCTACCAAAAACGTCACCGCACTTAATATTATTAAACTACTTAAAGATATCCATTTTTTAGCAATATATAATGCGGAGAAGTTTCAAATTGGTTCAGATTTATTATTTTGGTATCATTATACTCAAAGTTTTAAACAAGTAATCCTCAAAGACCAATTTATTCCCGCACTAAAATATCGACAGTTATCATCGGAAAATCCGAAGAAAAAAGGCAAAAGCAAGACTGATAAAGCAGCATTTGAAATTTATGCCACCTGGGAAATTATTTCCGAACAATATGAAGCAAATATTCGGAAATATATTGACTATATGCCACTAATATGTGTGGCAGGGAAAGCAAGAATTAGCTATCCTATTGAGTTTTTTGATCAACAAACGCTATTGCGTCACTTTTCCGAATATGTACTTGATGATTTAGTAACTCACACCCCATCTACAGCCGCTTTTGACAAACAAATTGCTGATTCTCTAATTGAATCTTGCTTTTATCCTCGTCAGCATAACCCACTCACAACAAATACTGCCCTTGAGGAATATCAGCAATGGTTAGTATGGAAAACCAAAATTACTCGTACTCAAGCTGATTCACCTTTTCATCTATGCTTCCAGTTACATTCTCCTGATAATGAACAAATAGACAATTGGCAAATTCAATTTCTAGTAGCGAGTAAACAAGATCCATCTTTGAAGTTAGCGTTAGCAGACTACTGGACAATGAATCAATTTTCCAAAACTGCTGTACATAAAGATTTTGGTAAAGATTTTGAAACAAATTTACTGCTGAATCTGGGGTATGCAGCCCGGATGTATCCCAAACTATGGCTTGGGTTGGAAACAGCGAGTCCAATCGCAATGCAAATTACCTTAGAAGAAGCATTTGACTTCCTGACTGAAAGTGCTTGGGTATTAGAAGACTCTGGATTCAAAGTAATTGTACCCGCTTGGTATACTCCGGCAGGTCGTCGTCGTGCCAAAATTCGCCTCAAAGCATCGGGTAGCAAACTTGCTGCAACGAAAGGGGAAACAAAAAGCTATTTCGGCTTAGACTCACTGGTGGAGTATCAGTATGAGTTAGCGATTGGGGAGCAAACTGTCACACCTATTGAATGGGAACAACTGATTAATGCTAAAACTCCCCTAGTGCATTTTCGCGGTCAATGGATGGAATTAGACCGAGATAAAATGCAGCAGTTACTCGAATTTTGGCAGTCCCACGGTGAAGAACAACCCCAGATGACCTTACTGGAGTTTCTACAACGCAGTGCTGAATTGGGATCAGAATGGGAAATTGAACATGACGAAGCTTTGTCAGAGATGATAGCAAAGCTACAAGATAAAAGTCGCCTAGAGCCAATTTCTGAACTTGATAATCTGCAAGGCACGCTCCGAGAATATCAAAAGCGTGGTGTTTCCTGGCTACAATATCTAGAAAACTTGGGATTAAATGGCTGTTTAGCAGACGATATGGGTTTAGGTAAATCCGTGCAGGTGATTGCTCGATTAGTGCAAGAGAAGGAGTTACATTCAGCTCTGAAAGTAGGAGAAAAGATTACTTCTTTATCTGCCCTGCCCACACTATTAATTGCTCCGACTTCTGTTGTTGGCAACTGGCAGAAAGAAATTGCCAAATTTGCACCTCATTTAAAAACTATGGTGCATCATGGTAGCACTAGGCTGCAAAATCTAGCTGATTTCAAAGCTGCTTGTGAACAAAACGATGTGATAATTAGTTCTTTTACTTTAGTCCGCAAAGATGAAAAGTTATTGAGCAGCATCGAGTGGCAACGTTTAGTACTGGATGAGGCACAAAATATTAAAAATCCGAAAGCTGCCCAAACTAAAGCTATTTTAAAATTAAGAGCTAAACACCGACTGGCATTGACAGGCACTCCTGTAGAAAACCGCTTACTGGATTTATGGTCAATTTTTAATTTTCTCAATCCTGGTTACTTGGGTAAAGAAGCCCAGTTTCGGAAAATCTTCGAGATTCCGATTCAAAAAGACAATGACCGTGTGAAATCTGCTACCTTGAAAAAACTGGTAGAACCTCTAATTCTGCGAAGGTTAAAAACTGACCAATCTATTATTAATGACTTGCCTGATAAAGTTGAACAAAAACTCTACACCAACCTGACCAAAGAGCAAGCATCGCTTTATGAAGTGGTGGTACTAGATGTAGAAAAACAATTGCAATCAGCAGAGGGAATTCAACGCAAAGGATTGATTCTTTCAACCCTAATGAAATTGAAGCAGATTTGTAATCATCCAGCCCAATTTCTCCAAGATGGAAGCGATTTTTCACCACTGCGTTCGCACAAACTCAGTCGGTTAGCAGAGATGGTTGAGGAGGCAGTTGATGAAGGAGAAAGTTTACTCATTTTTAGTCAATTTACGGAAGTGGGTGAAAAAATTGAAAAACATCTCAAACATCGTCTGCATTGCAATACTTACTATTTGCATGGTGGCACTAGTCGCCCACGTCGAGAACAAATGATTACCGAATTTCAAGACCCAAATACAGAACCATCGGTTTTTATCCTTTCCTTGAAAGCAGGGGGCGTAGGTATCACCCTCACGAAAGCCAACCATGTCTTTCACTTTGACCGTTGGTGGAACCCAGCAGTTGAAGACCAAGCAACTGACCGTGCTTTCCGTATTGGTCAAAAAAAGAATGTCTTTGTGCATAAATTTGTTGCCATTGGAACTCTAGAAGAGAGAATTGACCAAATGATTGAGGATAAGAAAAAACTTTCTAATGCTGTTGTTGGTAGCGATGAATCTTGGCTCACCGAATTAGATAATGAAGCCTTTAAGCGGTTGATTTCATTGAATAAAAGTGCAATTTTGGAGTAGATATTATGGCTAAATTTAGTCGGACTTGGTGGGGCGATCGCTTTATTCAAGCACTAGAAGCTTTTACAGATGATAACCGACTCAAAAGAGGACGCTCTTATGCTAGCGGTGGTAAAGTCAAAAGCTTTGAGATTGACTTAAATAAAATTACTGCCAAAGTCAGAGGCTCAGTTAATCCCTATTTTGGAGTCTACAAAGAACCAACTTATAATATAGAGATTCAGATTACACCGATTGCTAAAACCCGTTGGAATGAAGCTATCCAAAAGCTTTCTTCTAAAGCCAGTATTATTTCTCGATTGCTTCTAAATGAAGTCCCGGAAAATATTGAAGATACTTTCTCTAATTTGGGACTACATTTATTGCCCCATAGTAGTAAGGATTTCAAAACTAAATGCGATTGCCCAGATTATGCTAATCCCTGTAAGCACATTGCTGGAGTTTACTATTTAGTGGCTTCTCAATTAGATAATAATCCCTGGTTGTTATTTGAATTACGGGGATTATCGAAAGCAGAACTTCAAGCCAAATTAGCTGATTCTCCTTTAGGAAAAGCTCTATCTGAAGAATTGAATACTAAGGAAATTCCTTTAGAACTTTCTAATTCGCTGTACACTAAGCTAGAAAAACAATCTCTTAACCAAATGCCAAATGCCAGAGAATTTTGGTTAGGTACAAAGCGATTACCACAAACTATTGAAGTGGCGACTCCAAGTAGTATCTGTGCAATTTTGATTAAGAAACAAGGGGATTTTCCTGATTTCTGGCACAATGATGCTTCCTTTATTGAAACAATGGAAGAACTGTATCAGCGAGTCAAAACCAAAAATCATCAGTTCTGATTTCAGCGCTGATAACGACATCGTAAAGTAATTTTTTTTTAGATGTTAATTGCCGTTATATTTTTACCTTGAAAAAGCATACGCACATATTTTATGCCTTGAAAAACTCCACTTCTGAAGACGTATTTAATAATGGATTTATTTGACCAGCATCTTGCAAAAATAACTGAAGAATCAGCACCCCTAGCGGCTCGGATGCGTCCACGGACACTTGATGAATTTATTGGTCAAGAGCATATTATCGGGCAAGGAAGGCTTTTTTTGAAGTCAATAAGGCACTTGTCAGCCGTTCGCGGATTTTTCAACTTCAGCAATTAACTGATAAAGATTTATACAAAATTATTGAGCAAACACTAGCTGATTCGGAACTACTCGGAACTACGTCTTGATCAAAACGAAGAACTGAAACTAAGGTAATATTTTTCCTTGCCTTCGCTTTATTTGTAGATGAGTATGAACTGTTCAAAAGGATTTTAGAGAATTATGCCAATTAAAAAACACATTAATCTGAATGTTGGAAGTTTTCTTAATACCGCAGATAAAAAGATAGTTGTCAATTTAGCTAGTGAATATATTTTAACTTTAATCACGCAAGAGTTAAAAACTCGTTACTCCCCAGAAACTCAAAAACAATTACTTGAGGAGAGTTCCCAGTTGTTGCCTGATTTCGTGCTACAAGAATTATTAAAGCGCCAAGAACAGGTAGTAAACGTTAACCCCGATACCTTAATAGTGGTTAACTGTCAAATAGCAGAGACAGAAGCCGATGATTTAGGATTTGATTTAAATGTCGAAGCATATTTTGTCATTGCAGATACAACAGGTAAAAATCATTTTCGGGCTAATAGGATCGGACTTTGGTCAAATATATGGGGTGATGAAGAACGGCTTTTCGATTTAGAAGATGAACTAGGTGAGCAATTCTGGACAAATTATCAAATCCAATTGCTTTTTGATGAAAAAAATCAGCAAACAATCGAGCTAGAAATATCACAAACAGATGACTATGAAGCAAGATTACAATTTTACCCTTCTTTTCAAAAGTTTTTACCATCCATAGTTCCCTTTACTGATAATGACTTTTAAAATCCGCGATTAAACCAGAATACGCCTAGCAATTATGGCAGTCCAAGATGTGTCTTTTTTCGCATTCCCTAAGTAATGCGACAGTTCTATTTTAAACTTTAAACTTACATACGTGTTTCATGCCTCGAAAAACTACAGTTCCATCGCAATCAATTAAAGTAACTCCGCTAGCTCTGTCTCAATTACATATCCGCTTAGAGTTTCTAGAAAAACAACATCAATCACTACTCAAACAGATCAAGAAAAAGCGCACAGAAAGGTATTGACGCTATGACTGATATGGTAGAAACAATTGACAATCAAATTAGCGTTCTTTCTGATATTCGAGATTTTGTTAAAGGCTTTAAAGAAAAGAAAATCACTATTCAAGAATTTCTTGATGGCCCAGTTTCTTTACGCTCCACGGACGAGTCAACTATGGAAGATATTCTTGAGCAAATGTTGTCAAAGTTAATTAGATAGTAAAATAATTATTATTGAATAATATTTGAAAATCCTAACGTAACAGGATTATTCAAAAACTCCTGCTCTTTCAATAATAAACCATTCATGGTATAAAACTGCTAAAAAAAATTCCTCTCCCTTCAAGCGATCGCATACCGCCATAAATCCAGAGAAAAAAGGATCATCTTCATAGGTAGTATCAGACAGAAAAACAGTTACAGAGTTGTTATCCATACTCCAGATACACCGGATTATGGTGATATTAGGATGATGTGATTTATCTACAGGTAATAATATCGGGCATCCTTGAACTGACAAAAAGTCTGGCTGTTCATATCTGAGAACTGATTCCCAATCCTCTGGCCCTTCATGTTTCTCAATAATCCTATCCCATCTAACTGCCTTAATTTTTTCTAGGTTTTCTGCTGATAAGTCTGATAATTTCATAGCTTGTATCTCATGAAGTCTGTTTTAATAGCTAATATACATAAATCAGATTATCATCTCTTTATTCTAGTGGATTGCAGAGATATTTAGTATATGCGATACTGAGCTTTAGTAAAAATCTTAACCTGAAAATAGAATGATTGTTATGAAAGTTAAAGATAAATATTATGATTGACCACGACCGCCTTTTCAAAGAATTATTATCTACGTTTTTTATTGATTTTCTTGATTTGTTTCTACCTCAAGTAGCCAGCCAAATAGATCGTAATTCCATCCAGCTTTTACCCCAAGAAGTATTTAATGATGTCACTTCTGGCGAAAAGAAGGAAATTGATTTACTGGCGCAGGTGCGTTATCAACAGCAAGATACTTGTTTTCTAATTCATGTTGAAAACCAGTCTTACACTGAAACAGCCTTTGCAAAGCGGATGTTTAAATATTTTGCACGCCTACATGAAAAGTATGATTTACCGATTTACCCAGTTGTAATTTTTTCTTTTGATGAACCCAAACGCGCCGAACCCCAAAATTATCGCGTCACCTTTGGAGATTTAAAAGTGCTGGAATTTCAGTTTGTAGCAATCCAGTTGAATCGTTTAAGTTGGCGCGATTTTCTCACGCAGCCAAATCCGGTGGCGGCAGCATTAATGTCAAAGATGAATATTTCCAAGCAAGAACGCCCACAGGTGAAGGCGGAATGTTTGCGGCTGCTGGCGACCTTAAAATTAGACCCAGCAAGGATGCAACTAATTTCTGGGTTCGTTGATACGTATTTGAGGCTCGACGATACTGAGAAACAGGTCTTTCAAGCGGCAATCAGTACAATGGGATTAAATGAACAGGAGGAAATTATGGAGATTGTTACAAGTTGGCAACAGGAAGGCGCTCAAAAAACAAGAGAAGAGATTGCATTAAATTTACTCAAAAGAGGAATGATTGTGCAAGAAATCTCACAAGTCACGGGTTTAAGTCTTGAACAAGTTCAGCAGTTACAAGCTCTTCTTTCTCAAGAAAATTAATGTCAGTTGTACAGATGGGTGAACAAGAAAATGAGTGCGATTACCCTGACAACGAATCGCACCCAAAATCTTATTCAAACCACAACAGAATTAACAGACTCTTTATAGGAAAAACCGCAGTAAGGGCAAAAGCGAATTTTAACAGACTTAATCGGTTCATTACAGCACAAAGTTACTCTTCCTCATCCTCATAATCTGCATAATCTGCATAGTCTTGACCGTGTTTTTCGTACCACAAACGTTCTTCTTCTTGAGCCGCCTCTCGCTGTATCCTTTTCCGCTCTGCCATCTCTGCCTCTAAGCGTTTTTGCGCTAATTTCTCCTTCTCAATTCTTTCTTTCAAAAGCCTTTCTCGCTCTTGGGTTTCTTGCTCTACCCTCTCCCTCTCAAGTCTGATTAATCGCTGCTCAACTCGTCCACAGTAAAAATCCAAAGCCTTGCCCGTCGCGGCTCCAGTACAGGTACCACCTACTAGAAAGATGAGTCCAGTTTTCCAGCCTTCAATCGGGCCACCGCTCCACTGCAAACTTTTTTGATTAAACCATACCAGCACAGAGAAGACAGAAATTCCAACTACTGTATTGATGAGTGCAAAAATTCTTGGTGTCATCTCTGTCTGTCGCAGGAGCAGCCACTGCCCCAGCCAGAGTATTGCACCAAAAATCACCGCAGCGATCCCGCTCATCACCAAATGATCTGGATATCTGAACGGATCTAGTGTCATGTTAATAATTAATGGTATAAATATCAGCGCACAGAGCAAAAAGCCAATTAATAAGCCCACAACGCTTATCAAGCTCCAGTAGCGACCAAGATAACCAAGGCGGAATTCCAGTATCCACTCTTGTACCGGAAGCATTGTAATGTAAAACGCGATTCCTGCACTGACGTAATCGAGCATTGGCAGCTGTTTTACCTTTATATTTAGCGTATTTGGCATAACCGTGCCAAAGCGGACAAGAAAGATACTAACCTAAGACGAATTGAAGCGATTATTACTGAAAGGTTTCTCACTCCCTGCGATCACCTACGGTGGGCGGTTACGCCATCGCAGAAAGAAATGAAAAAAGAATTTAATTTGTAGCCACTCGACAAAAGTGGCTACTTTTTCGATTTGACTATCCTACTTTCAACCCCAAACAAATCTTTGTAAACTTCATGATCTCGAAAAAGCTCCATAATCAAACTTCGAGTAAAAGCACAGTAAATCATAT
>NZ_JADEXU010000240.1 GCF_015206895.1 Nostoc sp. LEGE 12450 | reverse complement strand
CTCCGATGGTAGCGTCACAGTACAGAGCCAAAAATCTTCAATACTCTTGACGATTTGGAATAATTGGTTGAGATTACGGGATTTAGTAATGTAGCAATTTACATGTAAATCATAGCTGTGAAAAATGTCATCCTCATTTTTCGAGGTTGTTAGTACAACAACTGGAATACGTTTTAGTACTGGGTCGGCTTTTATTTCCGCCAGCACTTCTCGACCATCTTTTTTAGGCAAGTTCAAATCCAAGAGGATCAGGTCAGGGCGAGGTACATCAGCATATTCACCTTCTTGGCGTAAATAAGCCATAGCATCTATGCCATCCCTGACCGTTACCACTTGGTAGGGCACTGAACTATTTTTCAATGCTTCTTGGATTAAGCGAATGTCAGCTTTATTGTCCTCTACCAAAAAGATGGTTTTGTGTTTTTCTTCCGTTTCTACGCTCAAGTTCGCGTCCTCCAACTGGAATCGTAAAGTAGAAGGTTGCGCCCTGACCCAGTTCTGACTCTACCCAGATTCGTCCCCGGTGACATTCGACAATCTTCTTACAGATGGCTAAACCCATCCCTGTACCAGTATATTCATCCCGCGTGTGTAAGCGCTGAAAGATTACGAAAATGCGATCGCTAAATTTCGGGTCAATGCCAATACCATTATCCCGAACTGAGAACAACCATGCATCTTCTGTCCTTTCGGCTCCCACATGGATTTGTGGCGGCTCATCACTATGGAATTTAATGGCATTACCAATAAGGTTTTGGAATAGCTGCATCAGTTGGGTGCTGTCAGCCATCACAGTTGGTAAGGGGTCGTGGGTGATAGTAGCCCCGGTTTCATTAATGCGTTGACGCAAATTGCCCAACCCCCGATTGAAGGCTGTCTCTACCTCGGTCATTTGGAATGCGATCGCTTGCATATCCACTTTTGAGTATGCCAAAACATCATCAATCAACGTCTGCATCAGGGTTACTCCCTGCACAGCGTAGCTGATAAACTCCTGGGCATCTTCGTCAAGTTCTTCGCTATACCGCATCTCCAACAGCTGCACATAATTCACGACTTGATTGAGAGGTTCTTGCAAGTCATGGGAGGCGACATAGGCAAACTTTTTCAAATCGGCGTTAGAACGTTCTAAATCTTGCGCTAACTGGGCTAGTTCATCGGCTTGACGTAGCACAATATTAACAATTGCTTTCCGCAGTTCTAAAGCTGCTTTTACTTCTACATCTTTCCAAGGTAAAGATGTTAAGCGAACCGTTTCTTTCCACAGTTCAAATGATTTGCGTGGACACAAACGGACATTTCCTTCTGACTGGCTAACTTCAAACGCCTTATTAGGATCGCCCCCCCAATTTACAGTTTGAATTACTTCCGGTCGGAACCACAAAACATAATTCCGCTTGGCGATGGGAATCGCTAACAAACCACTGGCGACATTTTTAAAACTTTCGGCATCTGGATAAATGTGTGGTAGAGAATCTGTATAGAAGACTTCCTCTTTAACATTATTCTTGAGCCATTGAACTAAGAAATTCAGGTCTTCTTCTTTAGGCGTTTCACCAACTACTGTGCAATTTCCGCCAAAACACACGGCTGCACCTTGAGCGCTGGCCAAGTCTAAAAGATGCTGCGGGTTTTTAACTAAACCATCAATAAAGTTTTCTTCTTGAGACATGTATTCAATCAAGACTGATTGAAGGTGTGTCAAGTTTATTCGGTGATAGTAGTCTTCTGTCTCTTCTCTCGCTGAAATTTCTGCAAATATTACTCGTCCCAAAAATTCGCAAGCTTTACGCAATTCGTAGGAAACATATTTCGGGGACTGATGATGACAAGCAATTAGCCCCCAGAGTTTTTGGTCTTTAATTAAGGAGATAGTTAGCGAAGCACCAACACCCATATTATGCAAGTACTCTGTATGACAGGAAGCAGCACTTCTGAGAATGGAGTTGGTTAAATTAATCGGGCGATCGCTAATTGGATTATTTACAGGAAAAAGTTTGACTGGCTGGGAATAAGCATCCGGTATGATTCTGATCGAATTGGCAGCAAATAATTTTCTCGCTGGTTTAGGAATATCTGACTCTGGGTAATGCAGCCCTAAGTAAGGTTCTAGGCTTTCTAGTTTGTCTTCAGCGACAACGGAACCATGTCCATCATCATCGAATTTATATAGCATTACCCTGTCAAATTCCGTTATTTTCCGAACTTCTTGAACGATAACTTGACAAAAATCACGGAGATTCGCTGTTTTTTCTAGTTGATTAATCGAGGCTCTAGCTAAATGATAAAAGCTTAAAAATGGAATATTTTCTTGAGTAAGAGCAGGTTCTAACTCTAGAATTAAAAATCCTTCTGTATTGCGGTGAAATACTGCATCAAATACTATGTAATCATCACCTTTTTTTCGTACCCAAACTTTGGTGGGATTGATGAAATCAAGATTTTCTCCAGATAGCCCTGTTTTAATTCTCTCTATTTGAAAGGGATCGAGTATATCTTCTAGTTTTTTCTGTAACATATTTTCGGGAGCAATCCCGAAAACTTTTAATGTATTATTGCTAACTTGTAATATTTTTAGCTCAGGCTCCTCCAAAACTAACAGGACACCATGAGGCTGAATTTGGCTAGAAATATGAATTGGTGCCTCTTTCAAGCTAATTAAATTAATACCTGGGAATTGTAAGTTCGTTTCCATGAAGATCCTCCTCTGTTGTCCGGGAGCATCAAAACTAGAGTATCTATATAACGGAAAATGATGAATATAAAGGTTTTATCCTTATTTATTCAGCATTTTTACTTAGTATCTAATTTTCCATGCCCTGATGTTGCGTTTTGCAGCCTTACTCTCATCTGCTTGCACTTTGAAAAGTCTAACAGTAGCTAAAGTTACATACCGATAAGAAATGTAAAAACCAATGTGATTAAACAATTCTGTATATGTGTACTTATGTTAAGAGTTAGAAGATGTGATTAATCACATCTGTACAGGATTAAGAGTTATTATTCCAATGCTCCATACCCTTCAGGAGTGCTGAGTGCTGGGTACTGAGTGGGGAATCTCATTTCTTTACCCAGCACTTGGAACTCGAAACTTGGAACTGTTTTGAACCATGACTAATGCCTTTTTAATCAAATCCAAGAGTTAAACCACATTCTCAGCTTATAATCGTTGTGGGAGAGGGGTAAACCCAAATAAATGGGCATCCAGAAAATAAAAGCAGCGATAATAATAAAAGAAATGGTGATACCTAGCCCCCGGAGTTGTTGATAATAACTACGAAGACACTGATCGACAAACCAAGCGATCGCTAAAAATACAAATACAACTGCACACATATAATGGTATATGAAAACGCACCTCGTCACTTTCACCCAAGGTGCTAAATTAGCAGCATAATTTATAACTAAATACAAGCCAATCCAAGTATCAATACTAAGAGTTGCTGGTACTAAAAAACGCTTTTCTTTCACCCAAGGCATTACGGCTTGTGACACCAGCATCCCTATTAAAAACAACATAGCAGCAACACCAAACCACCACAAAAAGGGATTGCCCATTGCATGGACATCATAAATAACTTGTCCAGCACCGGCAGGTAAAGGTGGCCCCATGACAGGTAATGGTTCGGTAATACTTTCAGCCGTTTGATAATAATATGCCATTGGTCGAATCATCAAAGGCCATTTGTACCAGGCAGCACAATAAGGATGTACATCCGAACTATTACCACCTAAATGCAAGTGAAATTTCAAAATTTGCTGATGTACTGCAATAAATCCATAAGTTTTATCTAGCTGAAGGTGAGGAATCCAGATGATGCTGTAGATAAAAGCTGGAATTATTCCTAGATAAAATAACATCTGGAAAATATTTAGCTGAGTCAAGTTTTGTAGTGGTGACTCAGATGAGGGAGATGGTATAAATGGTGGAGAATAAGTACTAATTCCTACCTCCTGGCTCCTGAATTCTGCCGACGCTCCCGGACTCGCTACCGCTTCGCTATCCTGCCTCCTGATTTCTGCCTCATGGCTCCTACCTTCTGCCGCCGCTGGACTCGCTACCGCTTCGCTATCCTGCCTCCTGCCTCCTGCCTCCTCTAATGAGGAGGATGTAAAAAAGAGTTTGGCATTAGCAAAAGAATGCGTTCCCTGAATTACCCAAGCTACTATCCAAATAAGATAAGCACCTGATAGGAACCATAAACCGTTCCACTTAGTACCGACTGACGCACCAAAAGCAATGCCAGCAAAAATTAACCAAAATGAACGTCGTCGGTTTTGCTTATCTAATGCTAGTAATAAAAACCAGTGTCCTAATAAACCAAAGATGACAATATAAATATTACTTAAAGCATAACGAGATTCAACTAGAAAAAGACCATCACATGCAGTAAACAAACCAGCAAGCAAAGCAAAGCTACGGCGATAACTCAATTGATAAGCGATCGCAGCTACAACTAAAGGGATAAATGAGCCAGTAAGGGCATTGAACCACCGATAAGTCCAAGGCGATCGCAATGAACCCGTCAGTCCATTTACCGTATCGTGCCAAAAAGGAATGTGGCTACCAATCCAAATGCCGATGCCAATCATATATTGACTTAACGGCGGATGAGCATTAAAAAATGGTGTATGGGTGAGATAATTATTACCAAATTTGGCAAAGTAAACTTCATCAAATACCAGAGTATTGAATCGCTCCAGTCCCCAAAACCTCAAGGCGAGTGAGAGGATAAATATACCCAACAGCCCAATTCGGAACCATTTTTTAGTCATTTGTCATTTGTCATTTGTCATTGGGCATTGATAAATAATCAATAAATAGTTTTTCTTCCCCTACTCCCTACTCCCCCTCTACTCTTCAGGTGCATCTAGTTGGAACAGGAGTAGTTCAATACCGTAATACTTATTTGTCCGCCCTATTGGTTTCATACCCAATCGTTCTGTTACACGGATTGAAGCATAATTTTCTGGCTTTACTACAGCATAAATCACTGGCAAGTTCAAAACACTAAATCCGTAGTTGAGCATAACTCGTCCTGCTTCTGTTGCATACCCTTTACCCCAAGAAGCTCGCCGTAAGTGCCAGCCTACCTCATAATCTTGAGTGAGTAAACCATCTTTGTCAGGTAATTGTTCGAGAAGGATAGTTCCCACAATTGTTGTAGTTTCCTTTTCGACAATTGCCCAAGATCCATTACCCTTGTCGTCAATTAAGCGCAGACGCTGTGACTCAACACTTGTGATGCGAGAGCCGAGAAAGTGCGTAACTTCAGGGTCATTATAAATTACAAAGGCTTTCTCGGCATCACGTTCGGGTATCCAACTGCGAATAATCAAGCGTTCGGTTTCCAAAAGATTTGTCATGTTGCTTTTGACTAAACTAAATAGCCATTCTGCAAAATACTAAGATACTTATGGTTGAGCAGTCAAAAGTTTTGTAGACAATTACACAAACAAAATATGGCGATCGCTATGCGATGCCTGCGGCGGTAAACTACGCAAATTCTGAATCTTTCCGCAGTTCTTCAGAACGGAATCCTAATAGGCCAGATAGAGGACGCGATCGGGATTGGTTCTAGTCATCACAGAGCGGTATGCAAGGTACTGTCCCAATGCGTGTTCGAGAGCGGTCATGTCTGATACGCTGCGAAACGTTTTAATCTCAACGGCTATCTGCTGTCCTTCCTTTTCAGCAGCAATCAATTTCTCTGTACCCAAATCAACATATTCCCCACTTCAAATGAAATGGATCGTCGGTAATCGTCCAGCCATCTTTGATTAGGGCGTTTAATTAGTACCCTCAACTTTTGCCACTTCCAGCATTGTCTTTAAAACCGAATCTGGATTCAAACTGATGGAATCAATTCCTTGTTCAACCAAGAACTGAGCAAATTCTGGATAATCACTGGGTGCTTGTCCACAAATGCCGATTTTGCGATCGCATTTTTTCGCCGCTTCTATGACCATTTTTACCATTCGTTTGACAGCTGGACTGCGTTCATCAAACAATCGCGCTACCAATGCCGAATCCCTATCTATCCCTAGTGTCAGTTGAGTTAAATCATTAGAACCAATGGAGAAACCATCAAATACCTCAGCAAATTCCTCAGCCAGAATCACATTACTAGGCAACTCACACATCACATAAACCTGCAAGCCGTTAACACCCTGCTTTAAACCATTTTTTGCCATCTCTGCCAAAACCAACCGCCCTTCATCAGGAGTGCGACAAAAAGGAATCATCGGAATAACATTTGTTAAACCCATCTCTTCCCGTACCCGTTTGAGGGAATGACATTCTAGGGCAAAAGCTTCTCTGTAGCCTTCATCATAGTAACGTGCCGCTCCTCGCCAACCTAGCATTGGGTTTTCTTCATGGGGTTCAAACTGCCGCCCACCTAACAAATTCGCATATTCATTACTTTTAAAATCTGACATTCGTACAATCACTGGTTTAGGATAAAATGCTGCGGCAATTCTACCTATCCCTTGAGATAATTTATCTACAAAATATTGAGGTTTATCGTCATAAAGTGAGGTGATTTCAGCAATTTTAGCTTTTGCAAATTCATCTTTTAATAATTCATAATTAATTAACGCCATTGGATGAATTTGGATTTGGTTAGCAATGATAAATTCTGTCCGCGCTAAACCTACGCCATCGTTAGGAATTGCCGATAAACTTAATGCTTCTTGAGGATTACCCACATTCATTAAAATTTTAGTATGGGTGCGCGGTAAGTTCTCTAAAGCAACTTCTTTAACTTCAAAAGGTAATAAACCTGCATAAACTTTTCCTTCTTCCCCTTCGGCGCAAGAAATTGTTACCTCTTGACCAGGTTTTAAGATTTCTGTAGCATTGCCACATCCTACGATCGCAGGGACACCCAATTCTCGCGCAATAATTGCTGCATGACAGGTTCTACCACCAGAGTTGGTGACAATTGCACTGGCGCGTTTCATAATCGGTTCCCAATCGGGATCAGTTCTCTCTGTCACTAAAACTTCCCCAACTTGAAACTGTTCGAGTTTCTGAACATCTAAAATTAGGCGTGCTTTCCCTTGACTAATAGCTTCTCCAATTGCACTTCCCGTAACCAGGGGAATGGGTGATTGGGAATCATGGAGTGAGGAGTGGGAAGATTTTTCCCTATTTCCCCACACCAACCGATAACTCCGTAGCACATTCCCTGTCTTCTGCGACTGGACGGTTTCGGGACGCGCTTGCACAATAAAAAGTTGGTTTGTAATGCCATCTTTTGCCCATTCGATATCCATTGGAGTGGATATACCGTGGACTTGAGAATAATGATCTTCAATTAAGCACGCCCAAGTTCCTAGCTGTAAAATCTCTTCATCACTCAGGGCAAATTTACCTCTTTCGCTGGGGGAAACCGAAACATTTTTTGTAAATTTGGAGCCGTCATCATAAATCATTTTCAGTTCTTTACTGCCCAATTTTTTATCAATAATTGGGCGGAAACCAGCTTTTAAAGTTGGTTTAAAAACATAGTATTCATCAGGATTTACAGACCCCTGGACAACATTTTCACCTAAACCGTAGGCTGCTGTAATCAGTGCTGCATCCTTAAATCCGGTTTCTGTGTCAATGGAGAACATTACCCCAGAGGTTGCTAAGTCAGAGCGCACCATTTTTTGCACGCCCACAGCCAGAGCAATGCTAAAGTGGTCAAATCCCTTGGTGTGGCGATAAGAAATAGCGCGATCAGTAAATATGGAAGCAAAGCATTTGTGACAAGCTGCTAAAACTCCTTCGACACCAACAACGTTGAGGTAAGTTTCTTGCTGTCCGGCAAAACTAGCATCGGGAAGGTCTTCGGCGGTAGCGCTAGAACGGACTGCAACATCTGTCTCTGTATGGTATATTTCACAAAGACTTTGGTAGGCTGTAGCGATCGCCTCCCGCAATTCTACAGGAAATGGGGTGTGGATTAATAGCGATCGCGCTTTTTTCCCCCGTTCTCGTAAATTTTTGACATCCTCAACATCCAAGTCAGCAAAGAGTTTGCGTAGCTTTGCTTCTAAACCTGCTGATTTGATGAAATGACGATAGGCGTAAGCAGTAGTGGCGAATCCGGTAGGAACGTTAATCCCTTTAGGCGTTAGCTGTTGAATCATTTCCCCTAATGAGGCATTTTTACCACCAACTAAGGGGATATCAGCAATACCAACTTCGTCAAACCACAAGATGAGCGATCGCTCTTGAGCAGATGGAGATAAAGTGCTTTTAGATATTGTAGTCATAATTACCTTTTAAATTTATACTCAATTTGTAAGTGTGTAACCGTTAGTATATTTTTCCCATCTTTAATTTTAGATTTTTCATTCTGTCGTGTAACTTTAAATTTGGCGATTAAATACGACGTTATAGTCAATAAAAATTAACAATTATTTAGGTTAATAGTTGTATCAAAATACCGGATGCAATACACAATGGCGCAATTAGAACGACTACTAAAAATGGCAGAAGATGAGTTAACTGAGTACAGTACTGATGCCCGCAAAATCGAAAAACTACGCCGTAAAATAGGTTTATCAGTGTCGGTAGCCGAACAGCGACAAGTCAAAGAAGCATTATTAGTTAATAAGCAATCTTCTAATATAGTTACTCAAATTGTGGAAGAGCAAAGACAAACAGTAGCCTTACCATTTTGGGGAATTGCTGGATTGGGTTTGTTATTCGGAATTTCTTTAAATCAACCTATCTGTTTGTTAGCAGCTATAGTTGGTACTGTATCAGCTTACAGAATTCAAAGATGGGGTTGGCAATTGCAGGCAAGGAGTCTATTATTACAAACATTGGAAGATATTGAAGCGCGTATTGCCCAACATAAAAACGTAAGGATTCAGGTCTAATATCCAGGAAGTAGAGACGGACGAGACTGATAATCAAGAGAACCAACCAGTAGAGCTTGTGCAAAAAAATCAATTACAGATCTACCTTGACGGCGGCAGGTTTGCACCACAGTCAACAAATTAGCAGTGTGTTGAAACCGCTCCATTGAACGGGAACCACCGCTAACCTTACGCTTTGTCACAGCCAAACGAAGCGAGCGTTGAGCCTGATTGTTATCTGGAGGAACTTCAGGATAATCAAGAAAATACCACCATTGATTTGCTTTATCACGCAAAGAACGTAAAAGGTGGCCAGCTGTAGCTCCTGCTTTGTCAATCCACTGATTAAGTGAGGAGTGCAACCTAGATTTAAATTGATTGACCCAATCGTTGTAACTGAAGGAATCAAGGCTCTCAAACCATTGAGCGTAATTCCTAAAGGCTTCATCAATTAATTTAACAAACGTTTCACCGATAGCTTGGTTGTGAAGACCTGGAAGAATAATTAGTTTTTTGAAGTGTCGGCGTAGATGAGCTAAACATTTCTGCTGGGCAAAAGCTGGATAACCATTGTAAACGCTAAAATCATCGCTGCTGAGTACCCCTGTATATTCAGTCCCTAAAATGGCTGATAATTCGGCTCGTGAACGAGTGTCAGCAGCAGTAAACAGGCAGAAATCAGAATTGGCAACTACCCACAACCATTCTTTGATCCCTTTGACTGACCAAGGTGTTTCATCCACATGAACATTAGGTTGTGTCTGTTTTACCCAATTGCTCAATTCATTAATGCTTGGTTCAATCGCTTGTTGGATTCGTTCATTAGTTGCGACTAACGAACAAGCCCAATTTCAATTTGCCCCAGTTCCCACAACATTTCTTGCTGTTTTTCATAAGGCATGTGTGCATAATTGTTTACCCATCCTAAAAATGCCTGTAATCTAACTCCTAAATCTTTTCCTGGAACGATATCTGGCGACCAT
>NZ_JADEXU010000407.1 GCF_015206895.1 Nostoc sp. LEGE 12450 | reverse complement strand
TTATACCAATTCAAAAAATGTTTGCGACAGATAGGGCATTCAAAATGAAATCATAGCTAGTCAAGGAAGCAGCCACTTCAGAGGTAAGTTGAGCTAGAAGTTCAGCAACCTTAGTTCGTAAATGTTCCAGATTCTCGAATAGCTCCCACTTCAAATCTTGTTTAAGATATTCCCAAACTCGTTCTATAGGATTTAGTTCTGGAGAATAAGATGGTTGAAACAATAAAATAATATTTTCTGGAACTTGCAATTTCTTTGCTTTGTGGAATAACCCATTATCAACCTGAATGATGTTGAGACTGTCAGAATTAGAGGCGGCAAATTCGTTCAAAAATTGTTGGTAACATTCGGTATCAACATGAGAAAATTGCCAAAAGAAACTTTCACCGATCAGAGGCTCAACTGCCCCATAAAGCCAAAAAGCAATAAAAAAGCCACTGCCAGTCACCTGTTGGCTTAACGCCTTTAAGGGTAACTCTTCAACATCAATTGTTTTTAGTCCAAAGCGACTTTCATCCTGCACAAAATAACGGATATTTTGATAAGTTGGTAATACAATAGCCGCGTATTGAGAAATCAGTTGTAAGTCATCGCCAAGGTTTTTTTAAAAGCTTCTAGCTTTTGTGTATCTTGCTTACGATTGCGCGGGCGTGGAACTTTTAATTTGGCTTTGAGCTGATAACGTACTAAATAATGTACAGTGGCATATTCGGCTTCTATCCCTAAAACACTACCAAGCCAATTCTGAATTTCCTTATACCCAGCAAATCCAATTTCGGGCTGCTCTAGTTGTTTCTTGAGACTTTCAACCGCCCAATTCGGTATTACTCGTGTTCGACCTGGACTTATACCAAATTCAAGCATCGTCCCGATTCCAGTTTCACGATAATCCGCTAACCACCTCTGTACCGTGCTTCGATGCTTTCCAAGTATTTTAGCGATGCCTTCGGCGGCAAGCTACGCACTCACGCTAATACCTTGATTTTTAATCAAGTAAAGCGCTTTTAACCGTTCTTTGAGTCGTACATTATTCTGTTGACGTACCAACGCCTCGAGTTCTTCGACACTTTCTTGGATATCGATATGTGTAACCCCTGCCATTACCCACCTTCAATGCTATCTACATAATACATTTACCATCTGTCGCATTCTTTTTTCAAATTGGTATTA
>NZ_JADEXU010000023.1 GCF_015206895.1 Nostoc sp. LEGE 12450 | reverse complement strand
CCAATTCCCAATTCCCAATTCCCAATCCCCAATCTTTTATATCCGAGATAACGGTATTGGAATTCCACAGCATCACTTAGAAACTATCTTTAGATTATTCAAGCGGCTGCACTCTCAGGAAAAGTACGGTGGAGGAGCAGGTGCAGGATTAGCTATTGTTAAGAAGATTGTTGAGCTTCATAACGGCCAAATTTGGGTCGAATCTACCGTAGGCGTTGGCTCGATTTTCTATTTCACGCTGGAATAGTTTAAGATAATAACCAAATATGTATTTTTGTTAAGCTCTTTTAAGACCACGAATGACAAAAAAACTTCATGAACCTCTGCTTGTTGTTGAGGACAGCAATGAAGATTTTCGGATGCTACAACGTCTGATGCGGCTCATGTCCGTCCAGAACCCCATACATCGTTGTACTAATGGGGATGAGGTTTTAGAGTTCCTGTATCAACAGGAGAGCGATGCCCATAGCAAAGGCGAAAACTTACCCAACTCTAAAGTAGCATTACGACCCTCTGTGATCTTGCTCGATCTGAATTTGCCAGGTATTGATGGCCGTGACATTTTAGATCGGCTCAAGCAAGACAAGAGTTTCAAGGAAATCCCCATCGTTGTTTTTACTACATCATCTAACCCCAAGGATATTGAGTTGTGCTACCAAAAGGGCGCAAATGGATATCTGGTAAAGCCGATGGATGCTCAGGAACTAAAAAAGACGATCCAGGCATTTGTGGACTACTGGCTTGAAGCCAATATGCCGCCAGTCTTGGATTAATTTGTTTATTGTCTGTTGATGAGGCAGTAGGGAAAAAAGGATAATAAAAGAGACGGCTCAGAGGACATTAAGAAATTTTCCTCTTTGAGTCACTGTATCTATTTGTCTCAGCTAGATTCCTTTTCCCTATTTTTGTGTTTTTGACTATTTCATATTTCTTTAGGATTACTAAAGAATTTAGATTTTATTTATACTTATTTTATATTATTTTTAGAATTATGCAATAAAACACAATCTGGATAAAAGGGATCTACATAGCTCCCCAATCTTCATACTTGTATATGTTGGACACATGGACGCTACTCATCATTGATGATTGTGCAGCAGATCGGAAAATCTATCGCCGATATCTGTTGAAAGATCCGCACCAGTCCTACCAAATTTTGGAGGCAGACTGTGCAGAAGAAGGACTTGCTTTGTGCCAGAAAATCCGCTGCGATGCCATTCTGCTGGATTTTTGCCTACCTGATATGAGTGGGATAGAACTCTTCGATCAGATGCAGCAGGAGATATTTAAGACTTCTGTACCTGTGATTATGTTGACAGGGCGGGGTGATGAAGAGGTGGCTGTGCAAGTAATGAAACGGGGTGCGCTGGATTATTTGGTTAAGCATAATCTGACACAGGATGTACTGCAACTAGCAGTCCGTAATGCCATCAAGCAATCATGTTTGCAAGCTCAACTCAGCAAAACTCAGGAAAGACAGCGCTTAATTGCTACAACTGCTTTACGAATTCGCCAGTCTCTTAACCTAGAGCAAATTTTGAATACGGCTGTAGCAGAAGTACAGCAACTTCTAAAGTGCGATCGCGTGATGGTGTATCAGTTCACCCCAGATACTGACGGTAAAATAGTTGCCTCATCAGTTGAGTCATTCCGCACTGTAGCATTGTGCGATCGCGTCGCGGCTGGAGAAGAAGAAGGGAAGCAGGGAGCAGGGAGCAGGGAGCAGAGGAAGGAAAGAGGTAAATTAGTTACTCATTCTCCCCCTTGCACCCTGCACCCTGCCCCTCTGCCTCTTGTGTCCAATTCCCAATCCCCAATCCCTTATATTTATGAGCTTGGGTTGTGTAATTGTGTCAGCCTGAAAGAGCAATTTAATACTAATGCAAATCTAGTAGTTCCCATTAATTTGAGCAACAATGGGAATCCAACTCCCAAGCTTTGGGGTTTGTTGATTGCTCACCAAAATTCTGGAGAACGACAGTGGCAAACTGATGATGCAGAAATGCTCAATGAAGTTTCGGTACAATTAGCGATCGCTATCCAACAAGCTGAATTGCTAGCGCAAACTCAAGCAGCCCTTGCCAAAGAAAAGCAACTCAATGTATTTAAATCTCAAATCATTGCAACAGTTTCCCATGAATATCGAACGCCGCTAACTTCAATTCTGGCGGCTGCATCAACTTTGGCAAAACATAACCAACAACTGGATGAGTCTAAACAACAAAGGTTTCTAGGAATTATTGAACAGAAAGCAAGGTATATGTCCAAACTTGTGGATAATATGCTTCTGGTTAACCAATTTGAACTAGAAAAACCCAAATTTAAGCCAATTCCACTAGATTTGCTGCAATTTTTTTCTGATCTTATAGAACAAGAGCGAGAAACAACAGGCGATCGCCACGAATTGATTTTTCAAATTACTGGGCATACCCAAGGCTTTCATGGCGATCGGGGACTTTTACAGCAGATTTTTATTAACTTAATGTCTAATGCAATTAAGTACTCTCCAGATGGAGGGACTGTAGAGTTTCACCTGATCGGTAAAGAATCAGAGGTGATCTTTTACATCCAAGATAGAGGAATTGGTATCCCGATTAAAGATCAAGAAAATTTGTTTCAATCCTTCTGTCGCGGAAGTAACGTTGATACAATTCCTGGCACGGGTTTAGGATTGGCGATCGCTAAAGGTTGTGTAGAATTACATGGTGGCGATATTGCCTTGTCTAGTGAAGTGGGACAAGGAACTAAAGTTACAGTCAGCTTACCAAAGGTATTCCCAATGGATCAACTTTCCCCATCATCAACTTGATTTGTAGAAGTATATAGCACTTATCGCTTATCTGTATTAATTACAATTTAAAAAACAAATATTGTGATTTTTACTCTTGAATTTCTATGTTGGTAATCAGCCATTCTTCGATTGTTTTACCGCAAGGCTCAGAACTTTGGCAATCACTGACATTCTCTAGCCCATAAGACATCTTTACTTTTTTATTGACGTATTTCTCTGGTTCGCAAACCTCAAATGTTGCTCCGACACCTTCATATAATTTACCTTTTTCATCAACAACAGTAACATAGCATTTTAAGTCACCATTCTGCATATCTTTGATAGTACCCAATATCGGGTTATTGTGAGGAATTTCATTAGTTTTACTATTTTTAATAGGTGTTTTTTCATTTAATGTTGGATTACTAGTTTTTTTACCAATTTCGATATTATTTAGCTTTCCTTTATTTGCAGAAATAGATTCAGAATTAGCTGGAGTAGTTGTCGCGGTATTTGTTTGATTAACTTTATTTTGTTGAGCAGTACTATTGCCATCACCACAACTTGCAATCAACATAGGACAAAGAATTAACGTAATAGTAGTGAAAATTACTTTTTTCATTTAATTTATGTTTATAAAACCCTATCGATAATTATTTTGGTAAAAGTATTTTATGTGTTGTCACTTATAAATGACAATGTGGTATTTACTGTACATACTCGGCGTTATCTGCATTTTGTGTGTATTATTCGGTAAAGTGCTTACAGGATGTCTTGAAGGTGATTAATGTGTATAAATTAATGCTTGATTAAGCTTTAATTGCTAAATATTAATGCTTTGAGCATTAAATAAGTATTTAATAGAGTTTAGAAGCTGTAAGTATTGATTTTGTGTTATCTCAAGGTTTTCTCAACTTAAACAAACCATTTGACTGGACTTCCCACGACTGCGTAGCGCGGGTGCGAAAATTGTTGCGCCTCAAACGTGTCGGACATGCGGGAACCTTAGATCCAGCCGCCACAGGGGTTTTACCAATCGCCCTTGGTAAAGCCACAAGATTATTGCAATATCTGCCAGAGAACAAAGCTTACAAAGCCACTATTCGGCTGGGTGTGCGTACTACAACCGATGATTTGCAAGGTGAAATCATCACTTCTCAACCTTGTGCTGGATTAAGTTTGGCAGAAGTAAAAACTGCATTAGCACAATTTGAAGGCAAAATTGAGCAAATACCACCTATTTATAGTGCAATCCAAGTGGATGGTAAACGTCTCTACGATTTAGCACGCCAGGGTAAAACGGTGGAAGTTCCAGTGCGAACAGTGGAAGTTTTTCGGATAGATATTTTGGACTGGAGAGAAGGAGATTTCCCGGAATTAGATGTGGCGATCGCTTGCGGTTCTGGTACATATATTAGAGCGATCGCTCGTGACTTAGGTGCAAACTTAGAAACTGGTGGCACTCTTGCGGCTTTAATCCGTACCGAAAGTAGTGGTTTCAATTTAACCGATAGTCTCACCTTGACTGATTTAGAAGCACAACTACAAGCTGGAATATTTCAACCCGTTTGTCCAGATGCAGCTTTACAACATTTGTCGTCTGTTACTTTACCAGCAACATCTGCTCAAAAGTGGTGTCAAGGTCAGCGAATTCCTCTAACTTTTGATGTTCCTACAATAGTGCGAGTTTATGATGAAGAAACTCGTTTTTTAGGTATTGGACAATTACAAGACGAAGTGTTGATCCCTCAAATGGTTTTTGAACCAATTTCTTAATATCTTAGTTATTGGTCATTGGTCATTGGTCATTTGTCAAGAATAATATAACGAACGAAGTACTATGCAAGAAAGGTTAGGCCAGATTGAGATGATTATAGAGCGGACAGCACAAAGGACTGAAGCGATCGCTGTGTTCGCTAGACGGGAGAATGGCAAGTAATGAGCGATCGCCATCCTACTACTGCTGCACGTCTCAATGTTTACATCCAAGGTCAAGGATTCCCCATTCTAGGTTTACATGGTCATCCTGGTACTGGTCGTAGTCTTTCTGTCTTCACCAATCATTTATCAAAACGCTATCAGACTATTGCCCCTGATTTACGCGGATATGGCAAAAGTCGGTGGAATGGCAATTTTGCTATGAATGACCATTTAACTGATTTAGAAGCGCTGCTAAACCGCTTAAATATTGAAAAATGCCTAGTATTGGGATGGTCACTTGGGGGCATTCTAGCAATGGAACTGGCATTGCGTTTACCAGAGCGCGTTACTGGGCTGATTTTAGTAGCGACAGCCGCAAAACCCCGTGGTAGTCATCCGACCATCACTTGGCAAGATAATTTATATACTGGCATTGCTGGCCTATTAAACTATATAAAACCGAGTTGGCGATGGAATATTGAAACTTTTGGCAAGCGATCGCTTTTCCGCTACTTAGTTCAACAACATACATCCACAACTTACAACTATATCGCCAAAGAAGCAGTACCAGCTTATCTGCAAACCTCTCCTGCTGCTACTCGCGCCCTCTATAGCGCCATTCAATCAGGATACAATCGGCTTCCAGATTTGCCACAAATACAATGTCCTGGTTTGGTACTTGCTGGCGATAAAGACCGCCACATCACATCTGATTCGAGCCTAGAAACTGCTCAACACCTCCAAAATGCTCAGTGGCAGTGCTATTCAAACACCGCCCATCTTTTCCCGTGGGAAGTCCCCCAGCAGGTGCTGAATGACATTGACCATTGGCTGGAAGAACATCCGCAGGTAATTGGTATTCAATAGTCCGAGAGTTAAAAACTCTGAACCACATAATTCGCAATTAGAACTCGAAATTACGTTAGCGTCTCGTAGAGAAGCCCATTAAGAATTACGAATTACGAATTATCTTGATTTTGGCCTAACTTAAATCTGACCGCCAAAGGCAGGCTGTACTTTGCGGTCAAATCTTTCCCCCAAGTCTTCAGCAATTGTTAAGGTATTAGGTTTGCAACGTTTGACACGCATAGTAATTCCCGTAGCTCCTTCGACTTCCAAATCTTCTATATATCCAACGCTTGAAAATTTTGCATCAGAAGAAGTCAGAAATGGCCCAAAGTAGTAAGTACACCGGGGATTTTGCGTCACAATCTCTACCCACCAAGCCAGGCCGATGGAGTCGAATGTGTTAATCAACACTTCCTTGAGGTTATGCCAAAGGGTTTTCATGTTTTTCGCCGATTTATAAACGTCTACAGGGTGTTAAACGATATGGTGCTTTATTATCTTTTACATTTCTTTATACTCTGTTACTGTTATTTTTTCAAAGAAATTTTTTGTACCTTATCTAAGTACAGCGTATTTAGCGATCGCTGACGATAAATTTCATAAAGCGCCATCCCTGCTGCTACAGAAGCGTTCAGGCTAGGAGTCTTACCTTGCAGAGGAATCGATACCAAGAAATCACAGGAACGTTGAGTCAACATACCCAGACCTTCGCCTTCTGAACCGATTACCAAAACGATTGGGCCTTTGAAATTGACAGTATGCACGGGTTCACTTCCGCTTGCAGCAGTGCCATAAATCCAAAAGCCAGCTTCTTTTAATTCTTCTAAGGCGCGGCTGAGGTTAACAACTCTAGATACAGTAAAGTTTTCTAAAGCGCCTGCTGCTACTTTCATAACAGTGGAAGTGATCCCAGATGCCCGTCTTTGGGGAATTACCAATCCTTGAGCGCCTATTGCTTCGGCGGTGCGAATAATTGCTCCTAAGTTGTGGGGATCAGTAATTCCGTCAGCGACTACAATAACGGGATCGGTTACAGATTTAGACTGTTCAATGAGATCGGCTAATTCGATATAGCCGTAGGGAGCAGTTTGTGCAGCCACACCTTGATGATTAGCCCCATTGGTGAGATAGTCTAAGCGCTTGGGCTCAACTTCATCAATAACGGTGCCATTTTCTTTAGCTTGCAGCAGAAAATGGTGAAAGCTGGGATCGTAGCGCAGACGGGTCGTAATCCAGATGCGGTTAAGATTGCGCTGTTTTTGCAACGCACTCAATACTGGATGACGACCGTAGATGAGATCGTTATCTTCTTCTATTGGTTGTGTAGATACAGGCGACTGAGAGAAGTTGCTATTTCGTTGTCGGAAATTGCCAGAAATAGAGCTGCTATCGAATTTCCGGGGATTGCGAGTGGGATTTTCCGCAGAAATAGGGTTACTATCTATTTTTCGAGGATTACGAGTCGGATTTGCCGCAGAAATGGGGTTACTATCTATTTTTCGAGGATTACGAGTCTGATTCGCCGCAGAAATGGGGTTACTATCTATTTTTCGGGGATTGCGAGTCGGATTACTAACAACACGCTTACCCTTAATTTTTATAGGTTTACCACGATTGGGTTCGCCAGTAGAAGTGTTAGTGCTGATGATTTTTCTAGGTTTATTCTGCATTTGATTTATGGATATAGCTTATGGTTGAACATACCGATTACCGTAATTTCTGGAACCTAATCTACTGCTGTACCTATTGTTGTGAAATTGAGTTTTCACCCTTTTTCTACATGAAGCATTTGCAACAGTTCGGTTAGACGCTGGTAATCGGTGAGATATAAATAGCCTATTAGGGTTTCTAGACTAGTTGCCTGTTGATAAATTTCGGGATTAAGTCGCTTAGGGCGGCCTGTCGCGGCGTTTCTACCCCGTCGGACAATTTCTAATTCGGTGTCCCTCAGATGAGGAGTTAGCGATCGCAAATGTAGCGCTTGTGTTTCTGCTCTTACCTGCTCCACTACCAGACTATGGTAAATTCCCGACCGCTGCAATGGCAGCAGATAGAACATTCTAACATACAACTCATAAATTGCATCCCCCAAATATGCTAAAGCAGTAGGAGAAATTTGTTGCACTTGTGAGAGGGAAATCTGTTGGAATGGCCCTGTGGTTGCCAAGAGTGCTTCAGTCCAAGATAAACTCTGCTTGGGAGTTTTATCTTGTCCATCTAATAGCTCTTCCTCCTGTGACTTCACAAATAAATCATTCCTTGACGGGCTAGATTAGGAAGGCATTCTTCGCAAAGACTGATTTTTCTGAAGTATGCCATGATAGTATACTTAGCATAATCAATACTATCAAAATTACTTCTTAATTTCATCTTTTTGATTGAGAGTTGGCATTTAAAATCACCCTGATGTCAACGCCTGTAAACCAAATTTCGCCTACTTCTTGTAGTCTGTCTCTAAGATAGGGTAAAATCTGAACATCAAATAGAACCCCGTTACCAGATAGCATTGCTATGCTTACTTAGTAAGTGACAATTTTTAACTATACAGTATCAAGTCAAGTTTATCTATAGACAAATCTGCTAAATTTGTATTTTTTACAACTTTTTCAGACTTGGTTATTTAACCGGATATTCTAGTAAGCGATTACACTGCAATCACTTGGTATACATATTTTTTTGATTGCTCTACTTTAAACATAATAGCGCAACTGGCTTTTTGCCTCTCCCACAAGGAGAGAGGTTTGCTGCCAGAAGTTTTAAAAATTAAGCTACCCGATGTTGAATCTGGATAGCTGAATTAGTCTCTCGGTTCAAGCAATCAAGACTACTTGACGTTATCTAGAGCTTCTTCAACTGATTTTTGCAGGGAGAGAAACTTCTCTAGACGAACAAGCTTGACCGTTTGAGTTACGCGGGCATTCGTGACAATTTGCAAAGTGCCTTCAGCAGTTTGAGCCTGCTTGGCTAGCTGCACTAAAGCGCCCAAGCCAGAGCTATCAATAAAATCGATTTGTGAGAGATCCAAAATAATGTGCTTAGGGCCCTCTTCAATCTTGCTGCCAAGCACTTTGCGAAATGTGGGTTCAGAAAAGGCATCTAACAAACCTGTGAGGCGGAATAGCTGGCAGTTATCCCGGACTTCACGAGTACCCCTCAGGCTAACGGTTAGATTCAGTGGCTCAGCAATAATTCCCTCCTCATGAGTTAAAGTGAACGCTCAAGTATAGATGGTTTTTGAGCAAGTTGTCTACAATCTTTTGGGGCATTGGGCATTGGGCATTGGGCATTGAAAAACTTTTTCTTAGTCCCTAGCTTGTACCCATTCCCTATTTTTACTTAACCTCGGCTGTTGCGGCTTGACGTGCTGCTTGCATAGCTTGAACAAATTGCTCAAACAAGTAATCAGCATCGTGTGGGCCAGGGCTGGCTTCTGGGTGATATTGTACAGAGAATACAGGTAGAGATTTGTGACGTACCCCGGCAATGGTGCGATCGTTTAAGTTTAGATGGCTGATTTCCACAACTGCGGTAGGTAAAGAATCTGGGTCAATAGCAAAACTATGGTTTTGGCTGGTAATTTCTACCCGTTGTTGTAAACCCGCAGGCTGATTTAAACCACGATGACCAAATTTGAGTTTATAAGTTCCTGCCCCTAATGCATGACCTAAAATTTGATGCCCCATACAAATACCAAAAATGGGTTTTTGACTTAAGAGGAGCGCTTTGGCAGTTGCAATCCCTCCAGTGACGGCAGCCGGGTCGCCCGGCCCATTAGAAAGAAACACACCATCTGGATTGTAATTGAGGATTTTTTCTGGTGGCGTATCAGCAGGCACAACAATTACCCGACAACCATAACTTACTAAACGACGCAAAATGTTGCGTTTTACGCCAAAGTCAAGGGCAACAACGATAAAGGCTTCTCCAAGATTTTCCGCAGCCTCACAGTTGAATTCCCAAGCTGGAATTGTGGGATCAGACCATTCATAAGCCGTTGGGGTGGTGACTTCCCGAACCAGATTCAATCCCGCCATGTTGGGAGCCGCCTGTACCTGTTCTAGTAATTCCGCCTCATCGAGAATGGTTGTGGAAATGCCACCGTTCATGGCTCCAAACATCCGAATTTTGCGGGTGAGGGCGCGGGTATCGATGCCGTAGATCCCTGGTACTTGATTTTGTTTGAGGTAGTCTGGTAAGGATTGTGTCGATCGCCAGTTACTTGGTCGTTGACAAATATTTCGGGCGATCGCACCCCGCACTTGAGGACCATCTGATTCCTCATCTTCAAGATTAATACCAGTATTGCCTAATTCAGGATAGGTAAAAATGACAATCTGACCGCAGTAACTAGGGTCAGTCAGTACTTCTTGGTAGCCGGTCATGCCAGTGTTGAACACCACTTCTCCGATCGCGGTTCCTGTAGCACCGAAAGACCAACCGCGATAAGTGGTTCCATCTGCCAGGACAAGTAAAGCAGGTATTGCGTCAGTCAGGGGCATAGTAAGTTGGGGAATTGGGAATTGAGAATTGGGAATTGGGAATTGGGAATTGGGGATTGGGAAAACTCTTCCCCACCTAGTCCCCAGTCTCTAGTCTCCATTCCCCAATACTGCGATTGTTAATTATCCCATGAGTTGGGCAGTTGGGAGTTTTTAGGATCGTTAATTAAAATTAAAAAGGAATTAAAGTAGCGGCAGTGGATTTGGCAAAGCTTGGGCAGTTAAAATTAATTATGCTTCAGTCTTTTTTATCCCGTGCAACCCTAATTTTTTTATCAAGCGCTCTAGCGGTTTTGTGTGTTGCCTGTAGTGAAGACAAACAGAACACTGCGACTGGTGGCAATGAGCAACCCGCGCCTGGGGATCTGGCATCAGCACAGCCTGCCGTCAAACCACGAACACCAGCATTTACCCCAGAAATACAGCCGCTAGAGCCGTCTGAAAGTGAACCCAGTATTTTTGAACAGGGGCTAGACAAAGCGGTTGGCGCTTGGAGTATCAGCCGTTCTGCTCAATCTCCAGGTGATTGGATTTTGGTGGCGAATCAGTACCAGGATGCGATCGCGCTGATGCAAAGAGTCCGGCGACAAAGCCCAGAATTTGTGATCGCTCAAACCAAAATTACTGAATATCGCCGCCAAATTAAATATGCCCAAAAACAAGCTACTCCTCGCCCTGTGCGTCTTGCCGAACCGAAGAGGATAGTGGTTGTGGTTCCCCAAGCAACAATTACACCAAAGTATACCTCGCCTCCACAAGAAACAAAACCGTTACCAATAGAGCCAGGTTTGCCCTCATCAGCAGTAGTAATTCCAGATCAGGAAGTATTTACAGCCCCGATTAAAAGGCGAATTGGTGGAACGCCAATTGTCGAAGTCACTTTCAATGGACAGCGACAATTTGAGATGATTGTAGACACAGGAGCCAGTGGCACTGTCATCACCCAACAGATGGCCAATGCTTTGGGAATCGTGACAGTAGGGAGAGCCAAGGCAAATACCGCGAGTTCCAGAGCGGTAGAATTTCCTGTGGGTTATGTTAATTCGATGGCCGTTGGTGGGGTAATAGTGAATAAAATCCCAGTAGCGATCGCAGGTGCGGAACTAGAAACTGGACTTTTAGGCCATGACTTTTTTGGCAACTACGATGTCACCATCAAACGTAATGTCGTAGAATTTCGTCCGCAATCGCGATCGCAAATCAATTCCCCAGAAACTCAACTAACTGCTCCAACTTCGTCCAAGCTGCCCCGCTTTGTAGGATATCCTTAGCGATTTTAATCCCTTGGGCGTGATCCAGAAGTGCGATCGAACCTGCTACTTGCAACGCCAACGACGCATTCAACGCAACAGCATCTTGTTGCGCCTGAGTTCCCTTACCTTGGAGTACAGCCTTGAGAATTACCGCATTTTCTTGGACATCCCCACCCCGAAGCATACCTATGGGAGCAGGCGTTAGATCCAAATCTAGGGGATTAATGGTAGTTACCTGCACTTCTCCATCTGATAAAACTGCCAAGTCTGTTTCATCTCCTAACCCCGCTTCATCAAGTTTTTCTCGCCCGTGCAAAACAATCGCTTTTTCCTTGCCCAAATTGTTTAATGCTTGAGCAACAGTCGCCAAAAGTTTGGGAGTAAATAACCCCACCACCTGCCCATTGGGACGCAAAGGATTTACTAATGGCCCCAGCAAATTAAACACCGTTCGTACCCTGAGAGTCCGCCGCAATTGTGCAACTGCTTTCAGTGCTGGATGCCAACCAGGTGCAAATAAGAAAGTGATCCCCACCTCTTGTAGTGCGGCTTGCACCTTGTCACTGGATGCGCTCAAGTTTACACCCAAGGCTTCCAAAACATCTGCGCTCCCCGTGAGACTTGAAGCTGAACGATTGCCGTGTTTAGCAACGGGTACACCAGATGCTGCGGCTACAAATGCAACTGCTGTAGAAATATTAAAGGTTGATGAACCATCTCCACCAGTTCCACAGGTATCTATTACAGTGCTAAGTGCTGATTTCTGAGTGTTGAGTGGAGAAGATTGAGATTGTAAGACTTCAGCCATACCAGTCAACTCATCAGCAGAAATCCCTCTAAAGTTCAGCGCTGTTAAAATAGCGCCTGATAACTCTGGGGGAACCGCTTCACTGAGCCAACCTTGCATCAATTCAGCAGCTTGAGTACGAGACAAGGATTGGCCATCTATTAATTGTTGCAGTAACATATACCAGCTAACAGACGATTCTTGAGCAGGGATTGGAAAAGTTGTCATAGCTAAGGTTTGTAGTTTGGTAGGTGTAGCTAGGTTGAAGGGTATGGGAGCTATACTACCGGAAAATTGGTTGCTATTAAAGTTAGGTTGAAATATCAAGGCTCAACTGCAAATCTGGATTAACAAGTTTCTGATTTTTTGCTTTTTTATCCAAATAAAGTTTAACTTCGTAGTTAGTAATGAATAATTCTTTTCCTTTGGCTGCACCACTCTGTTTATAGTTATTCATGCCATACTGTAATTCCCATTCTGCAATATTAGCCCATTGGAAATTTTCTAGAATTTGCGTTGAGTTGTCATAGGTAATTAGCCAGCGATGATGACATTGTTGCAAAAGTTCAGCAAATCTCTGATCCTCAAAATATGTGTGCAAGTTACCATCTTTACCATATAGCTTTGATTTTTTAGCGCTAAAATATGGTGGATCTAAAAATAAAAATACATCTTCCCCTTCTGGCTTTAATAGGTGGCTGTAATCCAAATTAGTAATTTGGACATTTTCTGATAAAATATTTTCTAACTTTTCTAGCCGTTCTATTGAAGAATCAGTAAATCTTTTATGGAAAGCTTGTTCAGAAAAACCGCCTGATTCTACAGTTCCTGAAAAAGTAATTCTATTGAGTACGAAAAAGCGAACTGCTCTTTCTAAATCAGGTAAATTATTGACATCTACACTAGTTAAATCTCTAAAGAGTAATTTGCCATCTGTATATTTGATTTTAATATTTCGAATTTCTTTAACTAACTGAGCTATATCAGATTGGGCAAACTTCCAGAATAAAAAGAGTTCGCGGTTTAAATCGTTAATCCAAATCTTGATATGAGGAAACTTTTGTCTTAAATAAATAAATACAGAACCACCGCCTACAAAAGGCTCTCGAAATTCTGAAAAGCTCTCTGGTAAGTATTCAGCTATCTGATTTATTGCTTTTGACTTCCCACCAGGATATCGGAGAGGGCTTTTAATCATAACCAAGATTATAATGTTTAAAAATTACTGGATACTTCTATTTTAAGTTTATGATTGTTTTGAGCTTCTAAAGCCAATTTTTTTATAATTGCTTTTTGATTTGTATTAAAAATTTTAATATTAACTTCTAAAAAGTATTCTAGGTCTTCTATAGATGCATCTGGAAAAACAATAGAACCAACAACGTTTTTGCCCGTAAGCTTTAGTTTGGTAATAAATAATACTGGCTTATCGTTCAATATTAAAGAATCTAAATTAGAAAATAAAATTAGCTTGAATAAACCATCTTTAATATCAGGGAGCTTTGGCAAAGATCCTGTTGAAGTATTTTTTGACTCTTGTATAACATACATGTTGTTCTCAAATATTATCTCATCAGGAGTCAAATAGTAAATTCCGCCAAGATAGTTTTCAATACTAAAAGTTGCTTTTAATCCATCCGCTAAATATTCTAGCTTATGAGAAGTCAACGCTTCTCTCTTACTAGCTCTTTGAGAACCTTTAAGAGAAATATTCTTAAATTCATCAAACTGTTCTCTGATTTTATATAAATATTTATCTGAGCCTTCTCGTGAGTGAGTTATTACTCCAGTTCTATTAGAAATAGAATCATAAGAATCTAGAGCTTTTTCAAAAGTTTGTGTAAATCTTTCTTCAAATAGATTCTTGTTCCAATGCAGTGCGCTTTGGTGATATGCTAATATTTCACTAATTTGAAATTTAACAAAATCATTAGCAAATTTCTGATTACTCAACCTATTTTTATTAAAGTGGCTCTTTTTAGTACTTTTTTTTGCTGTTTCGTAATAAGCAAGTACTATATAGATATTAAGCAAATTCATCCAAGAAATTGTGGAGTATTGAATCTTATCTATATCGCCATCTTTGCCCTCATCTTTAATCACCGGGATAATAGTTATTTTTTTCGATGAATTATATGTATTATAAATTCTAGCAAATGGATAACTTTTGCTTCTCTTAGGAGATACCCATTTTGAATAAGCAATTTCAGTTGTAGGTGACTTGATTAATCCATAACCCCTTTCTTTATTGACATCAAATACATCTAAACTAATCCTGCTTAAATTATCATCCAAGTAAGTTTTATAGGTTACTCCTTTGATAAATTCTGTAAAATGGAGAACTTCTGCCATATATTCAAATTTTTCTTAATATTTCTCTTTGCCATAGTTTAGTTCAGCATTGGCTATTAAAGCATAGAAATAACCAAGCAAGAGTTAATTTCTTCCTGAATGGTTACAATTTTCTGAAGTAAGCTACCAAGGCTCATTTTATGCCCCGTTCTGCACCTTATCAACCTTTGTTGTTGCGAATTCTTCACGGCGCGAGTGGAATTTTAGTTATTGCAGCAATTGTTACTGGATTTTTGGTTTACAACACTTACGATCGCCGATTTGGTAAAATACCATTTCCTCAAATTGGGGATATTCAGGGTATTCACGGCACTTTTGCATTATTTTTCTTGCTTATTCTCCCTGCTTTTGCCCTCTATAGCTTTCATGCTGGACAAAAGCGTTTGCTTCAATCTGATTCATTGCAGCAACTAACCCAGGTTGGCAAGCCGATTTGGTGGGTTAGCTTGCAACGTCTATCAAATACTCTCATGCTCATCGCCGCTATTTTGGTTGTGAACTCTGGCAGGATGATGAAGGAAGAATGGCTTCCAGCAGGGCAGCTAGATCATATTTGGTACTCCCTTCACCTTAGTGGCTGGGTTGTGATGGTTGGCTGTGTGGCGATTCATGTTTTGATGTCTACCAAGGTCGGTGGTGCGCCGTTGTTACTTTCAATGTTTTCATGGAAGTTTCGCCCAGAAGATAGCCCTGATAAATGGTCTAGTCGTTTCCGTGCTTGGTTGACTAGCTTACAAACTAACTTTGGTGCGGGAATGAATAATTTTATGCAAAACAATTTTTACCTCAGAATTATTGAGGTTATTGTGCTGGGTGGAATTCTGACAGCGTTTGTCTTACCTATATTTTTTCCCGGTAGTGAGTCATAGTTAATTGGCTGTTGGTGCGTAGCTTGCCACCGTAGGCGATCGCAAATCTACTAACACAAAATTACGCACCCGTAATATATATTACTGAATTTTATATCGAGTTTATGTTGCATTCTCTTAAAAATCTGTTACATTACTTTACAGGCAGTTATACCTGTTACAACATAAAAGCTCGGAGTATTATTTATGGCAGACGTTAAAAAGACTACGCCTTCAGTTTCACAAGATCCCAATGCTTTGCGCTGGGGCTTCACTCCTCAGAGCGAAAACTGGAACGGTCGTTTTGCAATGATTGGTTTTTTATCTGCTGTTGCGCTTGAAGTGTTTTCTGGTCAAGGGATTTTACACTTCTGGGGCATTCTATAGATTTAAAGGTTTTTATAGCTTCATTAGATGATCGGGAAAGGCAGCGATTCATAAAATTGTCTGCCTTTCCTTTATAAGGAAATTCTCTTACCGTGATGAGCGAAATATTACACGACCTGGGGATTCTTCCTGATTAATTCGCGCATATACTCGCAGACAAGTTAAGACTTCGCCAGGAATACCACCACAGTCTAGTTGTAAATCATCTTTGGATGAAGCACAGATATCTGCATAAAGCCCTGATAATTGGCGAATTCGCACTTCATTACCTGCATTAATTGCCTCATCAACAACTTTCTTCAGGATGCGCCGTGATTCATGTTGTAGCTTCCCCCACCAAGAATAGCGTTCAGCCGGTGGTACGAATACTAAGGAATGTATTGCTTCATCCATGTCAATCCAAGCACGAAGAATTGACAGGGGATCAGTGTTTTTCTCAGCTTTTTGGGTGCGTTGGAAGCGATCGCTTAAAGCATCAATATATTGATCGCGCTGTTCTGCTTTGGAGTGCAAGGAAATGACATCGAAGCTAAAAACGCTCTTTAAAGCATGATGTAAATCGGGGTCTATTTCAATAAAATTCATATATAAAAATAGGAATGCTGCTGGTAAATCGGATACATTACCTTGGGGAATTTTAGAAGTTGAGAGTGCCTGCTGATACAAGGTCAATCCCTGAGTTTGAACAGTACCACTAAGGCCAGGGTAGATAATTTCGTCGCGGATAAAGGGAAGTTGATAGAGGTTAGAATTATCTGCGATCGCACCAACTTCTTGAGCTAAATCTAAAGTGCGCGATCGCCAAGTTGCAGCTAAATCTTCTGGTACTCGCAGCAGCTTGCGTTGAATCTCATTCCATAAATCAGAATCCGTTGTGCTTTGCAGTTGGGAATTACCCAGATAATAATTAAGTTCTGAGTCAGAATCAAAAACTTCCCGCAGGTGACTTAGTTTTAAATCATCTGGCGCATCTTCCCAACCAGTATTTTGCTGTGGGGGTACAGGTTCCAACAGGTTATGAAGTTCTTGCAGCACCTCATCGCATATTTTAGATCCTGGATCTAGTGGTAATTCTGTGCGAGCCTGATTTAAAGTCGCCTCTAGTCCATACAAACTAAACCGCAGTAACTGGGCTAACTGTGAGTTTTCTATCTCTAATAATTGACGCAAGTGCTGCATGAATCTCACCTCCAAATATTTTTATAGCGAATTAAACTTGGCAAACCTCTGCGTACCTTTGCGTTTACTCCGCGCCCCTCTGCGTTTAAAAATCTTAATTTTTTCAACGTAGAGGAACGCAAAGGTTTAATGCAAGAGTTAATGTATACCGCAAAATGGATCGCGTTCTTTATCAACTTCATTGGGTTGCAATTCTAATTCAGCAATATAAATACATCCCTCTTCTTTTAGGCATTCCTGACTGTTTGATGTCCAGTAAGGTACTTCACCAGCGTGCATCCGTAGGATACCTTGATCGTCTAGAGTTACACGATATTGGCAAGGGTAATCTGTTGTCACATCTGGCTTGCTGAGTGCGCCAATTCGTATCCATTTTTTGCTGTTGGTTTCCGCATCTGTTTGATAAATATAGAAGGTGTGTTGGCCTGTTTGTGGGAAGGGAGGTAAAGGATTACTAATTAACCCAATTCCTGGTTCCGTCACACCATCGCGCAGATAGTGAAATTTTTGGAACAACTTACTACCATCATTTCCTACTTCAAAGACAAGATGATAAGCATCTGGTTGATCGACAGTTGCCGACTCAATAACATTGACGGCAATATCACCATCATTTAAATCTTTATTTAAACCCTCAACGGCAATATTCCAGTTTAATTTACCATCAGCAAATAACGGTGATGTTTCTGAAACAACCGATTCCAAATCAATGCCAGGGATATCAATTAAATAATGAGGATTTCCCTGACAAAGCAACACATTAAATTCAAGGGTTTGGTCAATTTCAAACTGGACTTTAATTTTTTTCAGAAACTCGGCTTCTTGCATTCCCAGTTTATTCATGAGGTTTTTGCCGTCAAAGCTACCCCATAGTCGTAAATCTCCATCTTCGTAGTCTTGACGGTAAATAATATTAGTTAATTGGATTCCTTGCCATGCAGTACGAACCTTGGCGACACTTTCCCAAGGTGCGAGTTGATAGAGTTCTTGTCCAGCTTTAAATATGGTTAGTAAATCGTTACTTTGGGTTTTGCGTTTGAAGTTGCAAGGCAAATAATAAAACAGGTTTTTGACATCAATTTCTAGTTGATTGGCTCCCTTACGCAGCAAGCTTTTAGACTCTTCTGGATCGAATCTCAATCTTCGTAGTTTTTCGGCATAGCAAGCACCGGCAGAGGTAGCTAATTTGGTAAATTCCAACACAAAGGTAATTCGTTCTGGATTCCACACAAAATATGGAGATTTACTAAATTCTTGGTAGATTTGGCGCTGCACTATGTCTAAATTACAAGTTTTTCCAGACAAAATTAACCAATCAACTTTTTGGGAATTCCAAGAATCTTTGGTGAGATCATCAGGACGTAAGCGACTTTCCATCAATCCTTTAGCAATACCAATCGCTTCCTTAATTCCTGAAACGGTGGCTCGTTCAAACTGGTGGTTATCTAGAGTAACGCAGATGCTATTTGGCTCTTTGACTTGCAATTTGACGGCGCTTTGAGTGAGCAGTTCGGAAATTTGTTGTTCAGAAAGTGTGAAGGTTAATAGAGAATTATCTGCTGGTGCTTTTTGCCCAAGTTTAAGTTTAGCTGCCTCTGCATGATCCCAGAGGATATAAAAGGATTGCAGGCGTTGGGGTGTTTGTTGCCAACGAGTGGGTAATATTTTCTCGGCAGTATCTAGGGCATCTTTGTAAGCAATATCACCTTCTGGATTCTCTTTATCTAGACATTTTAAAAGACTACCACTTTTGAATTTACCTTGTTCTAAAAATCGTTCGTTTAATTCAGAGCTAATTAAATCTTCTAGCTTTTCGCTTTCAATATCACCTGTTGTTACTGCTGTCAACAAGAAGTCTGCGATCGCAACTTTTAATAATCTAAAAATCCGCAGCGTGATTAACTCACCACCTAACTGTAAATGACCAGATGAACCTAATAATTTGGGGGTGAGTTTATAGTAACGTCCTCCTAAACCCCGGTCTTCATAATCAGCAAAAGTAGGGGTTTTATCTTCTAAAGTCAGTTCAATTAAAGCTAAGTCTGTGGTTCCGCCGCCGATATCCAAAACGAGGACATTTTGTGACCATTTATTTCCTACTTGACGGCAACGAGTTTTGAATGATTCGATGCCAATATTCAGATTACCGCCAAATTCTCGCCACAAAAAGAATATTGCCACAGAAACGGCTTCATCATAAGCAGTTTGGACATCATCGATCCCCAATTGCTCAACAAATTCCTTAACTTCCTTGCGAACAACTGGTGGGGCGACGGTGGGGTAGGTAACAACTGCTGTCAAAAAAGTTCCTTCTGAAAATCTACGTTGGGCGCGTTGGCGGTAATCTTCAGTTAACTCGATTAAATGCGCCCAAGCAGATTGAATCAGTTGATTTGCGGTAATTATTTCTTCTTTACCATCCAAAATAACCGAAAACGATCGCTCCTGACCAAAATAGCGCTTGGGTGAATGGTGAAACCTGCTGATAATTTCCTTTAGAGAACCGCTTGTACCTTGAGCGATCGCTTTTTTGCGGTTATCTCTAGCTTCCCTACCCATCCGCAGTTTTAAGTCCCCTAACTGCGAAATTTCCAACTCGCTGGGAATTTCCGTATCGCGGCGATCGATATCCAGCACAACTGGGATCAAATTTTGCGACTCTAGGGTAGGGACGCGGAATACCTCATGATAAATTTGGTAAAGTTTTTTGCTGACAGCACGGCGAAACCTCTCGCTATTTCCTAAAGAAAGCTCAATTTGGCGAATTGCTTCCAAAAATCGCTCTTTATTGTCACTTTCAAATACTTCACTCAACTTTCTTGGATCTATCTCCAGGTTTTTGCTAATTTCTGTGATGAACTTTGCCCAATCATCATCACTGACATCTGGTAAAGCGACTGAAGCGGGAGAACTCAGCCATTGTGATAAGCGATCGCGCAACCGCATTTCTTGTTCTTTTGGTAGAATTTCTGCGATCGGCACTTCAATGGGATCGAATAGTGTAACTGTAGAGTTCGATGTGCCAAAATCTAAAGCAAACCATCCTGGAAATCTTTTTTGTTGTTTCTCGCTTGGTTCTTGTTCGCTATATTTGTTGAGTTGAAAAGGGTTCATTATAGTATCACTTTCTGTTGTTTGTTTTATAGCTGGCTAAAAATTGTAATGTTGTATTATAAAATTACGAATTTAGAGAATCTTTGGTCTTGTACCATTGATTCTCTTTAGCACTGGCTTTTTTATTTGGCGCTATATCTACGTCGGGCTACGCTTTTATATGAAAGGGCGTAGGCTCTGAGTTAGCTTATCTCAAATCATCTAAGTAAGAAACAGCAGCAAGTTCTGAAATAATCTGCAACCAAGTAGGAATCGCTATCTCAGGTGGTAAGTCCCCAGCCGCCAAATATCTCAGCAAAGTTTCTTTTTTTGAAAGGTTTTGCAAACTAGGAATAATTTGATCCAAAATGCCTGCTATTTCTGAATTAATTTGCTGATTAACTTCGCTAACATACTGTACAAGATGAAGACTAGCGCTAGCAGTGATTTCATCTCGCAGCCGCAGTACTAAAAGTTGGTGATTGCTCGATCTAGATAAACCTTGGCTTTTTTCTGGTGCCCAGTCAAAGATTTGACCAACGTTGTGTTTCTCGTCTTGACGCGCTAGAGGAAAGATGGTTTCAGGTGCAACTGTTTTATCTTTACTACTGATTTCCGAGATGATTGCTTCTTTCCATTCGTTAGGATCGCATCCTAGTAATAATTTGTAAAAGAGATCGGCATCTTCAAAACCAAATTTTTCTTCAATTTGTTGTTCCATATCTGGATGGAAAAATACCTGCAATTGTTCGCGTTCTGGGGCGACATAATTTGACAATTGATTCAACAAATCTACCACTGCTTGATGAATGCGATCGCGGGCAAAATCTTCTACTTCTTTAACGGTTTTCTCAAATACTGGATAAAAATCATCGCTTTTAGTTGGAAGGGAAGTATTTACACGGTTTCCTCGATCAAATAATTTTCCGGCTGCACCTTTAGATTCTGCCAGAGCGATCGCTCCATTGTTGGCTTTGTTGAAGAGTAAAGTCCACTGGTTCCAATTGAGGATTCTAAAAGTGAGTTCGTCTTTAACTACATCGCTGACGACAACACCGCGCCGATCTTTAAGTGGTTCTGTCCCTAAATCTTTTTGAAAATTCCTGTAGATTTTATCTAAGCTTTCGACGACAAAGCGCAACTCGATAAAGGCGGGACTGTCTCCTGTGGGGATGCCTTGCTCGTGAATTTCATCTATGATGTCCTTCAAGTGATCTTGTTGCTGGCTCACAACATCAGCTGCTCTGCGAGTATCTTCATACAGTTGCTTCAAACCATGAGTCGCTACGTGGGTTTGAATCAATTCCCGTAGCTTACTAAGTCCCCCATCTTGACCAAAGTAACCTAGCTGTTTGCCTAAATTACTGCGGGGATCTGTCTCTAACAGCCGTTCACTTAATAGCTCCCATTTATCTTGTAGGCGTTTAGACCGATCTAGGTAATCAGGATAGTCCAAGTTAGCCAAAAAATCTGGTGAGCCTGCTTTGACTGTAGTAGAACGTTTTGCTAATTCAGCTAGTCCCAACAGTGGCGACAGTAAAACGATCCGGTCTTTTTGGGTTGTAAAAGCTTCTGCACCATCAATGGTAGTTTGCAGAACTTTGAGTTTTTGGAAAACGGTTTCCTCTTTTAAATGGCTATCTTCAATCAAATGGTCAAGTTCTCTTTCGCCACCTTCACTGTCTAGGGGGAGTTGATCGAAGCGACCTACACCTACAAGAATTAAATCTTTCAGGTCTTGTCCTGGACGCTGCTGCTGCATCATAGTGAAAATTTTATTGGCGCGATCGCTACCGGGAGATTTACCATTTAGCAATACCAAAATTGTTTGTACTTCTGCCAGTTCCCGCAGTGACAAAAAGGTATCCCTAGCTCCCGAATTAGCAGCTCCCAATCCTGGAAAGTCAATCAGAATAAATTTAGCTGCACCTGTAAAATCCCAAATTTCCCGTGAGATTTTCACATCGATATCTACGCGACGGATGAGTGGAAAGCTATTCTGCAATAACTTTGTTGGTAGCCTCTGGGGTGGACTTGGTAATCGGATATGCGCTGGCGGTAAATCCTCAAATTTCAGATTTTGGATTGCCATTGGCTGTTCGATCAGTTGTAGTCCCTCACGGGCGGTGGTAGCATCAATCTGGTAGTGCCCACCACACATCACTTCCCCATAAGCTTGATAAGCCCGCAGGAATAATACCAACTCCCGGAGTAAATAACGTAGCTCTAAATTGTTGCTACTATTCCAAGCCTCCTCACACCAGCTAATAATATCTTTACCAGAGTTGAGTTTTGATACTGGTATCGGAGGAAGTCCTGCTGCTGTCGTGCGTTTATGGGCTTCCCCTAGCATGAAGCGTAGACACTCATGTACCCCTTCGTGAGAAAGATACTCTACAGTGAAATTACTTAATTGGGTAGTTGCAAAGTCGTCTTGCGGGATGATGTGTATTGCGGTAACATTACCTGTAGTGGGGTTTTCACTGACTGGTAAAGCATCTGCATATCCAATTAGACTGCCTAAAAGTAAAGTTTTTCCACTACTGAATTCCCCCATCACCCCAATTTTGACAGGTGAAGTTGCAAGGTCTACAGTTTTCTGGGCAGCTGACCGCAAACGCAGGAGACAGTCATCAAGACTAGCTGGAACCCAATCTTCTTGTTTTGAAGGGTGCTGGGGCACAGAATCTATCTTTCGGAGGATGAATTCGCCGTACTCCTTAAAACGGCCCAGTTTATCTGGTTCCATAAAGTAGTTCCCGCCTAACATGAATTTCTGTGAGCTTTATAACATATAAAATACGATAGCTAGCCATTGTTGCAACGTGTTGATATCACATTTAGCATCTCTCTCATTTAATTTGCGATTTTGGAATGAAGCATTTTGAACGGTCAAGACAATTTTGAAAAATCGGGTTTTTCAGGGAAAGTTGAAAAGGAATTCAGAAGTCAGAATCCAGAAAACAGAATAAAATAAGTAGATTTTTATACACGAAATGATTAGAAATTGCTTAGTATGGATGTGGACATTAAATCCTTTTAGACCAGTGATTTTAAGAGAATCCCTGAAAAACATTAGGTGAATATAATCCGCTACTACACAAATAAAGTTTACTTACACGGAAGATATAAAAAATCAAAAATTTCAAATCTACGGAGGTCGCTTTTGTCTGTATAGTCTTCAAGACTCTAATTTATGCTGAATTCTTCTTGATAAAAAATCAATATTTATTTGATATGAAATTACCGATTATTATGAATTTCTGATAAAGATGTAATTGCCTCATAGCGACTCATATAGTTTTTATGAAGCTAAATAAGGTTTTTAGCTATGTGATTACATAGCTTAGATGAATTTCAAGGTAACTTTAAGAAGAAACATAGTTAAATAATTTTCCTGACAAATGATTATTTTAAATTTCACCAAAAATCATGAAGTTAATCTTAACGATAACTTCAGCATTTTTTTCATTTATTTACAAGAGAAAAGCAATTGTTGGAGATATAAAAATAAATAAAGTATTAAGATAAAATAACAGGCCGCAATCAAGATGATATCCCTTTATTAACAAATTCTATTTTCAGACATATTACTTTAATAATTTATGCAGAGCAGGCAGGCAAAAGTGTTTTCTAAAAAGGTGCAGAGCTACATTAACCAAATCATGGTTCAAGAGGAAGTAATACAACAGGATGAAAAAGTATTTTACCAGCAGGCAGACACTTCTCCTCTGATGATTTGGATGGCTGGATGCAATGCACTTTATTGCTACTTAAATTCAAATTGGCTGGAATTTACTGGAACCCATCTAACAAAAGGCGGGCCTGCATCTGCTCGAGGAGAAGAGATAAGCCATATCTGGGCTTGTAGCGTCCATCCAGAAGATAGACAACAATGTAAGAATATATACTTAAAAGCATTTGCAACGTATAATTCTTTCCAAAGGCAATATCGCCTGTGTCGGTCTGATGGCAAATATCGCTGGATTTTAGATACAGCTGCGCCACGATTTTCAGCAGATGGCAGGTTTGTGGGTTACATCGGTTATTGTGTGGATGTAACAGAAGTGCGACCTACCCTGAGAGAAAACTGCTCGGCATCTATAAATTCATCTCATCGTCTTTGCAAATTAACAGAACAAAAACAGGCGGCAGAATTAAAAAAAGCACAAAAGCAACTACAAGCCGAAACTGCAAAACGCCAAGTAGTTGAATCACAGTTACGCCAAAAAACATCAGAATTTACAGCAATTTTGCAAGTGCTTCCTGATTTGTACTTTCGTATCGATGCTGATGGAAGTATTCTGGATTACAAACCAGGAAAGATGGAGAACCCATATATTTTAACAGGAGATTTTCAGGGCAAGAGTTTGCGAGAATGCCTACCGACTGCTATCTGCGATCGCTTTCAGCAAGCAATAACTCAAGTACTAGAAACTCAATCTTCAGTCAGTTTTGAATATACCTTACCGCTCCCACAAGGGAATAATAATTTTGAAGCTAAGTTATTGCCGTTACCAGACCAGCAAATCATAGTTCTAGTCCGCGACACCAGCGACAAAGTACAAGCAGCATTAATAGAAAGCGATACCAAGTTTCGCACCATTATTGAAAATGCCAATAACATTATTTTTGCACTGACCCTTGAAGGGATATTTTCTTACGTTTCTCCTAACTGGACTGAAATTCTTGGGCATGAGGTTGCAGAAGTTGAAAGCCAATCCTTTATTCCCTTTGTACATCCTGACGATGTACCTATTTGTGTAGATTATTTCCAAAGAATTGCGACAACAACCCAAAAGCAAGACGCAATTGAATATCGAGTAAAACACAAAAATGGTAGTTGGCGATGGCATACAAGCAACTCATCTGCTATTAGAGATACTAATGGTAATGTTGTAAACTTCGTTGGTATTTGCTATGACACCACCGATCGCAAACAAGCAGAAGTTGCACTCAGCGAATGTGCCCAACGGGAAGCATTACTCAATCGTCTTTCTAACCAGATTCGAGCTTCCTTGGATCTCAATTACATTGTGGAAACCGCAGTGCAGGAGATCCGTGACTTATTCCAGATTGATCGCTGCGCTTTCTTTTGGTATCGGCAAGACGCTGAAGTTTCCTACTGGGAGAAAGTATACGAAGCGAAAAGTTCATTTTTACCCTGTCTGCTTGACGAGCAAGAAGCAACTAGTGGAGAAATCAAACTCATTGCAGCCAAAACATTGAATAGGGAAATTATTCGCATTAATGATGTTGAGACTGTAGGCGAGCGCACTGCACAGCTATTTTTGCAAGATTTTGGTTTCACTGCTTTTATGTCGCTACCTGTACACACCAAATCTGGCGAAATAGGCACATTTAGCTGTGGTTCTTGTGGTGGCTTCCGGCCTTGGCTAGACAACGAAGTAGAATTACTACAGGCAGTTACAGTTCAAATAGCGATCGCCATTGACCAAGCTAAACTCTACACCCAAAGTCGTATTGCTGCTCAAACAGCCCAAGACAAAGCCCAACAACTAGAAGCAGCATTACTAGAACTTCAACACACTCAAGCGCAACTCATTCAAACCGAAAAAATGTCCAGTTTGGGACAATTGGTTGCAGGTATTGCCCACGAAATCAATAATCCCGTCAATTTTATCTACGGCAATATTAGCCACGCCCGTGAATATACTAAAGATTTATTGCACTTGGTAGAACTTTATCAACAGAGTTACTGCCCACCAACACCAGATATTCACGAACAAATCTACAACATAGATTTAGACTTTCTCAAGCAAGATTTGCCGAAAATTTTGGATTCTATGAACATGGGAGCCGAACGCATTCGGCAGATAGTCCTATCTTTACGCAATTTTTCTCGCCTTGATGAAGACGGCACGAAAGCAGTAAATCTTCATGAAGGTATTGATAGCACCTTACTGCTGCTGCAAAATCGTCTGAAAGCCAAACCAGGATATCCCGAAATCCAAGTAATCCGAGACTATGGCAACCTACCACCAGTAGTCTGTCACGCTGGACAGATGAATCAGGTGTTTATGAATTTGCTGGCAAATGCGATCGATGTTTTAGAAGAGTCATTTGTCACTAGTCATACCCTGTGGGAAGGCGAAGCGCCTATGTCATTAGTAAATAACTCTAAACAAAGGACAAACGACCAAGGACAAATGACTTCTCCTCAGATTCGCATTCGTACCCTTATCAAAGAAGACCGTGTAATCATTAGCTTTGCCGACAATGGCCCAGGCATGACTGAAGAAGTACGCAAACGCTTATTTGACCCCTTCTTTACTACAAAACCCGTGGGTAAAGGCACGGGTATGGGTTTATCAATTAGCTACCAAATTGTTGTCCAAAAGCACGGCGGCAAAATCAAGTGTATTTCAGCACCAGGAGAAGGTGCGGAGTTTATCATCATGATTCCACTACATGAGCAACCTTCAACATAAATACAACTTTAATCTTTTCTTAACCAAAAAGTTAACCTATTGGTTGTTAACTAAGATCAATTCACTTTTTGCTGCAACATTTGACCCCCCAAAAACCTAAAATTTACAGGAATTGGGGGGATTATTTGTACTATTATGAGGGGTTAGGGCTAGAAATATTACACTTTAATTACTCTGTAATGGTAGTACTATCTTTGCGTCGGCATAGCCCAACCCAGGCGATAGCACCTTTAAAAAATCCTTGAATACAAGTAAAGTAGAAGGCTGGGATGATACAACCCCAAGGTCAAAATAGTATCACCTACACACGCGTTATTCATCTAAGTCACGTGATTGACATAGATATTCCCCAGTGGCCTGGAGATCCCACAGTAGAATTTGAAACTGTGGCTGAACTAAATAATGATGGCTATTACCTCCGACGTTTATCCTTGGGGGAACATAGCGCTACCCATATCAACGCTCCTAACAGCTTCCATAGCTATAGTATGGGAATTGACCAATACCCCGCCCAATCTCTGGTTGTACCTGCGGTGGTCATAGATATTCGTCAAGCCACAGCCGTGAATTCTGATTATGCCCTGACTATTGCTGATGTTGTGGCTTGGGAAGAAGAATACGGCGAGATTTCTCAAGGAAGCGTAGTTATACTGAATACTGGTTGGCAAAAAAAGTGGTTTGATAAAAGTGCATTTTTAAATCATGATGCTCAAGGTATTGCTCATTTTCCAGGGTTTGGTAGCGATGCAACTCAATTCTTATTGAAGGATCGGCAAATTGCTGGGGTAGGAATTGATACTCATGGTGTAGACCCTGGACAGGATAACAGTTTTGCTACTAATCGCTTGGTATTGGAAAAACCGCGTATTGTTTTAGAAAATCTCACCAATTTGGATCAGTTACCACCCAAAGGTACTACTCTAGCGATCGGGATTCTTCGGTTGCGTGGTGGTTCTGGTTCTCCTGTCGGTGTCTTGGCGTTAGTGCCTTAATTTTTATATCGATATTTGCTTCTCACACCAATTTTTTAAACTTGAGGATAACCTAGAAAGCAAGCAAACTTAGTATAGCTTTGTGTAAACTCTTAAATTTTTAAACGCAAAGTAAACGCAAAGGTACGCAGGTATTGCGAAATTTTCTTGGCTGATTGTTTCTTTCTTTGTGTCCTTTGCGTCCTTTGCGGTTCGTTTCTCATATTAGTTTGACGCATCTTCATATAGAAGTTGTATTAGTACACAAGTTTCACTCGATCATCAGCCGGGGATTTTTAAGATGACAACTCCGCTATCTTGCCGCAATTACATCGATGGTCAATGGTTGAATGCTGTAGGGGAAGCAACTTTAGAAAGTCGCAACCCTGCGGACAAAACCGAAATCGTTGCCACATTCCCCCGTTCCCAAGTTAATGATGTAGATACAGCAGTAGCCGCAGCCCGTAAAGCCTACCGCAGTTGGCGCACAGTCCCGGCCCCAGCTAGGGCAGAATACATCTTTCGCGTCGGGGAAATATTACTTCAGCATAAAGAAGAACTTGCCCAGTTAATCAGTCGGGAAATGGGTAAACCCCTAACAGAAGCTAGGGGAGATGTGCAAGAAGGTATTGACTGTGCCTTTTACAGTGCTGGCGAAGGACGGCGACTATTTGGGCAAACTACACCGTCGGAAATGTCTAATAAATTCGCTATGACTGTGCGAATGCCTATCGGAGTTTGTGCCTTAATTACTCCCTGGAATTTCCCTGTGGCAATTCCTTGCTGGAAAGCTATGCCAGCTTTGGTATGTGGCAATACAGTCATCCTTAAACCTGCAGAAGATACCTCCGCCTGTGCAACTAAATTGATTGAAATTTTCCAACAAGCAGGTTTACCACCAGGAGTAATTAACTTGGTGCATGGTGTAGGAGAAGAGGCGGGTAAAGCTTTAGTTGAGCATCCCAATGTAGATTTGGTATCGTTTACTGGTTCTTCAGAAACGGGTGCTTTTGTTGGCGCTACTTGCGGACGCACTCACAAACGTGTCTGTCTGGAAATGGGTGGTAAAAATGCCCAAATAGTGATGGAAGATGCCGATTTGGAACTTGCCTTAGATGGAGCAGTGTGGGGAGCATTTGGGACAACCGGTCAACGGTGTACGGCTACTAGTCGCCTGATTTTGCATCGTGATATTAAAGAAAAATTTACCGCCATGCTTTACGAGCGTACTAGTAAGTTACGCTTGGGTGCTGGCAATGATACCGACACAGATATTGGCCCAATTATCAATGAAAAACAACTCCAACAGGTAAGCAAGTATTTGGATATCGCTCGTGAGGAAGGTGCAAAGGTTTTAATTGGTGGAGAAATTGCCAATGAAGGCTCATTGAAAAACGGTTACTTCTTTCAACCAACTATTTTGGATGATGTAACTCCCGATATGCGAGTCGCCCGTGAAGAGATATTTGGGCCAGTAGTGGCATTAATTGAGGTTAGTTCCTTTGAGGAAGCGATCGCAATTCTCAACGATAGCAATTACGGTCTTTCTTCTTCAGTTTACACCCGCGACATCAACCGGGCTTTTACTGCCATGCGCGACATCGAAGCAGGTATCACCTATATTAATGGCCCTACTATCGGCGCAGAGGTACACTTGCCCTTTGGTGGTGTGAAACAAACCGGTAACGGACACCGCGAAGCTGGAACTACTGCAATGGACGTTTTCACAGAATGGAAAAGTGTTTATGTTGACTTCTCTGGAAGTTTACAACGCGCTCAGATAGATAACCGCAGTTAATTTTGCAATACAGCGATTCTCAGTTAAGTAGACTATTTAAAAAAGACCTAACCCCCAGCCCCTTCCCTTGTAGGGAAGGGGAGTAAGGCTTTTAGAAGAGAGAATCTAAATAACGCGCATTGGACTGCAAAATTTGTAGTATCCCCTTGACATTATGTAGAGATTGTATTACATTTGTAGTATGAAAAGAAAAGCCTCCTCAAAGGCAAAACTAAAACCTCTCACAAGCTAGACAATTGCATAGATGCCACTGTTTGGGGCCGCGATTGGTGTTCGACTGCTCCGAAGCCAACAAACGGACGGTTGCAGGATTCGGGTTCAATTCCCGACGGCTCCATTTGCTTTGACTTTGATTGAAGGTTGCAATAACCCAATTAGAGCATCGCAATCATTCAAACTTGGGTCTGTAGCTCTAACGGTAGAGATCCCGGATGTCACTTGTGCCCTAACAGAAAAAGCTTACATACTTGCTCAATGGTAGAGCGATCGTCTCTAAAACGATAAGTTGCAGGTTCAATTCCTGCGGTGTTACCACAGCTTTTTCAACTCGCATGAGGTGTGAGTGTAACTCTCACAGGGAGGGTATCGGTTCAATCCCGATCAGATCCACTAATACGAATTCGTAATTCGTAATTCGTAATTCGTAATTAAAAGAAGAGGTGATTGGAATGGTTCATATTCGATTTGAAGGACGTTCTGTTGATATCCCAAAAACCCAATTGGGAATTGCAGCAGGGATGAATGATGTGGCAGTGAAGGAGCGGGTTGCTCGGCATTTAGATGTGAATAGCGATCGCCTCTCTGCTTACGTAATCGATCGCCGTCCTAGTGGCGATCTGATCGTTCGTCCTGAAGCTGTCTATGGTTAAATTTCCTAGTCATCCGTGCCCTAACAGAAGAAGCATACATACACATTGATAACGGCACTAAGGTAGTAAAGTTCGAGCGATCGAATAAGCGAAGCATGATTTCTAAGTCTCTCGCAGATTTAGCGTGCGTGCCCACTGCCAATATTTGGTAAGAGCGGCCGTAGCTGTAAAAAGCTTCTTGAACTTGCACGGAATGAATTAAGATTTAATTCCGCACCCTAACTTGTAAAGCCTACACACTCCGGCAACGGAATGCAGGTTCAAATCCTGTCGCTCCCGCTAATGGGAGCGTAGCCAAATTGGTATAGGCAATTGTGAAAACTGCTTTGCTAACTTGTGCGGAATTCCAATTATTTAAATCGTATTTATCTATAACCTTTACTCAATACGAAGGTGAGTTCAATGATGTTAGCTAACTCATGTTTAAGAACAACTCAATTAGAACAACTGCATTTAAACAACGTGAGATATGAGCGAACATCGTTTGAGCGAGATTGTCATTGAGCGTCCTCGCGGTGGGAGGAGAATTAGCCTCAAAAAGGTGACTGGCTTTAAGAAGCAATTATATAAAATCACCCAGGATGCAATTCAGGATGGATTGTTGAATCCATACCTGATTAAACCAATAAATAAATCTAAGTATCTTTCAGACCATCTCGGCCCGTTGCGTCGGTTTTTGCGATCGCAAGTTGGACAACCTTGGAATGACGTTTACAGCCAACTGTGTCAACGATTAGATCCCAGTACAATGGCAGGACAACATGTTATCGGTCATGTGTGGGACTACGTTGAACGGTATGTAGAAATAATTGATGGTGGTTTTTATAGCAAGCCTTATCAAGGGTATCGAAATCAGCTAAATACAAGCCATCGCGATCGCTTCTATATCCATCCTGAAACCGGAATTCTTTGTGCAGTCGAGACAGTGCCTCGAAAGCAGAAGCAAAAGCAGGAACAAACTGATATTGTCATCATTGATAATTATCACCAATACCAGAAGCTAAACGAGATTTGGTATTTCATTACCTTTGAAGATTTTCCACCGCCACCAACTCATTATGTGACGGATGTTGTCAAAGGGATAATTCATCGTTCTGCGGCAATGTATAGAGGTCGAATGATTTACGCTGTTAGGAAACAGCAGTGTAACAAGAAAGAAATTCGATTTATTTTAAATCAACTTTCTAAAACCTAAATTTTTCACTTCGTGCCCTAACTGAAAAAGCTTACATACTAGCCGAATGGTAAGGCACTTGACTGAAGATCAAGCAACTACGGGTTCAAATCCCGTGTGTGAATCAACAGCTTTTTCGACTTGCACGAAGCGATATTATTTCATTTCAATATGGAGGTGAGTCCGATGAAAAAGATTAATTCTTTCAACATCGAGCCTGAAGATTTCGACGAATTTGATGATTTCTGCTTTTGAACCATCGAGCAAACGTCGTCGTGGCTACCCATCTGAAAAAGCTGTTAAACGTGGCAATCGCCTTGTTCATGGCGACAAGGAACTAGAAGAAAAGCTTGGTAACAATGACCTTTGTCTTTGTGGTTCTGGTCGCTGCTTTCAAAAAGTGCTGTCGCAATAGCGGCAGATATGATGGCAGCTTACGCAGCTACTACTTTTAGGGAGTAGTACCAACGATTTCGATACTTTAAACTGGCAGTTGTTGCCGCGCCCCGATCGCAGAAGCTTACATAACTCTGCACAAGTTATACACAATGCTTCTACAACTTGCGCGGTGATATCACCTCGCGTGCAACATCTGCCTCCTCATCCATCACCACTAGAGGAGGTTCATAATGAATACCGCAGAACGTGACCTGCGTTTGGAAATGCTCAACAGTTTGCTCACAACTCCTCACCGCAAGCTTGAGCAAGTCGCAGAAATTCATCAGTTAATTGTTGAACTCGATCCCATCTTCTACGGACACCTGGCAGTTTGGTATCAGCGTCATGGTGATGTCCGCGACCACAAAGAGGTGTTTGTTGCTCATTTGTTAACTAGCAATTTGACTGAACACCGAGATGCTGGATTTATGATGTTGCAAGAGTTTCCACCCTATCAGGTAGCTCGTGTAGTGGACTTCATGAAGCAGCAGCAGAATAAACTGCCTCGTTCTGCTCGGACTGCGGTACGGCGTTATCTAAAGGTGCGGGAGAGCAATCCGGCTCTGTTCGATCGCGCCGCTTTGCGAGGTCGTAAGGCAATGAAGCACTTATATGCTTCACTGCACATCAAGCCAAATGAGCGGGCAAATGCGATTCTGTTCCGCGATACTCCTCCAGAGGATTCCTTAGCAAATGTGCTGAAGCAGCTTGCGAAGGCTGAAAATGCCGCAGAACAGGCACGGCTGATTGTGGAGTTCAACATTCCCTACACGATCGCAATTGGTGCAATTAAGCAACTTACACCAGTTGTATTGGTGGCGTTAATCAATAGCATGTCTCCACAAGAAGCGATCAACAACCTGAAGTCTCTCCAGACTAGAGGTGCAATGGATCACCCACAAGTCAAGAAGCTGATTGATTCCAAACTAGAAGCAGCGTCTAAGAGTGGGCGTGTCTCAGCATTCAAAGCACAGATTGCCACAGACGCAGGAGATTTTGACGCAGACACCGTTGCCCAACTGGAAAAGGTGACAAACGAACAGGTAAAGCGGCGTGGTGCGATCGCTCGTCCAACTGCTTTATTGGTGGACAAGTCTGGTTCAATGGAAAATGCGATCGCGATCGGTAAGCAACTCGCTGCCCTAATCTCTGGTATCACTCAGGCAGAACTGTTTGTCTACGCCTTTGACACCATTCCTTACGCTGTTACAGCAAAGGGCAAGGAGTTGAGCGACTGGGAACGTGCCTTCCAGCATATCAATGCAGGCGGTGGTACTAGCATCGGCTGTGCATTGGAAGCTATGCGGAAGAAGAAGCAGGTAGTTGACCAGATAATTTTGGTTACGGATGAGGGCGAAAATGCGGCTCCTTATTTCGGTGAAGTCTACAAGAACTACTGCCGGGAGTTGGCGATAATGCCCAATGTGGTGATTGTCCGTGTGGGTACTCATTACAACTGGGTAGAGACTCAACTGAAGCAGCAGCAAGCACCTGTAGATACGTTCACTTTTGCGGGTGACTACTACAGTTTGCCGAACATCGTCCCACTCCTAACGCGCCCCTCTCGTCTGGATTTGCTGATGGAGATACTAGATATACCGTTGCCTGTAAGAGAGGATAAGTAGGGTTAAAATAAAAACACTGCTCGTTCATATGAATGGGCAGTGTTTGCTAAAAATTCTACAAATTTATACATTCATAATGTATATGTAACCTTCTCGATATGTCTTCTTATTGTTAGGGTTTTTAACGAAATTGAGTAGATAGTTTCGCAAATCAATAATTTCCTTAAGCCCTGAAAAGACAGGATCAATTTCCATTGAGAGAAGAGTTTCGGCAGAAATTTTTGTAACGTTGTTTGTAAGGTATATAGCAATTCCAGTACATAATTCTTCAAGAGAAGTTTTGTCTAAATCCTTAACCTTACGTATATGGGCTTCAGCAGCCACCTCTCTCAATAATGTATTAGTTTTATTTTTATCTGGCTCAGAATCTAAATTGCTCTCAGATATTTTAGTTTCATCACTATTAAACTTTTTTACTTTTGAAGTTTTTTTAGCTGCTTCCTTCTCAACAACAGCAACTCGCTCTAGGTTTGGGAAGAAACAATCAATTAGCTTTTTAACTTCTGGAACTGAGATGACAACTGGATTACCTACGAACGCTTCCGGGTTATAGAATATTTGAGAGTCTTGCTGTTCTAAATTTAATGCAAAAAGTAGGTGGTAACTCATGATTCGTATGGAGTAGAGTCTCTAGCAACTATAGTGATCCTGATTTTTTTGGCTTTATATTTCTCAACAGCCTCGTATACGGTTTTTGTTGCACTAAGGCAGCGAACAATTAGTTCATCTCCACCTTCACACACATGAGTCCCTACAAGCTGGTCAAGAATTGGGCGAGTTAGACGACGATGTTTGAATTCCAAATGAATGTCGTAAGTAGCCATCAGTAGTCTCCATTGATAAGGATATTTCTGATGCGTCCAGCGACATTCCTTGCACCTGCCTCTGTAGGAGCAACAATGCGAATAACACAATCAATTCCACCATCTCGGCCAAAACGTAGATGAATTGTCTCAGGACTGAGTAAAGAACCAGAGAGATCCCTGAATTCAACTGTTTCAAAATTACGCAATCTGTTCATTAGTCGTTTTAGTTCTTCATGCTCAAACTTAAACCCTTCTTTGGCGGGTGTTATCTTTTCTACTTGTTTGAAGAATTTTTGCTGAAACCATCCGACAACAAACTGGATCACCATTACTGCTCCTAAGTTGCTAAAGAGAAATTTCCCTTAACTTTAGGGTTCCCATCACTTATCTCAAAATTTCAGCACTACGCCAGATATTTTTAACTTCAACTCAAGGAGGCGATAATGATGAGCGGTATGAATAATGGATATAAACTAACAGCGATCGCTCTATTCCAAAATCTCTCTTTTCATCTCTTCCAAACTTATGTAGTATATTGTATTATGTTAATATCCTGCGTGCCCCAACTCTTGGAGCCTACATACTAGTACGAGAGGAAAAGTAACACTGCCAAATGCAGTGGGCGTGTGTGAACGGGGAGTGCGAAGAACCTGGGAGGTAGGCTTAAAAGTAGCCATCCTTGAAAGAGTGTGTAACAACTCACCAGCGGAGTCCCTCTAGTAACTGAGAACACGCAATGCTCCACCAACTTGCACGCAGAATTATATTAATTCGTAATTCGTAATTAAGAAAGTCAGATTTTATAGGGTTGCATCTGTAACCTTGTTTAAAAAAATTGGTATTAGTTATGACTGACATCCGTAAGCTAATCAACCAAATTGCGATCGCAGAAGCACAGTTACATACCACCCAATTCCTTGCCCCCTGCGTCAAGGGTGGACGAGTTCGCACACGGGTAGCCGGGATGATCTACACCTTCAGTCCAAAGCCTAGTAAATTTGAAGGTTGGGGCATCTTTCAGGCTGTGGATGAGAAAACAGCAACGGTTGTAGAAGAAGCAGACTTACCCCAAATTGCAGAATACCTGCAACACTTTTCCCAAATACGACTGCGGTTAGCACACCAACTGCGGAGACAAACTTGGTTAGCATATCCTGTAAATGAAGTAGATATGCGTCAACGGTTGAAGGTAGTTAAGCCGATCGCAGTCCACTTAGTTACCGAGGGCGTTACCTTTGAGCAAATCATTGCCCGATGGAATGGACATTCATGCTGGTTTGAGGAAGTCGATCGTCGCACCGATCCGGTAATTTCTGAAACTCTGCAATCTGCCGTCAAGCAACTCACTCCTGCTGAGGAATTACAGTTTAAAGGCATTACTCCAGAAATCCGCACAGTGTATGAATTAGCAACTCGGCGCATTGAGGGATTTACTCAACCCCAACAGGATGAAAAGCGGTTGAGAAAGGCATTGCAAATGGGTGGCGGTACCTTAAATCAATTTCACGATCGCAGCGATTACTGGACAGTCGATTGGACAACAGCTGATGGTGTTCGCCATAGTAGTGCGATCGCTAAAACTGATTTAACTGTTGTCAGTTCTGGTATTTGTCTGAGTGGACGCGATCGCGATTTTGACTTGCAATCCTTAGTAGGTGTGATGGAACAACAAGAGTAGTAAACACAATGAGCATCTTTTTTCACGAACAGCTTTACCGCACCAATGCTGTGATGACAAAGCTAAAAAATTATCCTGTAACAATTTGTGGCGCTGGAGCATTAGGAGCTAACATTGCAGAAAACTTAGCTCGGTCTGGTTTTGATAAACTTACAGTGATTGATCGCGATCGCATTGAAGAGCGTAACCTTTCGACTCAGCCTTATTACCGTTCTGATGTTGGAGCGTTTAAGGCGAAAATTTTGGCAAATAATTTATATCGAGCAGTTGGTACTAAAGTTGATGCCAAAACAAAGGAGCTGACACCAGCAAATACTACTCAACTACTCAAAGACAGCCAGCTAATTGTCGATGTTTTTGACAATAGCGTGGCACGTCAAGCAGTGAAAGATTATGCTGAAAAATTAAGCATTCCTTGTCTTCATGCTGGGCTAGCAGCAGATTATGCAGAAGTGATTTGGAATGACGTTTATCGCGTTCCTTCCGAGGTTAATGATGATGTCTGTGATTATCCGTTGGCACGAAACCTGGTGATGTTAACCGTTGCTGTGGCGTGTGAAGCGATCGTTTCATTCATTGCGACAGCAGAACAACATAACTTCAGCATCACCCAGAAGGATCTGACTGTTCAATCTCTGTTTTTGTAGATTGCATAGACGCTCTTAGCACCTTGTCACAGGCATCGCCCATCAGGATTTACCAAACTCTGCGGATTTAAGTAAAGAGCAAATAACAAGACATTCGGCTTACGAATTAACTAGCTAGATAGCTGTGTATCTTATCCTTATGTCTTCTTAGACTACCCAAAGCTTGTTGCTCTATCTGTCGCACTCGTTCTCGACTAATACCCATACGTTGACCAATCTCTGCTAAAGAAAGTTCATTTCCATCTGTTAAACCAAAACGGAAAGTTAATATTTGTCGTTGCTGGGGATTTAATTTTGACAATAAATTTTGAATATTTTGTTGGAGAAACTTCTGTTCAGCGTATAATTCTGGGGAAAGTCCATTATCCTCCAACATATCTTGTAATTCTATATCTTTGTCTGAGCCAACTCGTAATTCTAGAGAGACAGGTTGACGTGCTAAAAGTAAATAATCTCGAATTTGTTTTGGGTCTAAAGATAGTTCTTCAGCGATATCAACTGCGGTAGGAGTACGACCTAACTTTTGAGTTAGTTCACGTTGAATCCGCTTGATTTTGTTCAGCTTTTCTGTAATATGAATAGGCAAGCGGATAGTACGTCCTTGTTCGGCGATCGCTCGTGTAATTGCCTGACGAATCCACCAATAGCCATAAGTTGAAAACTTGTACCCTTTAGTTGGGTCAAATTTCTCAACTCCTCGCTCTAAGCCTAAACTTCCTTCTTGAATTAAATCGAGAAAATCTAGGTTATGTCTTTGATATTTCTTAGCAATAGATACTACAAGTCGCAGGTTAGCCTGAATCATTTTCTGCTTGGCTTTTTGCCCTTGATGTAGCTGTTGTAGCAGTGATTTTTCACCAATATTTATATTTTCAACCCACTCTTGTTGTGTTGGTTGACGTTTTAATTGAATAGCTAATTTTTCTTTCGTAGCTAGTAAACCCATCATTTTTTGAACTTGCTTGGCGAAATTAATCTCCTGCTCATAAGTTAATAAAGGTATCCGTCCAATCTCGCGAAGATAAGCACGCACTGTATCAGCAGTATATAAAAGCTTCTCCTTTTTATTACTTTCTTCTAGATACTGATGAGATAGATTATTCATAGTTATTTGAACCTTCAAAAATATTTGTTAGTTTAGAGGATGTTTTAAAAGTCCTCTTAGCAGTAGCAAAACGTTTTGTATTCCCCTAAATCCACGCTAATTGCTTGGCTTTTGTCCTAATGTTACTTTTTACTCAGCATTCAGTACTGAGTAACTTAAAAGTCAAGAAATTTGAAATATTTTTTAGTTGTTGCTACGGGTCGTTATTTTGTTAAAAGCAATATTTTTTAAGTTAATCGCTTGATGTTACAGGAGCTTGTCAAAGAATTGAAAAAGTTATGTCTATCCAAATTCTAGTCCGTTCTAAAGCAGGAGCAATATGTCTAGGAACTGCTTCTACAATGACTTTTCCAACACTGGAGAGAATGGATTATGGTTTAATTTCACTATTTGCGATCGCAGGTTAACTGACTTGTTTTTATACCTTAAAAGACTGCGATCGCTTTTGACTAATCCTTACTCAGATTTTGACCTTTTCTTACGAAACAAACTAGTCATACTTAATCCAGTAACCAACAACCCTAATAATCCTAGTCCGTTCAAAATCGGGTAGATTCCCTGTAAACCCAAGATTTCACCACGATGAATTGAAAGTAGTAGACTACGTGGAACTCCAATATTAGCTGACCACTCACCTACCAAGGTAGCTGCAATACCAGTTAACAATGTTACAGCAAGCGGTAAAGCCAAAATAATCGCCAGAGTCCGGTGGTATTTGCGAAATGAACGCATTATCCAAAATCTCCAGTGGAAACTATCGCAGTTTGCAACCTGATAAACTACATAATTATTTGTCCAAAGCCAGATATAAAGACTTTTTTCTTGGTGTATCTTGTCTTTTAACTCCTACTCTATGTTTGTTTTACATCACTTTTTAGAAACAGTGGCGATGTTTGTCTCAAGTGTTTGTAACCCTTTAAGAGATTTCGCTTTATCTTTTGCTTTCAGCGAACCCTTCACTTGGGTCGCAGCATCTTCGATGACATTATAGGTTTTGGAAGATTTAGTTTTGACACCATCCTCAACTTTAGACCAAGAATTTTCAAACTTATTAAATTCCTGTTGAGCTTTGTCAAAGTTTCCGCCTTGCACCGCAGTTTTTGTATTTGTAACGACACTAGCCAAAGTATCAAAACCTCCCTGCGTAGCAGCAGGAGTTTTTGATCCTGTTGTCGCCTTAGTGGTTTCTGTGGTAGTAGGAGTTTGAGTAGTGGATTTTTGATCGCTGTTGCATCCTACCAATGTCAGTAAGCTAATTGCAGTCACAGGGATGATGTAGATTAAGCGTTTCATAAGACCTCTTGAATAATCATAAATCGCCAAGTAATGACGGTATCAGCTACTATATCAGCTAAAGTTGCTGGAGATGTAGGAAGATTCTATACAAGTTTTATTCCTGTAAATGCTAATCTTTTTTATTGGTACAGTTGTATCAAGGCTGTTTTTGTATATTAATTTGGAATTTATACCCAATTATTTTTGGTTGGGAAGTGAGGTGTGATTTGTTACTTTATTTCTGATTAAAAAGAATCCAGAATTCAAAATTAATTAGTGTAGGACTTAAACTCACATATTTTTCCGCTACTCGTGTAGAATTCAGACTGAATTCTTTCGTGTTAAAAAGTCTTGCATAGAGTTGACAAATTCTTTTAACTCTAAAACTAAGTTAGTAGCATCTCTAAGCTCTTGCTCGTAAGCTAACTTTTCTAGTTTGTCAGCAGCTAGATACATAGCTGTGGCTCCAACGTTGGCACTTGCACCTTTAAGGTGATGAGCTTCTCGCGCAATTTGCCCAAAGTCATCAGATGCGATCGCTGCAATCATTATCTCTAAACGGGGTCTAACATCTTCAAGGCATATTTGCAATAGATTTAATTCAAATTCTCCATCATTTTCCGATATACGATGCAAGTGTTCCCAATCAATTGCTAGGTTATTTGTGTCGTTGTTTGTGGTCGAAACTGTCTGTTCATCAACAACTAGCTCTTGTTTTGAGAGGATAACGCCTGTCCAATGTTCTAGAGTGGCAGCTAATTTTTCTTTAAACACTGGCTTACTCAGATAGTCATCCATTCCTGCATTGAGACACATTTGTTGGTCTTCTTTCATGGCATTAGCCGTCATTGCAATTATTACAGGACGACGACGCAGAGCAAAAGTGTCTTCTTGCCAACGATGAATTTCTTTTGTGGTTTCTAAACCGTCAAGAATTGGCATTTGGCAATCCATTAGAATCAAATCATAAGGAATTTTTTCTAATAGCTGCAAAACTTCCTCTCCATTGGCAGCAACATCGGCTTTGTAGCCTAAACTCTGAAGTTGCTTCAGGGCGACTTTTTGATTCACCAAATTATCTTCAGCTAAGAGAATTCTTAACTGGAATTGAGTAGAGGGGTTAGGGGCAGAGGAAGTAAGAATACAGGAAATTTCTGTACTTGAGATTTTTGTGGTAGCGTCTAGCCTTCTTTTTTTAGACCCTTCTTCTGGTTGAGGCTGAGTTTTTAGAATATTCATAATGGTATCAAGGAGTCGAGAGGGCTTAACGGGTTTGACTAAATAAGCAGCAAATCCTATTTTGAGCGCCCGTTGCAATTGGGCGCGTTGATTAATAGAGGAGAGTATAATCAAAGGTATCTTAGCAATTGCAAAATTGGCTTTAATTTGTTCTTCTAAAGTCATGCCAGAAGTTTGAGCCATTTGCATATCAACCAAGACGACATCATAAGAATTCCCCCGCTCACAAGCTTCCTGAATAGCAATGAGTGCAGCAGGAACACTATCAACTCGATCTACCTGCATTCCCCAACCGGTAGCTTGATGATAGATAATTTTGCAATTAGTAGCATTACTATCTACCACTAACAAGCGGCGATTGTTCAAAAATCCGCGATCGCCCCTTACCTTTGCGTAGCGTGGCGCAGGCAAGCGATCGCAGTTTGGCAAAACAGACTCAAGTTGTTTGGCAAAAGGCACCTCAAACCAAAACTTAGAGCCTTTCCCCATCTCGCTTTCCACCCCAATGACTCCTCCCATCAAATTCACCAGTTGTTTGCAGATGGCTAATCCTAAACCGGTACCGCCATACTTGCGAGTGGTAGAAGCATCCACTTGGGTAAATGGCGTAAAGATTTTGTGTTGGTCTTCAGGGCTAATGCCAAGACCTGTATCTGTAATGGCAAAATAGATGGTGGCTGTTGTGGAGGAAAGCGATGGCTTTGGCAAAGGCGATCGCAATTCTACTTGCACTACGACTTCACCAACGCTAGTAAACTTGATAGCGTTGCTAATTAGGTTCATCAGAATTTGCCGTAACCTACTAGCATCGCCTTTGAGGTGAGTAGGGACGTTGCTATAAAGTAGTGCAGCAATTTCTAACCCCTTATTATGGGCTGATGGAGCCAATAATTCCACCACCTCTTCAACACAAGTGGATAGGTTAAAATCTAGAGCTTCGAGAACCATTTCTCCAGCCTCAAGTTTGGAAAGATCCAAAATCTCATTGATTAAACTTAAAAGGGCATCTCCACTAATCCGAATTGTTTCAATAAAATCTCGTTGTTCTGGATTTAAGGGAGTATCTAAAACCAAACTGGTCATCCCCAAGACAGCATTCATGGGAGTGCGAATTTCATGACTCATATTTGCCAAAAAAGCACTTTTAGTCTGAGAAGCTAATTCCGCTTGGTGACGTGCAATTTCAAGTTCTTCTCGCTGACGAATTTCTGCTTTTAAAAGTTGAGCTTGGGCTAAAGCAATGCCTACTTGGTCAGCTATTTGCCGCAAGAGATGAGTTTCAAAACTAGACCATTGGTGAGAATCATCACACTGATGAACTATGAGCAAACCGCGAAGTTCTTCTTTGACCAAAATAGGTACAACAAAGTTGACTTTGACCCCAAACTGTTGGATTAATTTCAGGTCACTTTGTTGGACTTCGAGTAAATCTAACTCAGCCAGCCCTAAAATCTCTCCTTGACGGTACTTTTGTAGATAGTACTGTCGCAGATATTCTGCTCGTAAGTAAGGGGCGGTGATATTTTGCTCTTTGATTTCTGGTAAGCCAGAAATTACTGCTTCAACAACGGAGGTTGCAGACTCATCTGGTAAAAGCTGATAGATTAAAACTCGGTCAGTTTGGAGAATCTTTTGCACTTCCTTGACAGTGATTTCGAGAATTTCTTCGATTTGCAAAGACTGGCGAATTTTGAGAGTGATTTCGGTAAAAAGTTGCGATCGCAAGTTTTGGCGTTGTAATTCCTCTTCAGCCCGCTTACGCTGAATAAATTGGCCCACTTGCTCACCAATAGAATTCATCGTGTTAACTAAATCTTGGTCAGGAGGTTTGATTTCACGATTGAAGCAAGTAATCACGCCCAGAATTTTGTTACCAGTCCGAATTGGAAAACCGAAAGCTGCGTGTAGTCCTAATTGAGCCGCGATTTTGAAGTGAGGAAAATTCAGATCATTAACGACATCAGTCAGCCAAACAGCTTCAGAACTAGCCCAAACACGTCCAGGTAGTCCAATTCCTTCTATAAATGTGGTTTGCCGCTTCAGTGCTTCAAATTCTTGCACTTCAAGGGATGCTTTATGCCAGATGGAAAGAAAACGCAGCACATTTGCTTGCTGATCGACCATCCAAATTTCACCTAAATCCCATTCCAAACTCTCACAGATTCCTTGCAGGATTCGGGGGTTAGCCTCGTTGATTGTGGTAGAATCTGCCAAAACACGAGTTACAGCATATTGTGCAGTTAAATGCTGTTGTACTCGTTTGCGATCGGTGATGTCAGTGCCAGTGCTAACAATGTATTCCACTGCTCCTTCATAGTCTTTTAAGAAGGTATTCGACCAAGCAATAAGTCGGCGACTGCCATCCTTCATTATCCAATGGTTTTCGTTCTCCAAAAAGCCTCTACCAGTTAGCAATTCCTGAAAAACTGCTTTAACTGATTCCATCTCTTCAGGAATTAGCAACAAGTTCCATATATACCTACCCCTCACCTCATCGAAGGAGTAACCTGTTATTTGCTCACAAGCTTGGTTGAAACGAACAATTTCCCCTTGAGAATCGAGAACTATTACCAATGCGCTGGCTGTATCAACAACTGCTGAGATAAAGTTGCGTTCTTGATTTAAGCTTTCTTCTGTCTTTTTGCGCTCTGTTACCTCATGATAAATGAAGTAGTAAACTACAGCAAGAACAATAAAACTTAGGCAAATAGCGATCGCAATTGTCACAGTTGTTTTGCGAGTCCAAGCTTTTGCTGTTTGTGAAAGTTGCTGATGCCGCTCCCTTTCCTCGTTCTCTATCTCATTGATCTCCTTGCGGATATCATCCATGAGATTTTGACTTTTATTTGTCAGTACTACTTGCAACGCCGCCTCTACTCCCTTTTTTTGGCGTAAGTTGATAGTCTGGTTTAGTTCAGTAAGTTTATCTGCAATTAGAACTTCAAGCGTTGCAATCTGCTTTTGTTGGTTTGGTTGATCTGTGCTTAAATTCTTTAGTTTGGCAATTTCTTGCTCGACATTGGCAAGTGATTCTTGATAGGGTTTGAGATAAGTTGGTTTTCCAGTAATAATGTAACTACGTTGCCTAGTCTCCGCATCCTTTATTTGAGACAGTAGTTCTTCTAAACTGTTGATTTTTTGAGAAATATTTTTTAATATACTGCGATTATTAGTAGATACTGTTGTATTTTGATAGGAAAATACACCAATCAAAACTAAAATTACCGATGCTACACCAAAACCTGCTGCAATCTTTTTGAAAAATTGTTTGCTTACCTTCTGTGCCTGTTTGCTTTTCTTGGTAACAAGTACCAAACTTGCTAAATTTCGGCGCAATTCCAGTTGCTTGATGACTTGACGGCCTAATGCTCGTAATGCCTCTATCTGCTCTGGAGTAAGTTCTCGTGGTACATAATCAATCACACACAGAGTTCCTAGAGCATATCCTTCAGGGTTAGCCAGAGGTACACCAGCATAAAACCGAATATTGGGGTCAGATGTAACCAGAGGGTTGGTGGCAAACCTTTCGTCATTTGTTGCATCAGGCACAACAAAAACGTCAGGCTGTAAAATAGCATGGCTACAGAATGCTAAATCTCGATGTGTTTCTAGGGTATCTAAACCGACTCTTGACTTGAACCACTGGCGATTTGTATCAATTAAGCTAATTAAGGCAATAGGAGTCTGACAAATATACGAGGCTAAACGGGTGAGATCATCAAAGGCAGCTTCAGATGGTGTGTCGAGAATTTTATACTCCAAAAGTGTCTCGATTCTCTGTATTTCGTTATTAGGTAATGGTGCTTTCATCCTTAAGCCTTATCTACATTCTGGGGGCTGGGGAAGAAGCAGGGAAATGAGGGAGATTAAAGGGGAGACAAGGAGATTGCCCACCATGCCTAATACCTAATATCCAATGCCAATGCCCAGGTCAATAAACTTACTTCAATTAATGACAATAGTTTAGTTAAAAGCGTTAGCGTAATTTCACTGAGTTCTAGCTGATGGATAAATTTGTCAAATGATTAAGTCTCTGCTGTATTTTTTGTGGGCTGGTTTATTTGAAATTGGAGGAGGCTACCTAATCTGGTTGTGGTTGCGCGAAGGTAAGCCGTTCTGGTGGGGCATATTGGGTGCAATTGCTTTAACTTTCTATGGGATTATTGCAACTCTTCAATCGGCAAATTTTGGCAGAGTGTATGCTGCTTACGGTGGTGTTTTTATCGCAATAGCAATGTTTTGGGGTTGGAAGGTAGACGGTGTAATTCCAGACCGCTACGACCTCATAGGAGCATGTTTAGCTTTAGTGAGTGTTCTCATTATCATGTTTGCACCCAGACCTTAAGTAGAACTTCTAGATTAATAAATTTTCTAATACCCGCTTTTCAAAGACTGACAAAAAATAAATTATCCAAAATTATTTGTAAATTTGTTTGGATAGCACATCTGTGCTATCTGGAGATGGGATGTTTCTTTTGCTGGAATTCCCTAAACACATAATAAGCTGACCAAAAATCGCCAAGGTTTTTTAATAACCAGCCGAAGATAAGCAACAATCTGTATATCTCCCGCGTAAATGCGTAGAGATAAAGAGAATTCATGATAAATTTGTACAAATTTTCTGAAAATTGATAATAATTATCAATTTTTACAAGTATCTTGTTTTGTAACAGTAAGTAACTAAAAATTTGGAGTTTTGTAGCGCTTGCATAAAATGCTATCCTGCACAAAAAGATGCAATCATTGCATCGTTACACTCTTGTTTCCATTTTGGCAACTACAATCCGGATTATATTTTTGTTAACATTTCCACAAAATTAAAGTTAAGTAACTTTTAAGACAAAAATGTGTAGCTAAAAATAATCAAATGTAGTTAAGGATACAAATCGTTGGTGCTTAGGAAGAAAAAGAAGTGTTGAAGAAAGTTGTGATGATTGGGGCTATGACCCTACTATTTTTGGCAGGACCGCTAATGGGTAATGCTTTTGCCCAAACACCAGTTGCTGTACCAGCTGCTGATACTGGAGACACAGCATTTATGCTGATTTCAGCAGCATTGGTGCTGCTAATGACACCAGGATTGGCGTTTTTCTATGGTGGATTTGTGCGATCGCGCAATATCCTAAACACATTGATGATGAGCTTTGTGTTAATGGCGATCGTGGGAGTTACCTGGATTCTCTGGGGTTATAGTCTTTCTTTTGCACCAGGGTTGCCATTCATCGGTGGATTGCAGTGGTTTGGGTTGAACGGTGTCGGTTTAGAGACTCAAGGCTACTTACCGCATCTACCTTATGAAGATGCACTCAAAGCAGCAGACCCCAAATATGCTGATGTCGTCTCTTATGCCGGAACGATTCCCCACCAGGCATTCACGATTTATCAAGCCATGTTTGCCATTATCACCCCAGCTTTAATTTCTGGGGCACTCGTTGAGCGGATGAGTTTCCGCGCCTATTCGCTGTTTGTGCTGCTGTGGTCAACCTTTGTTTACGCCCCACTAGCCCACATGGTATGGGCGAAAGGTGGATTCTTGGGTTTATATGGTGGATTAGGTGCCCTAGACTTTGCAGGTGGCACAGTAGTTCATATTAGTTCTGGTATTTCTGCTCTGGTAGCAGCGATCGTTCTTGGCCCTCGGAAAACCCATCCCGATCGCCTTAGTCCGCCGCACAACGTTCCTTTCATCTTGCTGGGTGCTGGCTTGCTGTGGTTTGGTTGGTTTGGTTTCAACGCGGGGAGTGCCCTAACTGTTGCCAGTGGAACTTCTGGTGACTTAACAACAAATTTAGCAACAACAGCCTTTGTTGCCACCAATACGTCGGCGGCGGCGGCGACTTTAATGTGGCTAATTTTGGAAGCAGTTTTACGGGGTAAACCCACAGCCGTGGGAGCAGCTACAGGAGCCGTTGCTGGTTTAGTAGGCATCACTCCCGCCGCCGGATTTGTAACACCGCTATCAGCTATTTTAATTGGTTTCATCACCGCCTTTGTTTGCTTCTATGCTGTGAGTTTCAAGCATAAGCTGCAAATTGATGATGCTTTAGATACCTATCCCGTGCATGGCGTTGGTGGGACAGTGGGGGCGATTTTAACGGCCATCTTTGCCACAACTCAAGTCAACGGCGGAGGTAAAGACGGAGTGCTGCGTGGTAATTTTGGTGAATTAGGAGTTGAACTATTAGCAATTGCCATTGCTTACGCGATCGCAGGTGTTGGTACGTGGATTATTCTCAAGGTTATCGATGCTACAGTCGGGCTGCGTGTCAAAGAAGAAGCAGAATTGCAAGGTTTGGATATCAACGAACACGGTGAAGAGGGTTACAACTCCGAGTTTGGCGATCGTCCGACTTAGTTAGTAGGAAGTGGGCATTGGGAATTGGGAATTGGGCATTGGGAATTGGTTATTTCCCCCTTGCTCCCTCTGCTCCCCATTCTCCAATTTAAGATTGTGTAATTTGCGATCGCTAGCGTTAAAATTTGATTCAAATAATTGGTAAATTTCGCTAGTCGTGTCTACTTCTGCAAAAACCTTTCCTATCTGGGCATTTTTCTCGCTGTTAACCAACGGCATCCTAATGTTGGCGGTCATTCTGCTAATTTGGCAACAGCAGAAATTGGCCGCTTTTTTTGGGATAGTAACATCCCCAGAACAAATTAACCTGAACAACTCAACCCAAATTGCTACACCTGATTTGGGCCGTCGTCACCAACTCACTTACCAAGAGTGGGTAGAAATTCTCAAGCAAGAAGCCAAGGTCGCTGCTGACCAACGTCCTCCGCATTTAACCATCCTGGCAGGAGATTCTCTGAGTTTATGGTTTCCCCCTGAGTTATTACCCGAAGGTAAAACTTGGCTCAATCAAGGGATCTCTGGTGAAACCAGTAATGGACTCTTAAACAGGTTGAAAATATTTGACCCCAGCAAACCAGAGGTCATTTTTGTGATGATTGGCATTAATGACCTAATTCGGGGGGTAAGCAACGAGGAAATTTTAGATAATCAGCGACAAATTATCAATTACCTCCGAAAGAGGCATCCCGCCGCGCAAATTGTTGTGCAATCGATTTTGCCACATGGGGCAGAGGAAGCAACCTGGAAAGGACGAGATAAACTTCTAGCTGTTGCCAATAGTCGCATTCAGGGGTTGAATCAGCAACTGCAAAGTATTTCTACCAAAAAAGGTGTCAAATATCTTGACTTATATCCCCTGTTTACTAACAAGCAAGGAAATCTCCGCCGCGAATTTACTACTGATGGCTTACATTTAAGTCCCGAAGGGTATATAGTTTGGCGTTCTGCATTGCAGATTTATAGCGAAATCGAATTAAAATCCCAGCGTTAACGTCCTTTCGGGGAAAAAGGTTAAAGGACAAAAAGAAGTAATATCTTTGAATACAATCCTGTATAAATCGCGGCTTGGCGCGAGAAAATAAAAAATAGTGGTTGAAGTAGACAAATCTAATGGATACAAAAGCTTTTAAGCGCAGCCTGCAACATTCCGAAAATTACAATCGCAAGGGCTTTGGTCATCAAGCAGAAGTTGCCACCCAGTTGCAATCTGAATATCAGAGTAACTTGATTCAAGAAATTCGCGATCGCAATTACATCCTGCAACGGGGTGATGTGACGATCAGACTAGCACAAGCCTTTGGTTTTTGCTGGGGTGTAGAACGGGCTGTGGCCATGGCCTACGAAACCCGTCAGCACTTCCCCACAGAACACATCTGGATTACTAACGAGATTATCCATAACCCTTCTGTAAATCAGCGAATGCAGGAGATGGAAGTAGAATTCATCCCCATTGAAGGAAAGAATAAAGACTTTTCTGTTGTTGGCACTGGTGATGTAGTGATATTACCCGCTTTTGGAGCTAGCGTTCAAGAAATGCAGATACTTCACGAGAAAGGCTGCAAAATTGTTGATACAACTTGTCCTTGGGTATCTAAAGTTTGGAATACAGTAGAAAAGCACAAAAAAATAGATTATACATCAATAATTCACGGTAAATATAAGCACGAAGAAACAGTTGCAACTAGTTCTTTTGCTGGCAAGTATTTGATTGTTTTGAATTTGCAAGAAGCACAATATGTTGCTAACTATATTATCAATGGTGGCAACCGTGAAGAATTTCTGACAAAATTTGCTAAAGCTTGTTCAGCAGGATTTGACCCCGATCAAGATTTAGCAAGAGTTGGCATTGCTAACCAAACTACGATGCTTAAAGACGAAACTGAGCAAATCGGGAAACTTTTTGAGCGGACTATGTTGCAGAAGTATGGCCCTATAGAGTTAAATCAGCATTTCCAAAGCTTCAATACCATCTGTGATGCCACCCAAGAACGGCAAGATGCAATGTTGGAATTGGTGGAACATAAATTAGATTTAATGGTAGTAATTGGTGGATTTAATTCCTCGAATACTACTCAATTGCAACAAATTGCTTTTGAGCGAGGAATACCTTCTTATCACATTGATACTGTTGAGCGGATTAAATCAGGAGATTCTATAGAACATCGGCAATTAAATGGGCAGTTAATAACTACAAAAAACTGGTTGCCAGATGGTGAAATTGTCGTGGGAGTAACTTCTGGTGCTTCTACACCAGATAAGGTTGTAGAAGATGTGATTGAGAAGATTTTTGCTGTGAAATCAACAGCAGCGCTGGTTTAACAGTGATCAAGTAAGCAAGTTATTAGTAAGGAATTGAGTGCTGAAAAAATAAAGACTGAAGTCCTTACTACTAACCCTCAAAAGTAGCTTAAGAAAGTAGTAGTGTTCACTATTTTTAAAATTTATTATGAGAAATTCAATAAACCGATAAAGGATTAATCATGAATTAGTATGACAAAGAAATGGCTTTCTATCGTCGGCATTGGGGAAGATGGATTACAGGGGTTAAGCGCGATCGCTCGCTCTCTAGTCGATCGAGCTAAAGTAATTGTCGGAGGCGATCGCCATTTAGCAATGCTCCCTACAGATGACCAACGTGAAAAAATAGTCTGGACATCCCCCATTAGCACTTCTGTAGACGAAATCATTCAGCGTCGCGGTCAATCAATCTGCATACTCGCAAGCGGCGATCCTATGTGTTACGGCATTGGTGTCACTTTGATGCGGCGAATTCCCATCTCTGAAATGACGATTATCCCCGCACCTTCAGCTTTCAGCCTCGCCTGTGCCAGGATGGGATGGTCTTTAACTGAGGTGGAAACCTTGAGTTTGAATGGTCGTCCATCCTCTCTGCTTCAGTCTTACATTTACCCAAAAGCGCGGTTGTTGATTTTGAGTGAAGGGAAGGACACACCCGGCATTGTTGCGAAAATTTTGACAAATCGTGGCTATGGTGGCAGCAAAATTACCGTCTTGGAGCGTATGGGCGGCACTCATGAAAGAATTGTGGAAGGTACGGCTGCATCTTGGAGTGAAACTGAAGTTGCGGCTTTGAATGCGATCGCAGTTTATTGTATTGCTGATGCTGGGGTTATTCCTTTACCAAGATTACCAGGATTACCAGATAACGCCTACCACCACGATGGACAGTTAACAAAGCGTGAAGTTAGGGCAATTACCCTAGCAGCTTTAGCACCCACACCGGGAGCGTTGTTGTGGGATGTTGGCGCGGGTTGTGGCTCAATTTCTATTGAATGGATGAGGAGTAATGCTCGATGTCGGGCGATCGCGATCGAGCAAAATTCATCTAGACTACTCTATATTGCCGATAATGCGGCCACTCTCGGTACTCCAAATCTGCAAATCATTGAAGGGAAAGCGCCCCATGCTCTGAAAGACTTGCCAGCACCAGATGCCATTTTTATTGGTGGTGGAGTGACAGCAATGGGACTTTTTGATATTTGCTGGGAAGCACTGCGACCCGGTGGGCGTTTGGTGGCAAATGTGGTGACGGTAGAGGGTGAGCAAACTTTATTTCAATGGCATAAACAAGTCGGTGGCGATTTAACTCGTGTTGCTATTCAACGGGCGGAACCTATTGGGAAATTTTTGGGCTGGCGGGCAATGGCACCTGTCACGCAATGGGTAGTTGTAAAATAATATGATTTGTGCAGCATCTGAAAATTTGCCAGCTAAATCTTTAACTGCTTACTTTGTTTTCTACCCTTCTTATTACGGAGAAGATACGCCAAGGGCAAAAGCAATAACATATCAACAGTAATTAACCAGACATAATAAGCTAAAAAACATCTAATTTGCATAATCGAATTAAATATAACTCTTGTGGGGTGGGCATCCTGCCCGCCCAGTATATGCAATTTAAATGTGGAATAGCTTATCAAACGATAAATCTGATTATTGTTTTCATACATTAACCAATGCTTTTGTCAAGATTATTTTAGATGTGCTTAACCTACTTTATCTTTGATTTATAAATATTCCATTATCTTAAAGTTTTGAAAAGTAGATAGAGATTCTAAGTTTTTTAGGGAACTATTAGATACGCAGAACAAATAATATATTCGTTTATGAACTTAAATTTACAGGCATCAAGCAAAACAAGTCAGTCAAACAATAACTGGCATGATTTTGATAATTCATCAATGAATTTCAGCTATCAATCCGCAGTGAATGCACTTGGACAAAAAGCACTATCAGGACTGGAATTATCATATTTGTTCCAAGATACAGTTTCTTTAGTAGCTCAAATACTCAATGTTAAATACAGTAGAATCTGGCAAGTACTTTCAGATAGTAATGCTTTGCGTCAAGTAGCTAGTGTTGGGGAGAAACCTTTAGAAACAGACTCTGCTGATATTAATGTCACAACTAATCAGCAAGTACAAAAATTCTTGGATAATACTCAGCTAGTTGTTAATTGTAACACACCCAATTGTCAGATCGATGATTTAACTATTCCTTCTCCGCCAGATAGCGTTACTGGTTTGAGTGTGCTAATTCCAGGTGAGAGTAAGCCTTTAGGTTTGCTAGAAGTCTATGCTACTGAGGCCAGAACTTTTTCTTCAGATGATGTTCATTTTTTACAATCTATAACCCATATTTTAGCAACAGCGATTGAACGCAAGCGTTCAGAAGCGTTAGTTTACACCCAAAGCCAAGTTTTAGAACAAGTTGCGTTTGGAGTCAACCTATATGAAATTTTTAACAACCTTTGTATCTTGCTAGAGCAACAATTACCTGGGGCATATTGCTCCATTTTAGTTGTAGATGAAGACAAGCGGCAGTTACGGGGAGGAGCAGCACCCACTCTCCCAGAAGAATTTGCTAAGGGTGTTGATGGTTTGATGATTGGTGAATGTTGTGGTTCTTGTGGTACTGCTGCTTATAGAGGAGATTCAGTATTTGCTACTGATATTGCTAATGATCCTTTATGGGCTGATTTCCGAGATTTCGCTTTGAGTTATAACATCAGAGCTTGTTGGTCATCACCTTTTACTTCGCAAACTGGTGAAGTTTTAGGGACATTTGCTATATCTCATAAATTTCCTTGTCATCCGACTCAGCATCATCTAGAAATTCTGAAAACTGCCACCCATATTGCCAGTATTGCTACAGAAACCTACAGAGCCGCAGCAGCGTTACAAAAGGCTAACAATGAGTTAGAACGAAAGGTTTTAGAACGAACATCGGAATTAAGAAAAGCTTTGCTGGACTTACAAAAAACACAAGCTCAGCTGGTTCATAGTGAAAAAATGTCAAGTCTAGGACAAATGGTAGCAGGGATTGCCCATGAGATTAATAATCCTGTGAGTTTTATTGCTGGTAATCTCAGATATGCAAATCAGTATATCAATGATTTACTAGATTTAATTGCAGTTTTTCAAGAGCAGTATCCCCAAATAAATCCCACCATAGAAGCCAAAATAAAATCTATCGAACTAGAGTACTTGTGTGACGATTTGCCTAAGTTAATGGCATCTATGAGTACAGGTAGTGAGCGAATTACAGATATTGTTCTGGGCTTACGCAACTTTTCACGACTAGATGAAGCAAAAATTAAATCTGTAGATATTCATGAAGGCATAGATAATACATTGATGATTCTAAATCATCAGTTGGCACTACCAAATAAATTACCTGATATTCAGATAGTTAAAGAATATGGTCAACTGCCTAAGATTAGTTGTTATGCCAACCAGTTGAATCAGGTTTTTATGAATATTATCAATAATGCAATTTATGCATTAAAGGATAATATGCAATATTGGCAGTCTGCAAATAAGATACCAACTATTCAAATAAAAACTTTAGTAGTAGACAACGAGAGGCTTTTAATTAGTATCAAAGATAATGGCCCTGGTATGAAGTCAGAGATTCAGGAACAGATTTTTAATCCCTTTTTCACTACTAAACCTGTTGGACAAGGAACTGGTTTAGGGTTATCAATCAGTCATCAGATTATTGTCGAAAAGCACCAGGGAAAACTAAATTGTATTTCTGTATTAGGTAAGGGAGCTGAATTTCAAATTGAAATTCCTATTCAGAATTTTCAGCAGTCAGGAATAACATCAACTGACTCTTTACCTTAAAGTTGGGCTTATCTCTTATATAACTACCGTTGTTTTTTCGGTGTGCTAGAGTTATTGCAGCGATGATTGGGTAGATAGGCGGTAGGAGATGGACATCGCCCTAACATAATTCCCCTGGTTAACACTGGGGAATTTAGTTTACGCCTATATATTTCGTGAGCAACTTAAACCCTAGAAGCGGCTTGCTGTAGGCTAATCCAGAGGACATAGAAAGCTTAGAGCCACTCAATCTTGCAACATTATTACCAGAAACTGGTATAGTCTAAGCTTAATGTGCATGATTCAAAAGTCTTACTATCATCACAGCTAATAAGTAGCTAGTTGCTGTATAATTTATTTTGTGTTCCCTTTTAGACTGGCTCATCGTTCACAATAATCGCGGCAATTTCTTCATTGAAGCCATCTTTGTTGTGATTATCGTTGGTAAAAGTCACTTATTGGGGGTGAAATAATGGACGAGACTAATCTTGACGACAAAAACAAATTTCTTTACCCTCGTAGTCGCTATTACGGTCAAGTTAAGCCAGAGAATTTAGTATTTAATGCCAACCTTCAAGAATTTGCTCAAAAAGTTGGCTACATTACCAATCTAGAAACATCTGGAAAGATTGAGCCAGAAGATGCTTACAAACAAATTAAAGCACTTTGGAAACAGTTGAAGCACAGTAAAAAAGCATTGTTCATTGGTGAGGAACCACCAGAGAAATCCTGAAATTAATCCCATTCATTCCAAGCAAATGTTAGTATCCAGTAAATAAGGACGACATTTGATTGTACTTAATTGCAGTAAAAGTTGTGCCTAGGCGTAGCTCAACCTAGGCATTCTCATACTTACTACTTCGCATCCTCCAATATCAATGTAGACTCAGCAGTACGCCCAAATTCTTCTGGTGCATATTGCAGGTGAACTTCTGCACCAGGCCAGGAAAATGTACCAGGGGTGACAGAACGGACTAAGTAATGCAGGCTATAAACTCCTGGTTCCAGGTGGTCGGCATAGGCGATAATGCGATCGCGGTAGATATTTCTAAAGCCAAGTTCCCAATTATCGGCTTTTGCTTGTAATGCAGCTGTGGTAGTTTGAAAACTTGCATCCACCGCCTCAAAACCTGCTGGTAAAGGATCTTTAATTACTATATGATCTACGGGTCGATCGGCGATGATTTCTAAACCAATATCAAACACCTGTCCAGAGGTTAAAGTCAAGGGTTTATCGAAAGCGTAAATCCCCGTTTTTTGTAAAACTTTCTCTTCATTTACTTGACTAATTCTTCGCGTTATGCGTAACCCGTTAAATCTGCCTGGTTGATTTCCCTGCAAGCGATAATTATAAGCAACCAGATAGTGTAAAGTGCCATTACCTGCTTTTTGCAGCGTTAAATCATTACGCCCACGAGGTAATAGATTCATCGGCACAATTAGTTGTAAGCTAGGATTTTTGTAACCTTCAAAACGATTTTCTCCTAACTTATTACCAGCTAATTGCACAGTGGCAACAAAATTCGGCGGTGTGGGTTGCAGTTGGCTATATTCTACCAAAGCTGTTAAAGCTTGGGCATTATTATAGTTAGTTTGCCATGTACCATCCCGGCGCAGTGCGAGAAGGCTTTGGAATAACTTATCTATAACTTCGGGTTTGCTTTGCTTGGCAATAAATAAGCGTAAAGCTTGTGCTTGCGTCGTCGTAGATGAACTCATCCATCCCCAACTACTGGGTAAACTCACAACTGCTGTGCGACCAGTTTCATAGAGATTCTGTTGCAGCTTGTTTACTAATGGTTGAGATTCATCTTGCCATTCTGGGAATTGAGATAAATATCGCGCTAGTTTAATTTGAGTCACTAAATCAAAATTATTGCGCTGTTCATAAATATCTGCGAGAAAAGTGTTGCGTTTATCTCCTAAATCTCCTAGGGCGATTAAAGCATTAATTTGCAGTTGCCTTTTACAGAGTAGTTGTTTGCAAAAATCGTATTCTCCAGGATTCGCTAGAACTTTTTGCAGATAAGTTTTGAGGCGAGACAGCATTCCAGAGTCAACTAAATTAGGGAACACCTCACTAGCTTTAGCCAAAGATTCACCCGCATAAGCAGAAACCCAAGGGTCGGATTTTTCCTGTCCGGGGAAAGCAGCAAAACCACCATCGGCTATTTGGAGTTTTTGTAATTGTTCGATTGCTAAATTAGCTTGTTGGCTAGGATTAAATTCTGCAAAAGTTTGACCATATTTTTGGGCGATAGTTTGTAAATTAGCCGCAATCATTAATTGACTTGCAGCAGGTTCTGTAAACGGCAAATCATTATCTTTTAAAACCTGCTTTGCTGGTGCTTGAATCTCCGGTATCAAAGTACTCGCCAACTGAATATCTAAACCTCCCGCATCAGGGAAGGTATTTTTATCAACATTCAGAGGAATTTTCACCTGTTTTTCGGTGACACCAGTTTCAACAACTTGTTCTGTAATTTCAACTGGCTTAATTTCCAAAGGTAATTCAAAAGCATCTGCGGCTGTACCATTTAGCTGAGTGGTAAAGCGAACCTTACCAACTCCGACGCTATCCGCCACCATTGGAAAGCGATAAGCATGAGTTGCAGATTCAGCTTTGGTTTGCAAAGTAGTAGTTGTGGGGTTTTTGTCAGCAAACTTCACACTACCGCTAAGTTCGCCATTAATTGAGAGATTTCCTGGATTCCCGGTGTTATTGGTGACAGATAAACCAGCGAGAATGCGATCGCCTGGACGGGCAAATTGTGGCAAGATGGCATTAGTTAGCAGTGGTTTGGTAGTGATAAACGTCGCGTCCCCATTCCCGAAACGCAGATTTCCATCGGTGGCTACAGCCATCACCCGCCATGTAGTTAAGTCATCCGGGAGTTTAAAGGTTATCTGTGCATTACCATTTGCATCAGTAAGTACAGAAGCGTTGTAGTAAGCTAAGGCTTTAAAATCGGTGCGAGTGCGAGTGTTAGCTGCACCAGTTGAGAAACCACCGCCATAACCCCAACCTTTTGGTTTAGCTACATCTTGTGGTTGTAATATAACATCCGCGCGATTATCGTTAAAGCGGGTAGATATTGTCTGTTCTGCATAAACTGTATCCACTAAATCTGGCGGACGATAACCAGAAAGTTGTAACACCGCTTCATTTACCACCATGACTGTAAACTGTCCTTTGGTGGGATTTCCTTGATTATCCTTCAGTTCCAGTTGTACTGTTTCTTCTGCACCAGGTTCTAATGATGCTTGCACTGGCTTAACTTGAAGTTTTAAATATTTATCTTCTAAGTTAACTTTAAAAGGTGCAAAACCAATTTTCACCAAGTTATCTAAACTTCCTACTTCTACTTGGCTGATAGGTTTACCTTGCCTTACTAATACAGCTTCAATGGCTGCATTTGGCAGCATTTCTGGTGTAACTTGAAACTGAATTTGTGGTGCGCTTCCTTGAACCTTGGTAATTTGCTGATAAAGGGGTTTGTCTTTAATCACCGCAAAGTACAATTCTGCGTCTGGATAGGGAGATTGAATTAGTACAGTAGCAGTTTCACCAGGTTTAAACTCTTGTTTATCTAATTTCAGTTCTAAGACATCTTTTTCTTTCGAACCCCAAAATACAGGATTTTCTCCAGTTGCCCAAATTTGTAAATCTGTGGCACTTAATTCAGATTTTGCATCGCTAAAATTAACTCTAATCCGGTATGAACCAGATTCCGGTGCTGTCAAATTTACCGATTGGGGAGTACTAGCAGATGTAATTTCTGCTTGTCCGACTGTTTTATATTCAACTTGATTTTTTGCTGTTCGGCTACCTTCAACTAATTGAGTGACACTGCTGTATTTAATCTCTTGTAATTCCAGGCGCACTCGTTGACCTGTTATCGGTTTTCCTGTAGGGTCGGTAACAACTACATCAATAGGAAAAGCCTTACCAGCATCAGTAATGAAATTACTTTTTAACCCAATTAGACGATTACTCGGTAAGGCTGTAAAAGTTTTGGAATTCGCTACAGACAGATTAGAAACATCTGCAACTTGCACATCTACTTGGTAAGTCATGGGATATGGTAAATCATTAGCTACACTCACTGTTTGGCTACTTTTACCATTAGCATCTAGTTGGGTATTATTTTGCAACACATCACTAGAGATACTAGGAGATTCTTCTGGCCATAACCACTGCCGACCAAAAGTAAATTCGTCCCAACCTTTGGGAATAAAATTAGCCTGTTGACGAGTAATAAAGTATTTTGCTTCTCCACCTTCTACAGGCGCACCAAATAAATAATTGCTTGTTGCATTAATATCAACTTTCTCGTCAATATAAGCAAATTCTTTATCTAAGTTCAGTTCGACTTTAAAATTTGGTGGCTTAAACTCAGCTACCCGAAATTCCCCAGAAAGTTCTTGTCCATTTTTACTCTTCGCTTGGATTGTATGGTAGCCTAAGCGCTGAGTAGTCTTGATTGGCAATTCCAGAGAAAACGTACCAAATTCATTTGTAGTTTGTGTACCTAAGCTGGTCTTTTGTCCATCAGGATTTACTAAAGTTAATTGGTAAACGGCATTTTTATCTTGTTGGATTGTGCCATTTTGCAAGAAGCCAGCAAAACCAGTAAACCAAGCCTTTTCACCTGGTTGATATAAGTGTCTGTCTGAGAAAATTACCCCGCGTGATTCTGGCTTACTATCTTGCCAACCTGCATCAATACCATAGCCATAAACGCCGCTATATTCTTCAGTTCTAGCGAATGCCCAATCTTGGTTTTCACGGGCAATTACTAATAATTGTGGTGATTTACTAGAACTTTCATTGCCAGAATAACATTGCTGTAATCCTTCACGAACAATTCTAAAAATTCCATTTTCATCAGTTTTACCAGTTGCACAAGGTACTGGTTCGGGGCGAGATTTTGCTTGTAATTTTGATTGATAAATTTCCACAGCCGCCGCTTGAACAGGCGAACCATCTGTTAGATGATTGACGCGAATTAAGCCTGAATCAGGGAACCACTGAGTAAATACGCCCAAATTCGTCAATTCAACTAAGCCATAAGTGGTAGGTTCTCGCCACAGTTCCTTTCCATTTTCCTGATATTTATTAGTGCGGGCTTGGACTCCATAAGCTAACATTCCTGTAGCTGCACTTATTTTTTCCCGCAGAGGAACAGCAATATCAACTGATTGATTTTTCTTACCCGATACCTTAAAGCTTTGCCAATCAGAAGGTTGTGGTAATAAATCACTACTATTATTAAAATAAACTAAATCTGTCGGTTTAACTGCTCGATAAGCTGCTTTATATTTAGATTCTGGCAGATTTCCGGTAGTAATATTTAGCTGTAAATTTTTATCTGTGGGGAAAATATTTAAATCTGATGGTACCCATATATCCCCGGCTAAATCTCCAGTATCATATTTAAGGGTGACGGGTTTACCCAAAGTCTGCCCAAACTTATCTTTAAGATTTCCGTCAATAGTAATTGTATAAGTTTTAGCTGGTTCTAGCGCATAAGGATTGATGCCGACAATTTTATCTTCATCATTTATTTGGATGATTCTCGAAATGTCTTTTGGTGCTGGGTTAATAGTAATACTTTCTTTAGCTGAATCTGCCAATAAGACGTTATTAAATTCTAGCTGAGGACTGCCTTTAATAAATCTTCCAAAAGTTCCACCGGAATCTGGCTGTCCGTAAAAGTTAATTTTCTGGAATGCTAAAGGTGAATAAGTTACTAACTTACTAGCAAATTCTTTCTCTGTAGGGAGATTCCCATAAGCAGGGCGTATTCCGGGAGAAAAGACTAGGCGATAAGGAGTTGCCTTTTCAAGGTTTTGCTGTGGAATGAGATTATAAATCCAATTGCGGGCTGAAGGGTCAAATTTTTCTAAAGGGTCTTCTTCGTTTTTTACTAGTTTCTCTTCTTTATTTAATTCGACTCTGAAGCCTACACCCTTATTTTTTCCTTCAGGAATTAACTGTAATTTTTCTTGTACGGAAGCTAAATTTAATTCTACGTTGGAAGTAAACTGTAGCTTTTCTTGTAAACCAATGGGTTCGATATCAGCCTTCTCAATGGGATTGACACCGGGTAAATTAGTCAGGTTGATAGATTCGGTATTGAAAGTCCAAGGTAAATCTTTATCTAAGCGATGATTTTTTAAATCAGCTAAACCTGCTTTGAGAGTGACTTGAAATCTTGTCGCTATTGGCAATGCTTTCTCAGCTTGAAAACCTACCATACGCGGTGTTAAAAAGCGAAATTGACCGGGTAAAGGCGGCCAAAGGGCAAATTTTTCTAATATTTTCTGTTGTTCTGGACTATCAAGACTTTCAACTGGAATTAAAGCTTCTTTAAAACGGATGCGAATTTGGTTGAGAGGTTTTGCATCGCCAATAGGACTAATTTGTTCAATCCAGTCTGGTAATTTTGGTGGTGTAAGTGGGGATACTGCTGGGAGTTGTTCTCTACTTGAGTTGATACCAAAAAAATTACACCCTGTCATCACTAGCATGAATGTAAAGAGAAGAAAAAACTGTATCCTTCTCTTCTGGCGTGAGGAATGGCTAATTTTTTTTAACGTAGACGCTTCTCTACGAGACGCTACGCGAACGGCTTGTTGCAGGCTACCGCTAAGTACGCCAAGAACGCTAAGGAAGAAATAGACAATTTTATTGTGTAAACGGTGTAAAAATCTGATAATCATATTTTTTAGTAATTTAAAATAAAAAATTCACAAGTTATAGCTAACAAAACTTTGCATATCTTCTTGAGTTGGCAATGCCAAGACAAGAAAGGATGCTATATGACTATTTTTTACCTAGAGTTTGGATTTAAGTATGTTTATTTACATAGATAACTAATCCTGTATGATTGTTCCTAAAAATCACTACAATTCTTAACTATGAATCAGTATTTAACTTCTGCAAATATTAATTTACATCTGCTAAGTTATTTCAAATAAATTATTAAGGATTTGACATATTTACTGATATCGATGTAATCGCTGCGTCAAAATTAAGGTAGGTTTTCTTAACAGGGATTCCCTGATGAAACTAATTTTACGATCGCTACTCCAAATTAAGCACAGTAGCAAATTTATCCTAGCTGTGCTGGTAATCTGCCTGATTATACGCTTATTACCCTATTTTGCGCCCGTTCGAGCCGCAGATATTGCCCAAAATCAACTGGCAATGCAATTTAGCGATCGCAATGGTTTACCATTAGGAACATTGCTCACCCGTGACCAAGAACATACATCAGTAGTCCCACTAAATCAAGTTTCACCCCAGTTTATCCATGCTATTTTAGCCGCCGAGGATGGCAGCTTTTACCATCACGGCGCGTTGGATATGAAAGCTGTTATCCGCGCCACCAAAGAAGCCATCCACGCCAAACGAATTGTTTCCGGCGCTTCCACTATTACTATGCAACTGTCGCGGATGTTAGATCCCGTCCCCCGCACCTTTTCTGGTAAACTGCAAGAGATTTGGCTATCTTGGCGGTTAACAGCAGGGATGAATAAAGATGAAATTCTCTCTGCATATATTAATCGGCTACCAATGGGCGGGAATATATATGGTGTGGAAGCAGCCGCGCAGACTTATTTTTCCATCCCAGCGAGTGAGTTAAATCTTGCTCAAGCTAGTTTGTTGGCTGCTATCCCCAATAATCCCACATATTTTAATCCTTATGAACATTGGGAACGGTTGAAGCAGCGACAAAAATACGTCCTTAATCGTATGGTAGAGGAAAAATATATTAGTGGTGCGATGGTAGACCGAACACACACCGAAAAAGTTGTGTTTCAGTCTCGCCCACGAGGAATTATCGCCGCACCACACTTTTTATTTTGGTTAGCCAATCAAATCCCCCCAACTTCCCTTGAAAAGCAAGGCTGGGGAGATAAATCCGTTATTCGCACAACTATAAATCGCCCTTTACAGCAGTTTGTGGAAGCACAGGTGCAGCAGGTGATTTCTTCCCTAGCTGCCAATAATGTTCATGATGCAGCTGCGTTGGTAATTGACAACCACAATGGTGAAGTTTTGGCTTATGTAGGTTCGCCTGATTACTTTAATCAAGCAAAACTAGGACGCAATGATGGAGTGCAAGCGCTACGTCAACCTGGTTCTACCCTCAAGCCTTTTGTGTATGAATTAGCTTTAGAAAAAGGTTTAATTCGCCCAAATACCATTTTGGCAGATGTCCCCGCCCGTTATGCAATTCCTGGTGCGAGACTTTATAGCCCAACCGATTACACCGAACGCTTTCTTGGCCCTGTGCGGGTGCGAATCGCCTTAGCAAATTCGTTGAATGTACCCGCAGTCAGGGTTTTAGAAAAAGTAGGTGTGCAGACTTTTTTAGAACGATTGCATCAACTTGGGTTTGAAAATCTCAATCAAACCCCAGAACATTACGGTTTAGGGTTAACTCTCGGTAGCGGCGAAGTCAGTTTATGGGAATTAGCTAGAGCTTACGTTACTATGGCACGACTTGGAGAGTCTATCCCTTTAGTAAGCACATTTTCTGATTCTCCAATTCAAAATTCAAGTTGCGCTGAAAGCGCACCAAATATGCGATGTAATATCCAAAATTCAACGACGATATGGCAATTAATTACTAACATCCTCAGTGATAATCATGCTCGTGCCACAGCATTTGGTGTAAACTCTGTGTTAAATTTACCCTTTCCTGTTGCCGTTAAAACTGGCACTTCTTCCAATTTTCGTGATACTTGGACAGTTGGCTTCACTACTGATTACACCGTCGCTACTTGGGTAGGCAATTTCAACGGCGAACCGATGCGACAAGTTTCAGGTGTGACAGGGGCTGCACCCTTGTGGAATCGGATTATGTTACACCTGCACGAACATCAAGAACCAGCAGCTTTTCCGTCTCCTAAAGGTTTAATACAATTACCTATTTGTGCAATTTCGGGATTACGACCGACATCAGATTGTACCTCAGTTGTGCAGGAATATTTCTATCCAGAAGATAAAATTGCCTATGAAGGTAACAATCAATTTAACTTACCACCAGAGTATAACGAGTGGTTGGCAAAACAACAGCAATCGAGTCTTGTTTCTAGAAATTTGAGAATTTTATCTCCCCATCATGGCGATTTATTTTTACTGTATCCAGGTGAAGAAGCGAAGCAAAAACTCGAATTTAAGATAGCAGGAAATAAATTTGCGCCTGTTGAATGGTGGCTAAATGGCGAAAAGTTAGATACAAACTCAGCTAATTCTTTATTTTGGAATTTACGTCCTGGTAAGTGGACTTTGGAAGCAAGAAGCGGTGAAATGACTGACAAGGTAAGTTTTAAAGTGGAATTAGCTAATATTAAACCTACGCGTCGAGGATTTTCTATTAGTAATTCTCAGGTAAAGGGGAATCACCCTAATTAATTAGTAAGGCAATGCAGTGCTAGAGGGTATTGATTAAAAATTAATACAGTTCAATTAAAGCTAAAACTCTTTATCAAAGTAAGTCAATTTTTTTAATGTAGGCGCAAAGCAGTTTGCCCCAGTCTACCGCAAAGGGAAAAAATGCTTAACTGAACCTTATTGGATTAAAAAAGGCAGGGATTACCTGCCTCGTTCCGTTAAACAGTTTGATGAGTAAACTATTGCAGATTGTCTTGACAAAGCCGTTGCAAGATTATGTCAAAGATGTGACCATAAATTAATTTGCTTGGGTTAGCTCTAAAAACCTTGAGCTGCCTAGGTAGGTTCAAAAAGCCTAGAAAATCCCAAATTAGTATATATTTCCTTACCACATCTGCTTGATAGGAATCTCAATTATAAACTCTGTGCCCTTATCAGGTGCAGAAATACATTTGATTTTTCCCTTATGTTTATCTACTATAATTTGATAACTAATAGATAATCCCAGACCAGTTCCTTTCCCTATAGGTTTAGTAGTAAAAAAAGGGTCAAACAATCTATTTTTAGCTTCCTCTGTTATTCCTCTCCCATTATCTTTAATACTAATAATTACAGATTCTTCGTTTTCAACTTTAGTATGAATAATAATAGAATTAAGTCGTTTTTTAATATTTTCTGCTGAAGAATCTTCTTCCCGTTCCCATAAAGCATCAATAGCGTTACTCAAGATATTCATAAATACCTGATTTAATGCTCCTGCATGACATTCAACAAGAGGCAAATTCCCATAATCCTTGATTATTGCAATTTCCTGCTGCTGTTTATGCTTTTCCTTTAAACGATGTTGTAAAATTAAGAGTGTGCTATTAATTCCTTCATGGATATCAACAGGTTTCATCTCTGCTTCATCAAGACGTGAGAAGTTCCGTAAAGTTAGCACAATTTCGCAAATGCGTTCAGTACCAATTGTCATTGACGATAAAATTTTCGGCATATCATCAATAATGAACTCTAAATCTATCTTATGAATCAGGCTAATTATTTCTGGGTTGTAATTACAATTTTCTTGCTGATAGAGGTTAATTAAAGTAATTAACTCCTGACTATATTGTCTAATATACATCAGGTTTCCATAAATGAAATTAACTGGATTATTGATTTCATGAGCAACACCTGCAACTAACTGACCTAATGAGGACATTTTCTCAGTTTGAACAAGTTGTACTTGAGTGTATTGTAATTCTTGTAGTGTCTGTTCTAGTTGAAGATTTTTGTGTTCTAATTTTGCCGTTCTTTCCGTCACTTGCATTTCCAACCTATAATTCGTTTCTTCTAAGGCGGCTTGAGCAATTTTTTTATCTTTTAAGTATTGCTGCAATAAATTCAATACTAAAATCCATGCTGGAATCAGTAGCGATAAACTTATAACAGATTCTAAAACTGCCCAAAATATTCTTTTATAATATTCATCAACCTTCTGCTGCAACTGAATTAATATATTACGATTCCTTTTGGCAACACCATCAGCATAAATGTGTTTCTGAGTTTCATATTCTCGGCTAGAAAGCAGTAGTTGTGCTGTCTCTTTTTGATTTTCTTTCACTAAATCAAAAGATTTATATTCCATTGCAACCAAAAGTTGATTAGCAACATCAATTTTTTGGGCATCCTCATTTTGATATGCTTTAGGAGCCAGTTTAATAGATTCTTTAATAGCAATATCGAGTTTAGGCTCAAATTGGCGATATCGTTTTTCCCAGGTAGAGTTTCCTGTAGCAGCATTCATCCGAGCGGACATCGTTAATACTTCATCAAGATAAGTAATTTCATCACTCAGCGTTTGTAGTTTAAATTCATGTTTAATAATATTATTGAAGTTATAATATACTTGCAGGTTGAGCCAAATTTGAGGAATAAACAAAAGTAATGTCAACAGTACTGTTACAGTTACTAGTTGAGAAGAAATAAATCTCAGTTTGTAAGGCAGGCGCATTTTTATATTATTTTTTTAGATACATTATAATTCTGTATCAACTAAATCTAACACCTTCAATAAGCCTTTTTTTCAGTATTAATACCGAATAAATTTTTTGAAAAACTTTTTTAGGCAAGATTACTAGACTATTGAAATGATGTATTAACCAAATTTTTAAATCATTTTTCGGCTATTTTTGTAAACTTAATTCTAATAAGTTTGCTTTTAAAAATTATTTTATATATTAAGATTACTATTTGATTGTTGAACAAATTTAGGTATTGTAGAATGTGTTATGACGGAGTTTGTAATGCACCATTATCGAGCTTATATATCTACGCTATCGCTAATATACACTACCTATATTTTCAGAAATCAAACCGAATTTCTATATTATTTGAAAATATTCATCTAAATTAAAAGCCAAATGAAGAATCATTGGCTGATAAAGATTGTTGGAATAGCTTTATCATGGTTTAGTTGATGGGGTTTTTATCACAGTCCTGAATTCGATGGATACGTTACTCGATATGGGCAACTAGCTAGATGCCGAAAAGTGTCAAACTAAATATAAAGTTTATATAGGACTCATGTTTGATTCTTGAAAAAATTCAGTATAACTCAAAGAGCCTTCTTGACTGTAGCAAGATTGCCTATTGCCTGTTGCCTGCCTATGGCGCTTCGCGCACCACGCAAATAATTTCAAAAATCAAATCGGATTACTATAGAAAAACCGAAATCTCAAACTATGACTCAGCAACCAATCGATCTAGACAATAAGGCTGTATTTGAGCAGTTGTGGGAAATTACAAAAGAACTCCACCAAAAACTAGAGGCTCGTTTCCAGTTACATCCAGACCCTTCTGTAGAAGATTTACAGCAATACAGCAGTCTTGATGGCAATATGAAGGGTTCGCTCACAGCTTTTTCCGGGAAAGAAATTGATTGGTTAGTTCATTCGTGGCTAGGAAACCCGGAAAAATCAAATTTTAGCACTATGCGTCTCACCACTTGGTTGAAGTCGCATATTCAGGTTCCTCATTTGGCTTTTGAGTTTGGCACGCTTCCAAATGGAAATATTTTATTTTATATAGATTACATTGCCCGAACTGAGCTTTTAACCGATTTGGCATATCTCGATCGCTACTATGAGCCAGTTAATCAAACATTCTTAAAGTTGCAAGACGATTTGCGCTTAAAGACATTTACTAGCAAAAGCACCTATATTCGCTTATTTCAATCGCCTGCTAGCTTGTGCTACACCGTAGCACCCACCTTGGAAACCCTCGAACTGATTCGCACACTTGCACACGAAACCCTCGATCGCTGGCTAACCTGGGTAGATGCAGCTGAACCAGTATCAGAAGATGCACGGAAAGCTTTGGCAGCTCGTGATTTGGCGCTGCGCCGTAGCAGTGCTGAACGCGATCCAGGTAATAAATTTGCCGCACAGATGTTTGGTTCTGAGTTGACAGATAAACTTGTGCGATCGCTCTGGGGAGGTGTAATCGTTAAAAAAATTTGTACATAGCAGGGCAGATAATCGGGTCTTGGCACTGCAAGTTACCTGTTACCTAGCTTAATCAGTTGCTCTGAGCAACTGATTAAAGGTAAGCAAACTTTTGCCACAGTGTACTAATAGACATCTCCAGAAATTAAATATGCGTTATCCAGAATCCTTGTAGAGACGTAGCACTGCTACGTCTCTACATTCATTTTCACTCCTATGTCTAATGCGATCGCAGACTCTCATAGGTAAGTTCCGCATTTGACCAGTGAGTTTCTGCCAAAAATTCACTAAATGTTGTTAGAAGTCCAGGAAACTCTTCTCGTAAACGCTGGACATCGGCTTGATAACCTTTTTTGCGATACCACTGAATCAAATCGAACAGTTCTTTTTGCAGCAAGAGTAAGAAAATCCAAGCAGGTGTCTCTTTATGGACAACTTTTATCCCCTGCGCTTGGGAGAATGCCTCTGCCATTTGCTTTGGAGTCAGCACATCGCCAGCTAGCTCAATTTCTTGGCCAATATACTTGGTAGGATGTTTAATTATGTAGGCAGCAACGCGGCCCATATCCTTAGTTGTAATTAGATGAAGGGGTTTATCTGGCTGAATTGAAAATGGGAAACTACCTTTGAGAATAGAAGGTCGCGTGTACTTTTTCCAAAACTCCTCCATAAACAAGCAGGCTCGCAACATAGTAGTCGGTAAGCCCGCTTCTTTGAGAATTTTCTCTACTTTATACTTTTGCTCAATGCGAGGGATGCCGGAATTCCTATCCGCTCCACCTGCGGAATTGTAGACAAAGTGCTTAATTTCAGCTTGTTTGGCAGCTTGTGCAACTCGCCTTGCTCTCTCCACCTCTAGCGGGTCAATTTTAGCGGAGTCCGCAGAAGTGGCGTGGCAGTAAACAGCCGAAATTCCTGCAAAGGCTGCTATGAGAGAAGTTTCATCGTCAAGGTTGGCTTTTACCAGTTCAACTCCGGCATTGTTGAGCTTTGCAAGAGTTGGACGATTAAGATCAATTTCTCTAGTGATGACTCGCAGGTTGGTAACTCCCTGTTCGAGAAATCCCTTAACGACATTTCCACCTGTGCCGCCAGTAACTCCGATGAGTAAAACTTTATCGGTGTTTGACTCTGTGCGATCGCGGAAATTTGACATTCTCTCTTCTACCCGAAGTTCTTGATTTAAATTAAGTTTATCCAAAGACAGGAGAAGCAAACAATAATTCCACGCCATTTACAGTTGTTTTGGCTCAGTGAAAGAATTCTGGCAGAAGCTAGATGCTGGTTTTTTGCTTTTATATTATGTTTATTTGCATTCTGATCTAAAAGGGTACAAATAGTGCTTGAGCAGCAAATTAATGTAGACAATACAGCCTTATTTGAGCAGTTGTGGGGTTGGACAAATGAACTCCGTGAGAAAATAGACGCTCGTTTTGAATTACATTCAGATCCGTCTACTGAGAACTTTAAAAAATACTCTGCCTTGATTGGAGAAGCACACGGCTCGGTCAATACCTTCTCTGGCCCAGAAATTGATTGGCTTGTGCATTCATGGTTACGCGAACCTAAATCTGGCTTTTGCAATATGCACCTAACTGTTTGGCTTAAGTCGCAGATTCGTGTTCCTCATTTGGCTATTGTCTTTGCCACGGTTCCAGAACTGTTCTTTTTTATAGATTACGTCCCTCGCACCGATCTATTCACTGACCTCGACTATTTGGATCGTTACTACGAACCTGTGAACCAGACATATTTGGCGTTCCTGAAAGATTCACGTTTTCAGCAGTATATTAGCAAAACGCTGTATATCCGTCAGGTACAATCTCATACTAGTTTGTGTTACACCAGTCCAGTTACAGAAGAGACACTTGATCGCATCCACACGGTAGCGCATGAGATGATAGATCGTTGGCTAGATTGGGTAGATGAAGCTGAACCAGTAGCGGAATCAGAACGGGCTGCTTTATCTGAGCGTGACTTATTTGTGCGCCGTACTGTTGCAGAACGCGATCCAGACAACCAAATTGCTGTGCGGCTATTTGGGGCAGAAATGACGGATAAACTTGTACGATCGCTTTGGGGTGGCGAGCGTATTCTATAAGGTAGTAAAAAAATTTGGATACAGCATGGCAGATAATACTGATAATCTCAACTCATTCCGGGCCTTGGCCCTGCAAGTTACCTGTCATGCAGTCAACCAAGCAAGCGATCGCCACGAAGCGCGATCGCTCATGCAAAACTCCATCAACCGCCTAGCTCAACAAATTGCTGCCAGTATCGCTTTCATTGGCTTTGATTGTCGTTTAATTGTACTGCCAGAATATTTCCTCACTGGTTTCCCAATGGGAGATAGTCTCGCAGGATGGGCAGAAAAAGCTTGTATAGAAATGGCTGGTGTAGAGTATGAGGCGCTGAGTAAAATTGCTCAAAAGCACAAAATCTTTTTAGCTGGTAACGCCTACGAAGTTGATCCCAACTTTCCTGGATTGTACTTCCAAACCTGCTTTATTCTTGACCCCTCCGGCTCAATCGTCTTGCGGTATCGGCGGCTGAATTCCTTATTTGCTCCCACTCCCCATGATGTTTGGGATAAATATCTTGACTGTTATGGTTTAGAGGGAGTTTTCCCCGTAGCCAAAACTGCGATCGGTAATTTAGCAGCTTTAGCATCAGAAGAAATTTTATATCCAGAAGTGGCAAGGTGTCTGGCGATGCGAGGAGCAGAGATTTTTGTCCACTCCACCTCGGAAGTATACAACAAAAACCTCACTCCCAAAGACGCGGCAAAAATCACTCGCGCTGTCGAAAACATGACTTACGTAGTTTCAGCCAATACCGCAGGCATCGCTAATATTGCCATCCCCATAGCTTCGGCTGATGGTGGCTCTAAAATTATTGACCATCGCGGAATTGTTTTAGCCGAGACAGGTGCAGGTGAGAGCATGGCAGCATTTGCCGAGATTGATTTAGGAGCCTTACGCCGCGATCGCCGCCGTCCGGGGTTACATAATTTACTTGCCCGCCAACGCTTTGAACTATACGCCAAAAGTTATCACCAATCACACTTTTACCCAGCTAATACTATGCTGGAGGGAGAAATAGACCGTAAACACTTTTTGCAAACCCAGCAAGCCACAATTG
>NZ_JADEXU010000239.1 GCF_015206895.1 Nostoc sp. LEGE 12450 | reverse complement strand
GGGGAATGGGGAACTTCCCCCCTACTCCCCACTCCCTACTCGTTAATTACGGTGCCAGCGCGTGCCATCACGGCTATCAATTAGCGTAATACCTTCTGCTTGGAGTTCGTCACGAATGCGATCGCTTTCGGCAAAATTTTTGCCTTGACGCGCTTCTTGCCTTTGCTGAATTTTCGCTTCAATTTCCGCATCGCTTAAACCATTATTCTTGCCAGTTTCTGCTTCTATCTCGGCTTCTAAACCCAAAACTCCAGCCAATGTGACAAGAGTTTGCCATTGATGCTTTAACTTATCTGGAGATGTTTCGGTTTTCCCTTCATGCACAAGAATATGCCCCTCACGGCGCAGTTCTTTGGCTAATTCAAAGAGTACTGTTAATCCACCAGGAAAATTAAAGTCATTATTCACAATTTCTTGGAAACGCTCAACATCTGAATTTTCGATTGGGGAAGGTTCTCCCTCTCCTGGTTCCCAGCCTAGTTTTTTGCCGTATTGGTAGCCGAAAAGTAAACCTTCTTTTATAGTGTGCCAACCGTTGGTTGCTGCGGCGATCGCTTCGTCGGTAAAATCTATGGGTGTACGATATTGAGCAGTTAGCACGAACAACCGCACTGCCATCGGGTCAACTCCTCGATCCAGTAAGTCTCTAATAGTGGTAAAGTTGCCCAAAGATTTGGACATTTTTTCACCATCTACCTTCACCATGCCGTTATGCAACCAGTAACGCGCTAAGGGTTTTCCTGTTACAGCCTCAGATTGGGCAATTTCGTTTTCGTGGTGGGGAAAAATTAAGTCGGCACCACCAGCATGAATATCTATGGTATCACCCAAGCGATCGCGCACCATTGCCGAACATTCTATATGCCATCCCGGACGACCTGTGCCCCAAGGCGATTCCCAAGCGGGTTCTCCGGGTTTTGCTGCTTTCCACAAAGCAAAATCGAAGGGGTCTTTCTTTTTCTGGTACTCTGGATCATCTACATTGACGCGCTCGCTTTTCCCCGCTTGCATATCTTCTAACTTGCGTCCAGAAAGCTTGCCATACTCAGCAAACTGCCGGACTGCATAATACACATCGCCGTCAGCAGGGTAAGCAAAACCTTTATTTTCCAACTCATGAATTAACCGTTGAATGCCATTCATCGTATAGGTAGCGCGGGGATATTCATCGGCTTCTTTGATTCCTAACCGCGCCATATCCTCAAAATATGCTTTGATAAAGCGATCGGCCACAGCTTCCATTGATGAATTTTCAACACGGGCTCGATTGAGAATCTTGTCATCAATATCAGTAAAATTTTGGATATATCGGACTTCATAACCGATAAACTGGAGGTATCGGCGTACTACATCCCAAACAATGCAAGCTCTAGCATGACCCAAATGGCAGTAGTCGTACACCGTCACGCCGCAGTAATACATCTTAACCTTGCCTGGTTCGACTGTTTCAAACGGTTCTTGACGACGGGTGAGGGTATTGTAGAGTGTTAGGGTCATAACAGAGTAATGCTGAAATAAGGAGATACGTAATAATAGGGTAAAGCAGCTGGGATGACAGTCCAGCATCCCTATGCTAGTGTTTTCTGGACTATCTGCGCTACATTACTATTTTTTGACTATTTGATAACAGCGCTATGCAATCAGCAGTTACACCCGAATCTTCGGCAATGGATACGCCCAAACAAGGAATGCCAGTAACAATTATTACGGGTTTCCTCGGTAGTGGGAAGACGACTTTACTCAATCATATCCTCAACAACCAACAGGGTTTGAAAACCGCTGTTCTCGTGAATGAATTTGGCGAAATTGGCATCGACAACGAGCTAATTGTTTCCACTGGTGAGAACATGGTGGAACTAAATAATGGTTGTATTTGCTGCACTATTAATAATGATTTAGTAGATGCAGTTTACAAAGTTTTAGAACGCCAAGAAAATCTAGATTATCTAGTAGTGGAAACAACTGGATTAGCAGATCCGCTACCAGTAGCTTTAACATTTCTGGGCACAGAATTACGAGATTTAACCCGCTTAGATTCGATTATTACCGTGGTAGACGCGGCGAATTACAGCCTAGATTTATTTAACTCGGAAGCAGCATACAGTCAGATTGCATACGGCGATGTCATTGTGCTGAACAAGGCTGATTTGGTTGATGAAGCCACTTTGAATGAGTTAGAAACAAAAATTAACGAGGTGAAGGAAGGAGCAAGAATTATCCGCGCGACGCGATCGCAAGTGCCACTTCCTTTAATTCTGAGTGTTGGTCTGTTTGAGTCGGATAAATATTTTGACACAGTGGTGGATGAACACGATCATCACGATCATGAACATCACGATCATCATGACGATCATGACCACTCAACATGCGGTCACGATCATCACGACCATGACCACGATCACCACGATCATCATCATTCTGACCATTTAGAAAATGATGGTTTTACTTCCATCTCTTTCCAAAGTGACAAGCCTTTTTCTATTAGGAAGTTTCAGTATTTCTTAGATAACCAGCTACCCTCAAATATCTTCCGAGCAAAGGGGATTATGTGGTTTGATGAAAGTCCTAAGCGTCATATTTTCCACCTTTGTGGCAAACGCTTTACCTTGGATGATGATGAATGGCAAGGTAAATTGAAAAACCAACTAGTGCTGATTGGTCAAAATTTGGATCGTGAGGCTTTGATTAGTCAACTCGAAAACTGTATTTGTCTACCTTCAACCTCTCGCGGTAAAGGGTTTGGGAAATAAAAGTTAGGAGTTAAAAGTTTACTACTCGTTCCCAGGTTCCACCTGGGAATGAATTCCCAATGACTCCGCCATATATTCTGATGGTTTGCTTTCTCACTCCCCTACATTACCAGCTTCACCCGCCAACTGCTGTACCTGCTCCACGGATAAACCCGTAACTTTCGCCACGATTTCCACAGACATTCCCTCTTTGAGCAAATTCACCGCCACACGCCGCACTCCTTCGGCTAAACCTTCAGCAAGGATAGCTTGATAAGTTACTGACTCTTGCATAAGTTCCCTCCGCAGTAATTGTTGAATTATCTCCTTCTCTAATACTAACCCAGCTAGAATGAACGCTGAGGCTGCAACATTGTTTTGGATACGTTGATCGGTAATTTCTGAAATTTCCTGAGCAACTTGTTGTAACGTAGCTGTACGGTTATTTGTCTGACTTAACACCGCAAATGGTAATAACCCTGGATGCTCCAAAAAGACACTTGTTGGTTGCTCCCAAAGACGAATTACCTCGAACTTATGAGAGGTTTCTTCTAAAGTGAATGTGGTTTGCTGTACCAGTTCTGAATTTGTCTGTTGCAGATAAATCACTACCTGACGCATTCGCTTATTTTTAAAGCGGCGATATACTCGTAACCGATAGTCAATCATCCGAAAGGGAATATCAGCTTTGGGTTGGGTTTGGAACTCCAAATGCAGCACAACTTCATCGGATTGGAGCAATATCAGCGCATCGGCGCGGATTGGTTCTAGAGAAAGTTCAGAAGGGGTTAATTCTGTGAGGGTGATAGATTCTCCTAACAGCCAAGTGGCAAAGTCACTGGAGAAGGTTTCAGCGAGCAACTTACAAATGTTATCGAACATTAAGAGATTTTATCAGGTGGTAGATGCTCATTATTTCTATATTTAGTTTGTGGTTTAAGAATGGGACACCGATAGCGTAGCGTAAAGCCTGCGGCATGGCTTCTCTACGAGACGCTACGCGTAGCTCGCTTCTCCGTAGGAGTACGCTTAGAGCGACGCAGGAGCGTTATAGCCCGTCGTAGACATCGCTATAAAATTTAAACGTTGATGAAAGTTGAAATTAAAATGCGCGTTGTTATCCAGCGAGTTAAATCATCTCAAGTTACAGTTAAAGGTGAAATTGTCGGCAAAATTGGGCGGGGGCTAAATTTACTTGTGGGTATTGCTAATACTGATACCGATACTGAAATTGACTGGATGGTACGTAAATCTTTGGAATTGCGGCTGTTTCCTGACGAGGAAGGAGACGACCGTTGGCAAAAATCTGTGCAAGAAATTGGTGGCGATTTATTAGTAGTCAGTCAGTTTACCCTTTATGGTGATTGTCGCAAAGGCCGCCGTCCTTCTTTTGACCGTTCAGCCCCTCCCCAATCAGCAGCAGATTTGTATAATCGTTTTGTTACCAAATTAAGAGCTAGTGGTTTGCTAGTGGAAACCGGTCAATTTGGTGCAATGATGCAAGTTACGATTGAAAATGATGGCCCTGTGACTTTAATACTAGACAAAGAGGCAATTTAAGCATATACACCAAAAAAGAATAACAGAAGCCTATAGACAGTGGAGTTCTAATTGATGAGAGAATATTAAATTAACCATCACAAAAGTTTAAATTCATTCATCATGGCTAAAATCCAGTTTTCTAAAGGTCTTGACGAAGTAGTAATTCCAGAAGTGCGGCTGACGCGATCGCGCACTGGTGACAGTGGTACAGCCACGTTTATTTTTACGAATCCGAAAATTTTAGATCAAGGTAGCACCGAAGACATCACCGGAATGTACTTGAGTGATGAAGAAGGAGAGATAATTACCCGTGAAGTTAAAGCAAAATTTGTCAACGGGAAACCGGAAGCATTAGAAGCACTTTACGTAATGAAATCTGCCCAAGAATGGGATCGGTTTATGCGCTTCATGGAACGGTATGCTGAAGAAAACGATCTTGGACTCAGCAAAGCTGAAAAATAATGTGTAGGGTGAATGGCGAATGGCTTATGTTGTTTTTTCATGTCCAATGCGCCATTCTCCGTGCCCAATTGCCCATTATCAAAAGTTAAAACCTTAATCCATGACACAACAACCACATCCAGATTCGCTTGGGATTACGGTAACTTGCGCTGTGGTTACTGTCAGCGATACACGTACACCCGAAACAGACAAAAGTGGCCAGCTAATTCAGCAGTTACTCTTTGGTTCTAACTATGCTGTTGGAGCCTATACGATTATCAAAGATGAATCAACACAGATTCAAGAGCAGATAGAAAATTTGGGTAAAAGCTCAAATTTGGATGCTGTAATTTTTAATGGTGGCACAGGTATTGCGCCAAGAGATACTACTTATGATGCCATTGAGAAGTTATTGGAGAAAACCTTGCCAGGATTTGGTGAGCTATTCCGTTTTTTAAGTTATCAAGAAATTGGTTCGCGAGCGATCGCTTCTCGTGCTGTTGCTGGTGTTTATCAAGATAAATTAATCTTCTCGCTTCCTGGTTCTAGTAATGCTGTGCGGCTGGCGATGGAAAAACTGATTGTGCCTGAACTCACTCACTTGGTAAGTCAGCTTTGTAAGGGAGTGAAATGAACAGCCTTTGAGGGAGCTGCCATAAAACTAAGCTATGAGGCACTGAAATCATCCTTTCTATCCTTACATCTTGAGACTACCCAGAATTATAGTGAAACGAATAAAATATTCATATCAGATAAGCAATGCAGCCTATTTACTGGAATTGCATAATTGCTCACAGCATCACTGCATTTTCATACTTTGGCATCCCCATATTAATAGGGGTTTTCTTTGCCAAAACTAAGGCAACTATCCCTTCTAAGTTTTGGCTAGCCTTTTTATTATCAGGTGGATTCGTACTACTTTGCGGATTTCATCACCTTTTGGCGATTTTTGAGAAACATTTGGCAGTGTCGCTGTTGCACTTAGTCGTGCTTGATGTAATGGCGTTTGTTTCTTTGTCTGCCTTACTCTACTTAATGCCAACGGCTTATCAAATTGTAGAGGCGATCGCCAAATATCAAGAAGATACCCGCGAACTTCAACGCAGCCAGCAGATGCAACGGCTATTTCTAGATCAAGGGCCGTTTGGAGCCTATATCAAAGATGAGCAATCTAGAGCGCTTTACTATAACCAGGAAATACAGTCTAGATTTTCGGTAGATTCACAAGAATGGTTAGGGAAAACGGATAGTGAATTCTTACCAGATCCCGAAGAGGGGCGACGGGTAATGGAAAACGATCGAGTTGTTTTGAAGACTCTACGCCCCTTAAAGCTGATTGAAGAGATAAAAATACCTGGCAATAATCAGCCATGCTACTGGCTATCGTTTAAGTTTCCGTTTAGCGATGGCGCAACGGGCGATCGCCGCATCGGTGGGATCAGTATCGATATTACAGAATCTATAGAAGCACAGCGATCGCTCACCGATCTAAATCGGCAATTAGAAGAAAAAACACTGAAATTAGAAGCCAAAAAACAAGAACTTATATATCTCTCAGATATGGCAGATATGCTTTATTGCTGCGAGTCTAAAGATGAGGTGTATCAAGCAGTCGCTTTAACCTGTTCCAAGCTGTTTCCTGATATGAGTGGTTGTATCTGTATAATTGCTAATTCTAAAAATTATGTTCAGATGAATAGCATTTGGGGAGATGAAAGAATTAGAACCAGTAAAGAAATATTTTCACAATCTGAATGTTGGGCATTGCGGAGAGGTAAATTCAACCTTTTATCTTCTGGTAAATCAGGACTGGTATGCAGCCATTTAATCCAGCCTGTTAGCGGTACACATTTGTGTATTCCATTGTTTGGGCAAGGCGAAGTAGTTGGGATTTTACACATTTATGCCCTTGAAGAAATCAGTCCAGAAGATCAACAAATTAGTGAGATTATTGCTAGAACTTTAGGCTTTGCACTAAATAATCTATCGATAAAACAGCGTCTTACCCATGATAATTTGCGGGATGGGATGACCCAACTATTTAATCAAAGCTATATGGAAACTATAACTGAACAAAGGCTAGCTGAAGCGGAACGATCGGGAGAACCTCTTAGTGTTATTTTTCTGGATATCGATAACTTCAAATTTTACAACTCGCGCTATGGGCATGTGACTGCCAATATTGTTATTCAGGAATTAGCAAAGCTGTTATTAAAATCTATTCGCTCTTTTGATATTCCTTGTAGATGGGGTGGTGAAGAATTTGTGATTGTCATGCCTAATATGACGCTAGAAGCGCTCAGGAAGCGAGTAGAACAATTAAGGGCAGATGTTGAACAAATGCAATTGAAGGATGGCGATCAGATCCTTCAAGGGATCACCGCCTCTTTTGGAATAGCTGTATCAGAACCAGGAATTACAGTTAAGGATTTTTTGAATCGAGCAAATCAAGCAATGCTTGAAGCAAAGCGAACAGGGAAGAATCGGGTTATGGAGTATGTAAATAGGTACGATTAAAATAATTCGTAATGGGCTACGCTAACGAGAATAGAGCGCAATACGGTTCAGATAAGACCAAAAAACTTGTAGAGACGGCGATTTATCGCGTCTCAAAACCCATGATTTTGTACAAGTGGCGCTTAACCCAAGCGTATTGAGTGAGATATAAGGCAATACGCTAAAGGTTATTGGTGTAGATAATTGGTCTTTCAAGACGCGATAAATCGCCATCTCTACATGAGGGTTTTGGATAAAAATTTTTCCCGTATAAAAAAACAACTCCCTGAAGATGTGGGAGTTGTTTTTTATCTTTTACTACTTTCTCAAAACATGATTCAGAATGAAGCGATGCCTGCGGCGGGCTGCACCTACGCCAAGCAGATGGCAGCCAAAATAGCCGCGATAACATAAAATACTCCAACCACTTGCAATTCTGACCAGCCAGTGAGTTCTAAATGATGGTGTAAGGGTGCCATTTTAAAGAGGCGCTTGCCTTTGCCATCAGGGCCTTTGGTGGCTTTGTAATAACTTACCTGTGCCATCACCGAAAGGGTTTCTACGAAGAAGATACCACTGAGAATGAACAGTGCTACTAAGGTGTTTGTCAATAACGCTACAGCAGCTAATGCTCCTCCCAGTGCGAGGGAACCGGTATCTCCCATGAAAACGCGGGCTGGGTTACGATTATGGGCTAAGAAACCTAAGCAACCACCACTTAAAGCCGCACAGAAAACCATTAACCCTGGTGCTGTAGGTGCAATTAAGGCTCCTAATGCCAAAAGTGCGATCGCTACTGTTCCTGCTGCCAAGCCATCAATACCATCTGTTAAATTAGTCGCGTTACTTTCTGCAACTAGTACAAAACCGGCTATTGGCCAAAATAGAAATCCTAATGGTAGTGTGAAGCTGACCCAAGGTAAAGCAATATTTGTAATATTAGAAGGTTGATTAAACATTAGCCAGAGGCAAAATACTGCCGCAAAACCCACTTGCAAAGCAAGTTTTGTTCGGGGAGATATACCTTTATTTGATTTCCGGCGCAGAATTTGCCAATCGTCAAGCCAGCCAATCAATCCGTAGCTGGTTGTCAATGCCGAAACTGCAAGGACATCTGTAGCAAAATTAGACAATATGCAGGCAATAATTACACCTACAGGAATAAAGAATATACCTCCCATTGTGGGAGTGCCTGCTTTTTTTAGATGGGCTTGGGGGCCATCTTCACGGATTATTTGTCCAGTTTTGAGTGCTTGGAGTAAAGGTATTACCCAAAAGCCAACCACACCTGAACCCATAGCACACAACAGCAGTGGCAGGGTTAGCGACATACTTTGCCAGGGTAGCCTGTTGGCCATCGAATCCAAGAAAAATGCTGTTGTGCCTAGCCCAACGGCTAATAAAGAGGCTAGTGCAATTCCAGAAATATTTAATCCTTGCTCAGGAGATAATTTAGCGTCCACAGAAGTTTCCCTTCACTCCACACTTATAAAATTGAATATCAATAGCTAGGGATACTACCAAGTCCCTAGCCTGAAAAGGCTAATCCTCGGCGATTCCTATATCGTCATCATCATCAACATCAAGGTCGTAGCCAATCCCATCTTCTACACCCATTAGGGAGTCTATTTCTTCTTCACCATCTTGAAAATCCGGGTCGTGAACGTCACGTGTTATGATCCGACCTTTATTTTCCAACCAATCCAACAAAGAGGACTCTGGCTTGAGGGGGATGACATGGGCTCGCTGGTTACGGGGTTCTTCACGTAATGGAGAGTTCAACATATCAAAGAAGACAAGAAAAGGTTTACGTAAGTTGACATTTAGAGTCTATCACTTGACACGGATTTATTTAGTTATCTTTTCAACCCTTTAGTTAATAAATCCGCATTCAGATAGAAATTTTTTATTTAATAGGCATATCACTTAAGTCAAGCGATTATTCGTAATTTTTATGGCTCTACACATAGGTTATGAATATCTTGTTTATGCTGATGGAAAGTGACTGATTTTAGAGGTGACAGGCGATGATGGGAAAAGCGGCTCTCATGGATGCGATCGCTGGTACAAATCGCGGTCTACTGGCGACTGAAGCGCAGAAACAAGCTATCTTAGCAGCGATCGCCAATTTAGAAGACTTTAATCCTACACCCCGCCCGGTAGAAGCTGGTAATTTGCTAGATGGTAATTGGCGATTACTATACACCACTAGCAAGGCTCTTTTAAATTTAGATCGTCTACCTTTTTGTAAACTGGGTCAAATCTATCAGTGTATCCGGGTAGAGACTACCAGTGTTTACAACATAGCTGAGATTTATGGCTTACCTTATTTAGAAGGATTAGTCAGCGTTGCTGCTAAATTTGAGCCAGTTTCAGGTCGGCGTGTCCAAGTGAAATTTGAGCGGTCTATTATCGGCTTACAACGTTTAATAGAATACAATTCTCCGGGAACTTTTATCCAACAAATTGAAGCAGGTAAAAAATTTGCGGGAATTGATTTTGCAATCAAGAGTGATAAACAGCAAGGCTGGTTAGATATTACCTATATAGATAACGATCTGCGGATTGGCAGAGGTAACGAGGGGAGCGTGTTCATATTGAGTAAAACATAAAGTTTGTACAAAAATACTATTTGCGAATGAAGGTACGCTATAACGTCTACCTTGTCAAGTAGGGTATGATACCTTTTTAAATTTTGGGTGGGGAGTGGGGTAGGAAGCTGGGG
>NZ_JADEXU010000406.1 GCF_015206895.1 Nostoc sp. LEGE 12450 | reverse complement strand
TAAGTAGGTAGGCATCAAAAAAATCCGGTATGTTAAGATATATAAATACTGAAAATGCATCTACAAAGTGATTTGTGTATGGGGGCACGTTTAAGGGTATTTCTGACGCATGAGCAAGACCAAACTTTGCTAAACCTGAGAAAACAGGATGTGCCACAGAAAGTCAAAGACAGAGCGGAAGTAATCAGGCTAAACGCACATGGCTGGTATGTAGAGAACATCGCAGCGCACTTTGACTGGAACGAAAAAACAGTAAGAAAAGTTTTGAATACATGGGAAAAGTTGGGTTTAGAGGGACTTTGGGAATCTCCAGGTCGAGGCGGAAAACCAAAATGGAAAGAGGATGACATTGCATTTTTAGAAGAATGCTTAAGAATTGAGCCACGCACATACAACAGTCCGCAGTTAGCTCTGAAGTTAAAAACAGAACGCAACGTACTTCTGAGTCCCGATAGGTTAAGACGGGTACTCAAAAAAAGGGGATCGATTGGAAGCGGGGAAGAAAAAGTCATAAAGGAAAACAAGATCCGGTAGCGCGAGCAAATAAGCAAGCAGACTTAGATATGCTGGAATTAGCTGCTGCAACTGGCGAAATCGATTTAAAGTATCTGGATGAATCAGGGTTCTGTGTATGGAGTGAGCCTGGTTACACCTATTACTTTAGGGGTGAGCAAAAACGTCTGGAACAAACAAAGCGTCGTGGTCGTAGGTTAAGCATCATAGGGTTTCTCCAGCCTTTTATCAGTTTTGTTTACGGTTTAGTTATCGGTGGTGTTGACCGTAAATCTTACATAACAATGATGGAACAGGAAGCTACTGAAGCACAAGAAATAGGACGTACAAGGGTGATTGTGCAGGATAACGGGCCAATACATCGGTGCCAAGAAGTTCAACAATTGTGGAAAAAGTGGGAGAGTCAGGGTTTATACATCTTTTTCCTACCAAAGTATTGCTCAGAAATGAATCCAATTGAATTGGAATGGCAACACATAAAAAAAGATGAGTTATCTGGGCAAGCATTTGATGATGAACTAGACCTTGCTTACGCTGTAATCAATGGCGTTCAAGCTAGAGGGGAAAAAAGCAATTACAGTACACGACGTGTAAAATTTAATTCTAAAAACTCTGGTTAAAATTCTGTTACATAGCGGAAAATTTTAGCACCCACTTACTTA
>NZ_JADEXU010000238.1 GCF_015206895.1 Nostoc sp. LEGE 12450 | reverse complement strand
TCCAAGCATAAGTTGTCCGACTTGATTACAAGCCATAAGTTGTCCGATTTTGACAACTTATGGCTAAAGTCACAGTATACACGATCGCTCCTGAACACAAAATAAGATACCCTTATCTTTTATCCGATATAATCTACGATTAAAACCACTTTCCTTGATATACAACACTTTCGCCAACATGCGATCGCTGAGAGCATGTTGGCAACGAGAATAGAAACTATTGCGCTGCCGATAAATTTTGTTTGTCTTTGGTATTGCCTTTGATGCGTAATCCAGCAATACACACTTACATAGTGCTAACTTCTAGTTATAGTTAGCCGTAACTTATTATAGGCACAATGCAACTATAACTTTGACTTGGTGCAAAGATAGTTTACAAAAGTTGCTCAGGCGGTTGCCATAATATTGGTTTAGCGAAGTATTGAGGTATTGCTGCACAAGAATGGATTTGGGAAAACTTTTCTCCCTTACTTCGTGCCTGTCCCTCAATCTCTAAGATTCGGATCATGGATAATTGCAACCGCCTTGATGCAGAACCGTCTGGGAATACAAATTGTCTGCTTTAATTACAAAAATCATCCACGCGGATATCCCGCCAGACATCAGAAACCTGCCAGCCGGAATTACCCACAGATTGTACTGGAGGATTATCAAGCAATGGAATATAGTCAGGAACTCTAGGCTCTGAAATCGCTACTGGTTTCTCCTCAACCTCAACCACAGGGGCTGGAGAATTGACAGTATTAGCTAGAAGTTGTTGGTCTTCTGCTTCTTCGATTAACTTCATCTGTCTCAGGGTGAGCTTGTCGGATTTTTTGATGATTTTCTTAATATCTGTATCATTAGAAGTTTTCATTGGCTGTTCCCTTGAAGGCATTGGCTTAAAATTTGTCTGAGTAAAGCTGCAAGAAGATAGGTATAAATAATTTGCACAGAATTAACAAGGTACACCAAATCTATGGGAAATACGAGTCCCAAATTGTAAGAATTTATTAATTGGACATAAATATCTTTTTCGGGCAGATGCTTAAAAGCGATCGCAGTAGGATCATTTTCTAGAAGTCAAAATTCTTTTGGGTTTTTGACATACGTTGATCTGTACCAATGCCATCGCTACGATTCAAAATACGCCTTTAGAAGAAACCATGACGGCACTCGCTGAGGTAGTGCGTTAGGGAAAAGCTCGTTACATCGGCTTTAGCGAATGGAAAAAGTTTTTGCCAAAAAGCTAGGGCTTTTGCTCTATAAGGAGAACCAAGTTCTTAATTTTGGATAAAGTCGAGCTTAGTGGCTATTCATAAAATCATTTATGGAAATGCGATCGCCATACAGCCAATGTTCATACTAGCTAAAATAAATCTTAGAGTAGGCAATAAAAATTAATAAACATCAAAAATGTTTGAGAAAGAAGTCAATGTCAGAGATAGTTTTCACTCAAAACAGCCTGGGGGCGGGAGTGATCCGAATAGTTTTGATTGTAAAGAAACATGGTATCCCATCCATTACCTAGAGGACTTAGACAAATCAAAACCAACGCCTTTTACAGTGCTGGGAAGAAATATTGTAATTTGGTGGGATAGACTTGCCCAATCTTGGAGAAGCTTTGAAGACCAGTGTCCTCATCGTTTAGCACCGTTGTCTGAAGGCAGGATTAGTGACGATGGGCTTTTGGAATGTCCCTATCACGGTTGGGCTTTTTCTGGAGATGGAAATTGTCAAAGGATTCCTCAACAAGTCAAAGGTGGAACAGCAGAGATATCAAAACGAGCTTGTGTGGCATCATTACCAATTATTGAAAAGCAAGGACTACTGTTTGTATACGTTGGGGAATATGAAAATGCTGCCAAAACCGAAGTCCCAATAATTGAACCATTAGAAGAATCTCCCGAAGGATGGGTTGTAATTAATACATTTAGAGATGTACCTTATGATGCATTAACACTATTAGAAAATATACTAGACCCTAGCCACATATCGTTTACACATCATAAAACGGTAGGAAATAGGGCAAATGCAGCACCTTTGGAACTTGAAGTGATTGAATCTGGAAAACATGGATTCAAAGGGATTTGGAAACAAGGTTTGAAACCAGGGCAATCAGGAGAGTTATCTACAACCTTCGTCGCTCCAAGTTTAATGTGGCATGACATCAACTCGCCGCGTGGTAGAATTCTAACCGTTGTTTATGCTACACCCATACGTAAAGGAGAATGTCGTGTATTTGCACGTTTTCCTTTTAAATTTCCTAATAAACTTCCAGGTTGGTTTATTAAGCTCAGACCGCGTTGGTATTACCACATTGGACAAAATGGTGTTTTAGAAGATGATCAAATTTTTCTCCACTATCAAGAAAGGTATCTTGAAGCTAAAGGAGGTAGCCCTAACTTTACTAAAGCCTTTTACCTTCCAACCAAAGCAGATAGTTTTGTATTTGAATTGCGTCAGTGGGTAAACCAATATAATGCTGAACCATTTGGCAAAGAGACTTTTTCTCCCCCATTGGCAAAGTCCGTGCTTCTGGAGAGGTACCATTCTCATACGGAAAAATGTGCCAGTTGTAGCTCGGCGCTTTCTATTATTGAGCGATTGAGATTTGGGAGTGGAGTTGCAACAGTACTTACTTTGGCTTGGACTCCAATGCTTTTTTTATTTTTTCAGACAACATCAGTTGTAGTAGTTGTGATTGAAACTCTAGCTCCCTTAATTTTTGCACTAGCATGGCTCGGACTAAGTAAGTTAGTTATTCAGTTTTATGATGGACGAACCTTACCTCCACGAAACCGACCCGAAAAAAACTGAAATTTAATAATAGCAGAAATATATGAGTCACCTAGAGGCGCAGGAAATTAGTACAATTTTTGAATACTGGAGTTTTCATTTTTGAAAAAGCATTTGAGCCAAAGTCTACCTATAGCACCAAGCCGGAAACTGAAGATTACGATCCTAACAGTAGGTTCAAGGGGAGACTTGCAACCATACTGCGCTTTGGCTATTGGCTTGAAACGTGCGGGGCATGAAGTAACGATTGCAACGCATGAGAACTTTGAGTTATTTGTGAGAAAGTTCGATTTAAAGTTTGCGCCGATCGCTGGCAATATGGAAGAGTTTTTACAATCGAAACAAGGGCAGCGATTGATTGCGGGAGAAAAGTTGAAAAAAGAAGAAGGAGATAAGCTTTTACTTCAACAGTTGGAATCAGCTTGGAGTGCGTGTGTTGGAAGTGAGGTGATTATCTACACACCGTTAGCTACCTTTGGATATCATATCGCAGAGAAATTAAGCGTACCTTGCTTTTTTGCATCAGTTCTGCCGTTGAGTCCTACAGGGATGTTTGGGTTTTTGAGGTTTGCTCAAATAACTAAAAACCCGCTAAAGAAATTAATCAACTATGGCAGCTACTTACTAGTAGAGTTTTTGCACTGGCAAAGATATCGTCACCTGCTCAATCACTTTAGAACAGAAACTTTGAAATTGCCGCCCTTACCATATTTGGGCAGACGCTTCAGACGGAAGACTCCGGCAAATCTATCACGAATCCCTGTGTTGTATGGATTTAGTTCGCACGTCATCCCAAAACCTCGTGATTGGCCGCATTGGGCGTATGTGACTGGTTTCTGGTTTATTGAGCAAGCCTCCGAATACGAGCCACCTATGGAACTAGAGGATTTTCTTGGGCGAAAGCAATTACCTTTGTGTTTTGGGTTTGGCAGTATGACGATGCCCAATCCAGAATATCTCACACATTACATCGTGGAAGCCTTAAAGAAAACCCATCAAGGTGGGATTATATTATCTGGCTGGGGAAATGTTGGAAGAACAGTGAATGTAAAAGATTCGCTATGAGTGTTTGTGATCAAGGAAGTTCCGCATGATTGGTTATTTCCTCAAGTGCCAGCAGTAGTACATCACGGAGGAGCTAGTACAACGGCAGCAGTGTTACGTGCAGGGACACCATCAATTACTGTACCCTTTTTTGCAGATCAGCCGATTTGGGGTGAAAAGCTAACTCGGTTGGGAGTCAGCCCTGCACCGATACCGTACAAGAAAGTGTCAGATAAAACTTTAGCAGCAGCGATTGAAATCGTACTGGGTGATGAGGTGATGCGGTCTAAAGCCCAGGAGTTAGGTGAGAAAATCAGGGCTGAGGATGGTGTGGCGAATGCAGTTGAAGCATTTCATCGGCATTTGGGTTTGATTGGGTGAGAAATCTCAGACAATTAAAATACATCATCACACTGACATTTGTGTGATGGCAGTTTCAATATGTTTTGTTATTTATGCGTAAAATACAAGACTTTAGCTAAAGAATATTACATATCAAGCTCTTTTTTAAGACTTGTTATTTTAAAAAATGAAGTTAATTAAGTGATATAATTAGCAGCCCAGAAAATCATATTATCGCTACAACAACTTTAGTTACAATATTTAATTTTATTTGTGTCAAATTTAGGAGTACGATTAATTTGGTTCAAGACCTTGCAGAAACTACACAGCCAAGGCACTTCTTTGATTTGCTATAGTAACAATATTATTTTATCAGCAATTATAAAAAATAAATATTGCATGGCAAATGGTGAAAGTTTTGCTAACAGTTGTAGAGAAAATTATTTATAGGCATTTATAAAAAAAATACAATTATGAATTTGAATTTTACTAAACACATTGAAGATATCCAATTACTGCATGTAGAACGATATCTCCCAGAAAAAATAAGAACTTACATTGAAGAAAATTACTATGCCAAAGTTCAGCAGCAAGCAGAGTTAGATTATGCTGCTAGAGATGAAAATTTTCTAGCCAATCCCCTTCAGCACGTCGCACTTTATTCGGATCATGGTGTCGTTCATGTCAGAGATGTTGCTCGTAATATTTTAGTTGTGCTGGAAGCCATTCATGGAGTTCTCATTCCCAAAAGAGAGTCTCTATGGTTTGATTTTATGAAAGGTTATGGAATCATACTTGTCTATAACCATGATATGGGAATGCTTGATTTTTCGCCATTTGGTCGGGCGATGCACCCAGAATTTGTTACTCAAGAAGTATTTAGTTCTGCTTTTGATCGGGTAATTGATACGATTTGGACTGAAAATTGTGGCAATGTTTCTTGGCGTTTAATTAACTTAGCTGATAAAGGAGCATTGACAGAAGATCCTCAACTTGTGTTACGTGAAATGGTATCATTGGGGGTTGCTCATAGTAAAAGCAAAGTTCCTATTGAGGTATTGAATAATCCTCAACAATTCAAAGAGTTAATGAGAGAAATTGCTGCGGTAAATTTGCATCACCTTTATCACCAACAACAAGTAACTAAAGCCGAAAATAAATTATGTCATGCGAAAAAATCTTCCCAACAACAGCTTAAGATTGAAAAACTAGAAATAGCCTTACAGCAAATTAAAGCTACTCAGGCAGAATTTCTTAACCAGGGAATTAGCCTCCATAACGAACGTATTGATAGATATTATACTGACTTTGAAAAACAGGCATTTTCCTGGCTGGTTTGCGAGCATCCAGAGGTACAAGCTTTAATTGCTGATGTGGGTGATACTATCCGTGCTTTGCGAGCAGCAGATGCTTTGCGACAGAGAGGTACAGTTTACAAAACATCAGGAGGTTATCAGATTTTTGTTGACCAAAACACAGCTAAGGCAATTTATGCTTTGCAAAAAGGCAGCGGTGAATTATTTTTATTAGAAGCAGCAAACCCCCTCAATGCTGGAGAAGCAAACATTGCCAGTAGTGAATTGACTGCTAACGGCGATATAAGAATATCTTTCAATCGAGGTTCATTTACTAACCAAGATGCTACACAACGGGCAGCTTACTATTTAGCTGTTGTAATTGACGATATTCAACGCGATATTATCGATACCTTTCATCGATCACCTCATGACAATGATGTGATTAAGAAAAGTGAAAACATTGAAATTTTATTAGAAAATACTGACGACAACCTAGATTTTGCCGAAGCTGTCCAAGCAGAATTAAAAAAAATCGCGCCAGAAATAGGGTTGAAGAGTAGAGTTGTTCCCTCACTCAAAAATATTGACCCAGAAGAACGTGATCGCTATTTGAGTGCTAAACAGCTAGATTGGTCACTGGAACAAAAACAAAAAATTCTGTTGAGAGTTTCTCAATCGGGTCATAAAATTCACAATATTGATCCACACAAAGCTTTTACTGATGTGTACTTATCCACCCTTGAAGCAGGTGAAACATTGATCCGAGCAGGATCACCTCCTGGTTTTGTTTATATTCCTATGGGTATAGGACTCGTAAGTAACCCATTAGGCGGGTATCAATCCCAATGTGTAAAACCTTGGATTCCGTTAGGTAATATCCGGGTTATTCGTGGAGATCAGCAGGAAGCAACCATTATGGCTGAAGAGAAACTTGAACTTCTCATCATTCCTAAAGAGACTTACCTGAAATATTGGCACAGCACCTATAATGCAGAAGAATTTTCGCAACAAATCGTGCGTATTTACGCCGAAGATAATTTGCGAGAGTTAGAGCAGATTTTTAACATTCTCCGCCAAGTTGCCCTAATTGATAAAAATCTGGATGACACTGAAGTTGACTTCATTCAACAAATACTGGATTCTTACCGAATAAAATATTCCGATGAAGAACTTCGAGAAAAGTTATTAACTGGTGAAGATAGCGATTTTGTTAGTTTACGGCAAAGCGTACTAGATTATCTCTCGTTAGATCCGCCATATTTTCAGGTGGGAAGGCTACGAGATTTATTAAATTTACTAGTAAAAATTGACGAAAATATTTCAGCAGAAGAATCGCTGATTATGTCAGAGTTAAATAATTTACTGGATAGTTATCTAGCAGATGAAACCTTGCCAAAGCAGTACAAGATATTGATTATTCCCACTAATTCTGAGCAAAATGAAGGGATTAGAGCAATATTTCCCACTGCCCCCAAAGTTGAAAATCCTTGGGGAAAAGCTTATCTATGCGGTTCGTTTTACTCGAAAGAATACGCCAATATGATTTTGCAGAGATATCGCAATTTGAATTTCTACGCCATTCTAGAAGAAGAGGAATATTCAGCATGACAATCCTTCAAAATCAGCCTATACCAGTAATTATAGATACGGATGGTGGCGTTGATGATGCCTTGGCATTGATTATGGCATTGAACTCACCACAATTAGACCTGAAAGCAATTACAGTTTTAGCTGGTAATATTCATGTAGATCAAGCTGCAAATAATGTATTGCGGGTACTAAGTATTGTTGCACCCAATACCTTACCAATTGTTGCTAAAGGCTGTGAAAAACCTCTGGTTAAACCACCCTTTAATGCTGCGGGGATTCATGGTGCAGATGGGCTAGGCGAATTAGATCAATTTAAAGCCACAGATGGTACAGCTAGCTATCCTCAATTAGCCATCGAATCATCTACAGAAAATGCTATTGATGTCATTCTCTCAGCAGCCAAAGAGTACGGCGATCGCCTCAATATTATTGCTTTAGGCCCACTAACGAATCTAGCAATGGCAATTCAAAAAGATGCCGCAACGATGAAACAAATAGGGCGGATTATCATCATGGGTGGGGCTGTCACCGTACCTGGAAATATTACGGCGGCGGCTGAATTTAACTTTTTTGTAGATCCTCATGCTGCTCAAATCGTCATGGAGTCAGGGATTCCCTTAACATTGGTGGGTTTAGATGTAGCCATGAAAGCCCCTCTCACCCGCCAAGTTGTGGAAGAAAATTTACAGCGTCGTCCTACGAAAGTTACCCAGTTTATTGCTGATTGTACCGGAATTTATATGGCTTTCTATCGTGATCATGAAGGTTTTCACGGCTGTTATTTACACGATCCTTTGGCAATGGCAGTTGCTATTGATCCGAGTTTAGTTACTACTGAATCACTTTATATAGTTGTGGAAACTGAAGGACGATTTACCACTGGTTTGTCGCTAGCAGATAGGCGCGACCGCCGAGATGATAAAAGCCATCCACCTAATGTAGAAGCCTGCTTAGATGTTGATACCAAAAGGTTTTTAAAGTTGTTTGATAAACTTGTCTGCTTATAAAGATATAAAAATATCGCTGGTTAATCATTAAATAATAATTCCGAAATAGCCAATTTCCCGATCTAATATCATTAATTGCCAGATGGTTGAGCCAAATTCCCTAAATACATCAAATAACGAAACATTACCGCTTCATGAACTGATGGCAATAATTTTAGTTGCAGAGGAAACTTCCTCTCGGCAAATCTTACCTTTCATGGGAACTATGCAATGGCTTAACGATTACCTTACCCCTCAATCTTTTGCGGATTTTGTCAATGCAATTCTCCGGGGTATTGGACAAGCAATTTTTGTTAATAATCCTCTGAGTGGGCTATTAATTTTAGTTGCTATTTTGCTACAATCCCCTTGGATGGCACTAATGGCACTACTAGGCGTTATCGCTTCAACCTTAACGGCGATCGCCTTAAAAATCAACCCTGATGTTATTCGTAACGGGATCTTTGGCTTTCAAGGAACTCTCGTGGGTTTAGCTCTGGCAACCTTTGGCTCATTGGCTAATGGGAATGGGGCATGGAATCCTTTATGGGCGATCGCTGTAATTATTTTAGCAGCCCTCACCACAGTATTAATGAATACCTTCGGGGTATGGTTTACCACTCATTTCAAAGTATCTATCCTGGGCATTCCCTTTCACATTGTTACCCAAGTTTTTTTATATCTAGTATTACTGATTCCTCAGCCCTACTTTCATTGGGGATTTGGCATCTTTTCTGTTTCTGCATCGGCATCTAGAACATTAGATTGGTTGAAGATTTTAGCATCTTTTCCTATTAGTTTTAGTCAAGTTTTCTTTGTTTCAAATCTGAATTTAGCTATCTTAGTTTTACTAGCTGTAGCACTCTGTACACCCATCGGCGCAGGCGTTGGTTTACTAGGCTGTTTCGCTAGCGCGATCGCCGCTTTAGTTATGGGAATTGACCCAGAAAAAATTTACACTGGGTTTTGGGGATTTAACTCTGTACTAACAGCGATCGCCATTGGAGGAATGTTTTATGCACCTAATTTTCGTAGTATCCTCATTGCCGGATTTTCCGTCTTGATCTGCACTCTTTGTACCCAACTACTAGGTCTTATATTCAATCCTTTGGGAATACCATTTTTAGCATTACCGTTTTGTCTAGTAACTATTGGTTGTTTTTTTTTAGTGCAGCATTCTCTCCCTTCTCTTGTTCCTGTCGCTCTTTATACTATTACTAGTCCAGAAGAACATCGTCTGCGCTACTTGACAGCCAAGGATGTAATTTCTAACTTTCGTCGGCAGCTAGAATCAGCTATACAAGGAACTCACCATCGTTTTTTGTTTCATACTGCTGATTCATCGCTTAAAGGCAATCTGCGTTATATCTTTGATGGCATCGATCAGGATCATAACGGGACACTATCAGTTCAAGAGTTCGTTACCCATTTACATAAAGCCAATGCAACCATATCTGAAGCAGAATTAGCGTATCTTTTTTCTAGAATGGATATTGACAACAGTGGTGAGATTGATTTTGAAGAATTTGGTGAACTCATGTTGCGACATCGCCGTTTGATGTCAAAGTATCAAGAATTTATCACCTATTTTCTGCCTATTGATACTGATGAAGATGAGTCTATCAGTATTGAAGAAATGAATGTTGCCTTATCCAGTGTTGGTGAATGCCCATTATCACAAGATGAGATAATTTTTTTACAAACAAAAACTGGAGGAAACCCTTTGAGTTGGCATCGGTTTATTGAAATATTACTATTGTGCTAATCGATACTGTGATTTCTGTTCTAGTTCCGCAGTTAACCTTATAAGCTCTTGAGCTATTCTATATTCATAATTAAAACTTAAGTAGGTGGGCAGAAAAAAACCGAACTATGTAAAGATAAGTAAATACGGAGAATGCATCTACATGAGGTGACTTATAGAACCCATTTGATATCTTTTAAGCAATCAAGTAGAATCAACCGAAATTAGGTGCATTTAAGCAGGTCAGTGTGGAAAATGGGGTATTCAAGCG
>NZ_JADEXU010000237.1 GCF_015206895.1 Nostoc sp. LEGE 12450 | reverse complement strand
GACCGCGAAAAATTATGGGTTCCTGCTTGAGGATTTCAACGAGTGGTGGCATGAGCAAGATCAAAATAAACCACCCAGACTTGTATCTTTCTTGTTCAAAAAGTGAAGAAAATCTGGGTTAGCGTCAAGGCTATTTCATTCTAAATGTAGACGCGATATGGTAAGATGCAGCGCCAGTTCTACTTCTTGCATCTATTATCATCCTAGCTTAACCTCATCACTCCTATAAGTCATAGCTCTGGGCTTCCGTTTTCTAAGAGGGACTACTGATTTCTTGGGTGCTTGTGGCGGACGACATCTTTCACAGTAGAGTGGTCGCACACCAAAAGTTTCTCGTTGTGTGGGTTGTTCGCACTGCTTACACACAAAGTTAAAAACGCGAGTATGAATTTCCCGTTTGTGCGCTCTGACGGTGTACTCTCGGACATCAATAGTTTTACTGGGCATTGACTGATTACTGTTGTGGACTTACTTCTTTAATATAGTTTTTCGTCTTAGTTCTACAAGATCCGTGCATCATTTGACGAAAGTAATTCTACTTAATCAATTAAGTACTCTTGCATGTCGCTTTGTCGATGGCGGAGAATACTTATCGCCTTGACCTGGATTTGACGAATCCGCTCTCGGCTGAGGTTTAGCTGTTGCCCAATCTGAGCGAGATTGAAATGCTGATCGTTCTCTAGCCCAAAGTTTAAAGTCAACACTTGACGCTGTATAGGTGTCAATGGTTCTAAGAATTTAGCTACATCTTGCGATAGAAGTTCTTGGCTAAGGAGTTTTTCTGGTGAAGCGGCATCGCTGGCTAAAATTTCGCCCAATTCTGTCTCTTTTTCATCTCCCACTTGTTTATTTAAAGAAATGGCTGTCCGAGAAGCAGTGAGATATTCTCGAAGCTTATCTGTGCTGATGTTTAATGATGCAGCTATTTCTTCAGCAGTGGCATGACGACCGAGTTTTTGAAAGCTTTCTCGCTGTACTTTCTTAATTTTGGTAAGTATTTCAGTGATATGAACAGGCAATCTAATAGTGCGCGATTGTTCTGCTATGGCGCGTGTAATCTCCTGACGAATCCACCAGTAGGCGTAGGTCGATAGCTTATAGCCCCGATTGGGATCAAACTTTTCTATACCCCTTTGTAAGCCAATTGCTCCTTCCTGAATCAAATCTAAGAATTCCAAATTGCGGTTCTGGTATTTCTTGGCAACAGAAACTACTAGTCGCAGGTTAGCTGTCACCATTTTTTGTTTAGCCTTTTGACCAAGGTGTAGTGCTGCTCGGACTTGTGCTTCGGTTTTTTCAACAGCGTTGGCTAATTCTGTCATTGTTGGTTCGCGGTCTAGCTGTTGAGTTAGTTCATTTTTAGATTGCTCAATGACAATCATTTCTTGTACAAGTCTTGCATAAGCGATTTCTTCCTCTGGCTTTAATAAAGGATACTGACCAATTTCTTGCAAATAGATGCGAACCATGTCGGAACTCAGGCTGGACATACAAACTTTTCGACTTTTTTAAACCAGGAGATTCAAAAGTATAAATCAAATAGCTCAATAAAGTTTTCTATTTTGAAGAACCAAAACATATCACCAATGCAGTCCTACCTAAAGTAACCTCTGCTTTAACCTTGTGTAGCGCTTTTGGTCATCAGTAGAGCGCACCGCCAGAGATATCGCTTTTTTTGCTCCAACTACGATCACTAACTTCTTGGCACGGGTCAGTCCGGTGTAAAACAGGTTCCGGGTCAACATCATATAGTGCTGCATATAGATTGGCAGAACTATCACCGGATATTCTGAGCCTTGGCTTTTATGAATAGTCACGCTCCAAGCTAAAGTAATTTCATTCAGGTCAGCATAGTCGTAAATCACAGTACGCTCTCCATACTGCACAATTACTTCTTGTTCAACAGTATCAATGTCAGTGATAATCCCCAAATCCCCATTGAAGACTTCACGCTGGTAATCATTCATTTGTTGAATGACGCGATCGCCAACTCGCAGTATCATCCCACCTCTGTTAATCTCAACCTTGTCAGGACTGGGTGGGTTGATTAACTGCTGCAACACGGTATTAAGATTACGAGTACCCACAACTCCCCGTGTCATCGGGCAAAGCACTTGGACATCAGTGGCAGGATTAAAACCTAAGCGTGGAATCAAATCGCTAATCAACTCACAGATTGCTTGCACTCCGTGTTCAGGCTGATGTCCGCCGCCATGCCAAATACAGTCGGACATAGGATTATCAGATATCGGCTCAATTGTGGGATACTGTCCCCGGTTGATTTGGTGAGCAGCAGAGATGATTGCGCTCTGTTGAGCTTGGCGAAATACCTGGGTCAACCGCACCACGGGAACTCGCCCAGAATTGATCAAGTCAGCCAGTATTTGACCTGGGCCCACAGATGGTAACTGGTCAATGTCACCCACCAACAACAGTAAAGCGCCAGCTAGTACTGCTTTAATTAAGGAGTAAGCCAGAAACAAATCAAGCATCGAAGCTTCGTCAGCGATAATTGCCGTGTGGGGTAAAGGATTAAGCCAATTCGCAATTCGCAATTCGCAGTTCGCAATTACGGATAAAATTCTAAACTGAACCGTTGGGTTACAGAGCTAACAAGCTTATCTTTGATGAGCATGGTCTTAAATCACATAATGAGTCCAAGCTTTTGCTGATTTATAATTGCGAATTGCGAATTGCGAATTGCGAATTGTTTCGTCATTTCACCTAAGCGTTGAGCAGCACGTCCAGTTGGTGCAGCCAACGCAATAGATTTGCCCATCGCTTTCCATAGGCTGACAATGGTGTGAGTTGTGAAAGTCTTTCCAACGCCAGGGCCACCAGTGAGGATCATGATTTTGGAGTAGGCTGCTGTTTCTACAGCTTGGCGTTGCTGTTCTGAAAGCTGAATTTTACGGCTGGCTGTAAAGCGGTCAATCCAATCACGCACACGCTCAATGTCAGTGCCAACACCCTTTTCCAAGCGTTGGCGTATCAGTTGAGCTAAATTCTGTTCCGTATGAAAGTAAGTCGGCTTATAGCAAAGTAGCCTTTTTTCTTCATCCCGCTCTCTAATCAGCTCGTCTTCCAGAGCCATATCTTTAATAATGATCGCGACCGCTTCTTCTGTGGGCTGATGAGATTCGGTTGTCAGCAGTTTGATTACCGACTCAATCAGTTCGCTTTGTGGCAGGTAACAGTGACCATCTTCGGCAGCTTCACTTAGGCAATGGATAATCCCCGCACGGTAACGAAATTCTGAGTCAGGCGCAATTCCGATATTTCTCGCAATCTTATCAGCAGTCAGAAAGCCAATACCGTAAATGTCGGCTGCTAACTGATAAGGGTTCTTGGTAACAGTGGCAATCGCTTCATCCTTATATTGCTTGTAAATCTTCACAGCATAAGTGGTAGAAACGCCATGCCCCTGGAGAAACACCATCACTTCTTTGATCGCTTTCTGAGTTGACCAAGCGTTTTTGATGAGAGTGATCCGCTTTTTGGCAATACCCTGGACTTCAATCAGTCGTTCAATCTGGTTTTCGATAATGTCGAGCGTTTCTAAACCGAAGTGAGCGACGATACGCTTGGCTGTTACTGGGCCTACACCTTTAATCAGCCCACTGCCAAGGTATTTCTCAATTCCAGTGAGAGTGGCTGGTTTGGTTTCTTGGTAATTGATGACTTGGAATTGTGGCCCAAACTGCGGATGGTCACGCCAGAAACCAGTTAGTTGTAGAGTTTGCCCTGGCTGAATATTAGCAAAGCTACCGACAATTGTTGTGAGTTCGGTGCTACGGGGGCGGGTCAGTCTTGCCACTGTGTAACCCGATTCAGCAGAGTAAAAAGTTAAACGTTCTACGACTCCGGTGATTGTTTCGTGTTCAGGAAAGGCGTTTATTTGTTGAGGAGAAAGATTAGGAGGAGTGGACATTGCTTATCATCAGATGCCGCACATCATTATAATACTGGAATTCAGATGAATATAGTACATAAATACTATACCTTTTGAGATTACAGTAATATTAGATGAAAAAGTCAAAAATGCTGCTTCGCTATACGATGACTACGAGCGCAAGCTATGCAAGCTACGCCTCAAAGGTTGGTAAGAGTGAGATATGTTGTAAAAAACCGTAGATTTTACTCTAATAAAGCTTCAATTTGCCCTAACAACTTCTCTAAAACTTTTGCTTTATTAGGATCTTCCCAGACTTTAGCTTGCTTAATTCGCTGATAGGCTTCCTTCATCCGATTAGGCAGGATATTCGGCTGAGAAGGCTTAGGAGGTTGAACTGATTGAATGTAACTTTTGATATCTCTAACTGAAAGATTTTCTTCAATAGTTTTCACTAGAAGTTGATGTCGCTGATCTTCGTCTTTCAATTGAGCGATGATGCGGGCTTTGGTATATTCTAGTTGTCCTTGGCGCAAAATTTCTAGAACATCTTTAGGTAAATTTAGTAAAGGTAGGCGATGACTACGAAAACTGTCTGGAGTCACCCTACCTATTACTGAAAATATCTTTTCTACCATTTCCCATTGGTTACGAACAACGTTGTTCGTAGTTTCTGTTTTTTGCTTTTGGAGGTTAGCAATATGATTGAGTAGGGAAATAACTTCTCCTTGAGAGCATTCCAAGCGGATAGATAACAGTTGCAAAATAGCTTCAGTTTCCTCAACCGGATTTAAATCTTCCCGTTGCAAATTTTCGAGGAGGGCGACTTGGAAAGCATCTTGGTCATTGAGATGGCGGATAATAACCGGAACTTGCTCCATTCCAAGAGTTTGAGCAGCACGGTAACGACGTTCACCAGCGATCAATTCATAATTACCGGATTCTAACGGTCGGACAAGCAATGGCTGCAAGATGCCATGTTCACGGATAGAAGCAACTAGACTTTCCATTCCTTTAATTGAAAAATAACGCCGAGGCTGATGAGCCGCTAGGTGAATTTGAGTTATTAATAAAGATTGTTCAATAGATTCGTTTTCCGAAAGTTGAGGATTCTTGGTAACTCCTACTAAGTCCAGGAATTGTTTGGTTTTATTCGGAAATTCCATTTCATCTGCCATTGACAAGCGCCGCTTCGCCATATTACTCCTGTTCTGCCATTTCTCTGGCGATTTCTTGATAAGGTTCAATCAATTTTCTTTCTGTGGTATACCGATGAATTGGTTGACGCGCCAAGTTAGACTCTGGAAACTGAACAGACTTAGGCACTGGTTCAAAAATTTTGACCCCAGGGAGTTTAGTTTTAAGAGTTTTGAGAGCATCTTGGGTCGTGAGTGTACGGTCTGCCATTGTAGGCAAGACTCCTAAAATTTGCAAATTGGGGTGAGTGTCTTCATCACGAAGACTTTCGATAGTTTCCAATAATTGTCGTAAGCCTTCCAAAGCAAAGAACTGACATTGAACGGGGATCAAGACTGCATCTGCTGCCATTAGTGCATTTAGAGTCAACATCCCTAAGCTAGGTGGACAATCAATGAGGATATGAGCAAATTCTTGCCGTAAAGGATTCAATTTCTTTCTCAGGATTCGGCTATTATCTGCCGAGGTCAAAATTTGCTTTTCTCCAGATGCTAGAGATATGTCAGCCGGAATCAGCTTGATTCCATACTCGGTGTCAATAATAGTTTCAGATGCGCTCTGTTTACGATCTGTAAGTACTTCATAGGCAGTCATCTGCCCTGGCTGAATCTTGATTCCTAGACCTGTGGTTAAATTGCCTTGGGGATCAAAGTCAACTACAAGGCAGGAGGAACTTTCTGCCAGCAATCCACTTAGTGCAATAGTAGAGGTTGTCTTGGCTACTCCTCCCTTTTGATTAGTAACTGCGATAATCATATTTTCTTAGTACTATGCGATTTTTGATGAAAAAACATATATATATTAGTTACAGAATGAACTGATTCTATGACAATTTAAGTAGACCGCAAAGATTTTCACAAGTTTTACACCAAAGTAATGAAAAACTAATGTTCCAAATTGCTTGTTACCTAAAAAGCTAACTATACTTTCATTCTGGCCATGAGGAGCGATTTAGTGAAATAAATTGGCGCTTAAAATAAACTTATTTCCCAAAGTCCACATAAAATTTTCTGATGAAATCAAAAGAGCAATCGCCCAAGCTACCTAAACAAAAGCCAAAACCCAACGACCAAAGCCCAAAGCTTGACCTTGTTGCTTATAAACCAGTAGAAAAACAGCAGCCAACCTCTCAGCCTGACATTACTCCCAGTGTTGATCTGCCGTCAGTTGAGCAGCCAGCCCAAGCAGAGGTGATACCTCTTGTAAGGTCAAAGACAAACGCTGCTGAAAAACCGCAACATTTAGACAAAAGTAAAGCCAAAGGTACCTCTTCTGACAAGAGAAAATCCAAATTACCGCAACAGCCCAAGCAACAGAGTCAATTGACAAAGAGCGATGAAGAAGAAGAATTACCGCCAGAACCCTGTCAGCACATGCAATTCCTGGATTGCAACTCGGAGGTAGGACGTGTGATATTCGAGTGCTACCACTGCAAGCAAGGGATAATCAGCGAGTACACCGGAGATCCCGTAATGGGCGAGTACAAAGGACGACCTTCAGTGATTTTCACAAAGGTAAAATGCCCCAACTGTGAGCAAACAGCGATTAGGCTGGAAGCAAGGGAAGTACTTTCAACAATAGCGATTCCTTCTCCTTGGCAGCAATGATGGCACACTCCCTCTTCAAGAGTGATTGGTGAAAGATATTTACAACTGATAATGCAAATGAGATTTTTACCCTCAATAATAACTGCACTAACGGCACTGACACTAACTAGTTGCAGTACTACTACTGCTGAACAGTATGAAGCTACAGCACTTACCAGTTACTCCTGGCAAGTCAAGTATGCGAATAACCTAAGAGGTCAACCACAACCACGCATTGAAACTTTTGCTAATACTTCAGTGTTGAATCGGAATGGATTGAAACCACCAGGAGCAGTTGTTGGCCCAGATGACCGAGGGTTATGGTGGCCTACTTTACCGCCGCGACCAAGTGTTGATGAAGTTGAACAACGTAAAAGACTTCAAGAAGAGGCAGGTAAACCTGAATTGATTAAAGATGTAAAGTACAAACTGACCTATGGAGTGGGTAATACTCAGAACACACTACCTACTAACTATGATGTTTATCGGCAAGTAGTAAAAGCTTACCCCCAAAGAACTCCTTTGGAATTGACTCTGGGTGTGAATGATAATTCAGTTGAGAAAGCTGAACCTGTAAGCAAGTAATAGCGCACTCGTTACATAGTCAGCAAGAAGTTAAAGATCAAGACTGAATTGCTTTTCAACTGCCAGTATTGAACTTACCGAAGAAGAATTCAGTAGTCAGGAGCCAGAATGGGCTAAACCGGGAGCTATCCGCTAACAGAATAATTCTGAACTAAAAAGTGAATGAATCGTGCTTTAGAACAAGCAATTTTAAGACGCTCGAACGCGAACAGCGTGCCGTAGGCAAGACTCCCTTTCCACGTCGCTATCCTGGAAGGAAAAATTTTCCTTGCTTGAACTCCGCAAGGTAGGGCATGGGGTATTCTGACTCCAAATCATTCTTTACAAACCCTTCTGATAATCTCAAGTATTGCAATCTCCTTGAAAAGCAACCAATTTATCGTAGTTGAAGAAGGCAGTTCTTGCTGGAGGCTCAGTTGGTTTTACCTCAGTTGGGGATTCAAACCCCTTCTTAAAAAGAGCCACCCTTCGGGTTCGCCAGTCCAACGCCAGTCGCTCATGGGGGAAACCCCCTTGGCGCTAGCCTCTCCCTTTGGGAGAAGACCGCGCTGGCTCCTCTTTGTTGAAACAACAAGACCGGGCTGGCTACACCAAATTTTCAATTTGGAGTTCTTGTCTTAAACCCTTGCTCCATTAGGTCGCGGCAAGAGGCACCAGCGCTGTTTTCCTCTAGCAAGAACTGCCCGACGCTCACGGACTCGCTCTAAGCGTTCGCGTAGCGTCTCGTAGAGAAGCCATGCCGTTGGCGCAGCCTCTCGTAGAGAAGGCTTTACACTGCGCTATCTGCCTCCTGCTTTCCTTGATAATTTCCAAGTGGATCAGGGTCAGAGCTACATATTACGCGCAAGTAAATTGCTAACAAAAGATTGACACTAAAGTATAAATCAAAGAGTCAACGATGATCTAAATTAATTTTTGCTGCGTTGATAGAAAAGATTTCAAAAAAAATCATGGGGGCTATATGGGGGCTATATGTACCCCAAAGCAGTTTAGAGGCTTGAGCAAAATTTGACTCCCGCTTGGGGGCTGTATGGGGGCTGTATGGGGTACATTCGATTGAGTGAGGTTTTACCCCACTTAGCCCCCAAGAGGTTATGATAATTTTTTGACGCTGAAGAAAAAAAGAATAGTTATTTTATTCATCTCTTCTCTGCTCCCCATTTCACCTGAACAGATAACTTTCACAAATAAAAATCTATTACCTTTCTCTTTATGTCTAACATTCACACCTTGCAAAAAATTTTTCCTGCTGGCTTTGATAACGGCTATGGAAGCCTAAAACTTTTAGTCGATGGCTTTGAAGTTGTTCGTGTGCCCAGCTATATAACCAATGCCGAGATGGAAGACGTACCTGGGAGGGTCGTTTTTAACGGTACTGCTTACACAGTTGGAGAATCAGCTTTCCGTACAGGAAATTATTTTGACCGAAACACTGATAACAATGAAAACAAAGTCAACAACGCATTATTGACTTTATTCGGTGCATTGGCACATCTTCCACACCGTAAGGCTTGGCATTTAAAATTAGTCGTCAGCTTACATGATGTTGGTCTAGCTGACGAACTACAAAAAGTACTAAACGGAGAATATCAGCCAATACTTGCTGGCAAACAATCAGATGTGAAGATCGAAGTCCTGAAAGTTGTGCTGGAAGGGATGGGTGCATTGTTTGGGCATCAACTACCGAAAAAATTAACCATTTTAGATTTTGGCAATGGCACAACTCTGTATTCTCGTTACAACCAAGGGAAACGAGAAGTTCACACTGCCTACCCCACTGGCGTAGAAGTTCTCATCAATGATATTTCCCAAAACATGAAGCATTTAAATGGCGGAAAAATCGGGGATGCCTCCAAGATCCGGTTTTGTCTGGAAATGGGGCATACTCGGTACAGCCGTGACATCGATATCAAAGATGTCTACAGTACTTGTTTGAAAGATTGGTATGAAAAATACTTGAAGAAAGTGGTGAATCTGACGCTTGATGCCAAACACCAAGGGGATGAAATCTGGGCGATTGGTGGAGGTTGCCTGTTACCCGGATTTAAGAAGCTTTTAGAGAAAAACGGGTTCAAAATACTGGACAACCCGGTGGAAGCTAATGTCTTTGGGCTTTTAGAGATGGCAAAAGCCATCAGCAGCAAGAATTCGCCTACTACATCTCTTAAATGATCACAATGACAGATAAAGAAGACTTAGCTCCGATCAAAATTCGGCTTAAAGAAAACTATCGAGAACGCATATTTGCTGAGTCCCAACAACTAGGTAAAAGTTACCTGGAGACGCTTTACTTTATTATTGACTGCTATTTTGTTTTCATCAAGGCTGGATTAGCCACAAAACAAGTAGCTTTCACGCCGATTACTACTGACGAGAACAAAGTTCCTTCAATGACTTCAACTCCATTTGCACAAGAGAAAGAAGAAGATTCTTCAAGCGAAACCTTCAGCCTTGACTTTGATTTGTAACCGTCAGAGGAAGTTGTCAATTACACACAAGGTTATTCCACTGTCATGCGAAAAGAATTTTTCAACTTGAGTTGTCACTGAGCCAAAGATTTGTCTGTAGCATAGGATCTACTGTATTTTCAGCCCATGACAATCGCAGAGCTTACATTAGAACTTTTTGCAATTCTTATCATTAGCTCTACTTTTTCTAACTGATTCCACAGACTTTCCACAGCTACTTCTACTGTTTTCCACAGTTGTTTGACAAGATAATCGGCTTCTATTTATCCACTGGGGATTTTGTCATGACTGTAGCTATCAGTCTATCTTACGGAGTTATTGTTAAGTTGAGTAAAGAAAATCTATCTCTAACCCTAGCTTTTACGTAATTATTTATTTTTTCTATATTTATGTTTAATATTTTGCAACATTGACAAACCGAGCCAGTCAGCACACAATAAATCGACTAGCCTTTGCCGTCTAT
>NZ_JADEXU010000405.1 GCF_015206895.1 Nostoc sp. LEGE 12450 | reverse complement strand
CAGGGCTATTTCATTCTAAAAAGTTGCTTGAGTGCGTCTAATCCAAAAGAACATAAACGTTGAGCTTGTGCCATATTTTCAAACATATTACTGCGATATAAATTAAGTGAAAAATTGCGAGCAAGCGCAAAAATTTGAGGAAGGGGGGTAGTACGAATTCTGGATTTATCTTCGCCTTGGGTAACGTCTCGAACATAGTGGACTTTATTCTCAACACCCCAATATCCTCTGATACGTTCAGCAAAGGCTTGCGCCGTTTCACTTAAAGATGAAATATAATAACGGGTTTCATTAGTTACTTCAATCACATTGTGTGTGAAAACCTGACGCTCTGATTTGACTTGAATCAAAGTGGTAAGTCCAGGCCAAGGACGAATACCATCAAGATTTTGACAAATACTGATATGACGCTTTTCGATTCGACCATGCCCTTTATTTATCTGCTTATAAGCCAATTCTGGTGTGAAATTTGCTTTGACATCTTTGAATAAATTGGGTTGATTTCCTTTTAAGGCAGCAACATAATCATTTCCACTATTTATAATCAACTCACAAGTTTTTTTTGGGTATTAATAGCATCAAAAGCAAAGATAACCCCATTGAGAGCCAGTTTGGAAATCAACTCAGGTAAAGCTTTAATCTCATTAGTTTTGGCATCAACTTGAAATGGCTCTAAAATTAAGCCTCGCTCAACAATATAAGAACTAACTAACATAATCACTGGATGCGAATCCGAGTTAGGGTTATCATTTTCAATCTGATATGAACCTTTGAGGACTTTACCATCTAACCCAACAGTTTCTCCAGTATTTGGTTGTACATTAAAGAATTTGCTCAGACACACGGAATAATCTTCGTAATCTACGTGTAATAAGGCACGACGCACAGTGCTATAAGAGGGTAGTCTATTTTTTGGGGGTTGAAAAAGGTCAATCAACGGCTCACGGTAGCTTGAAATCCAATCTCCAATTGCTAAAAATCCTTTATTTCCTGCGGCTATCGCTAGTGTGAAGAGCGCCAGGCATAATGGAAGATTATGTCGCTGTCCGGCGCGGCGACGAGGGTCTTTTATATCTGCAAAAGCTTTTATAATTTCGATTTCGGACACAGCAGTAGATGCTTTCACTATAATTTGCGCTGTATCCTACCATATTGTGCCTTCTTTTAGAATGAAATAGCCCTG
>NZ_JADEXU010000236.1 GCF_015206895.1 Nostoc sp. LEGE 12450 | reverse complement strand
TTTTGATGAGTAGAATTATCCTATTTTTACAGTTGATGCAAAATATTCCTATTGCACTGTTTGATCACAGAGCGCGATAGTCAGTAATGCTGCTGCCCCAAACTCAAGATTGTCCTAACATGGTTCCAAAGCGTCCAATTGGTTAGATATCTAGCCCACAGGTTTGCACCCTCAGTACTATCTGGTTTGGCGATCNCTAGGCCTGGATTTCTCATCAGTGGGGGTCTTAAACCCTTACTCCCTCCGGTCGTGGCAGAGTGCAGAAAACAGTATTCCTCCTGCCTCCTGCCCTCTGCCTTTCTTGATAAACACGGATTGATCGCTGTGATATTAATAGACTGTATGGTGGCAATGCCTTCTCTAGGCGAAAAGCTCAAGATAGTTACAGTTCGCCATTCTGAGCGTTACCAAGTAAAAGGAAGAAGCCTAATTTTTCGTTCCTCTGGCTTGGCTAGGTTACTTTTGATACAAAACATACTTTTCAAACGCCCTCAAAGAGAGTAGAGAATTTCATGCAATACCGAATAGCAATAATGACGTTAGATATTGCCCCGATTAAGGCTGACCAAGAAAGTCTCCTTTGCCAAGTTCTACACCACAGTGTCTAAGAATGTCATAGGCTGTTGTGACATGGAAATAAAGGTTTGGTAAAACAAAATATAGGAGAAATGGCATTCCTTGAAAAGAGAGAGTTTTGTCACGCATTTGCAGGGTAATTTCTCTCTCTTCTGAACCATCAATTTGCTCAGGTTTAAAAGTATTTAAATGAGAGATAGTTTTTTGAATACGGTCAATAAGTTGACCAAATGTAGTTTCATTGTCCTCGAATTTAGGTGGTTCTATTCCTGCTAACCGTGCGGCACCTCTATTAGCGATGTCAGAGGCAATCTGCACTTGTTTTGATAATGGAAACATATCTGGGGATAGACGACTATTAATCAAGACATTCGGATCTATTTTTTTAGTTTCAGCATAAGCAGCACCTTTTTCAAGAATGTTTATAAGGTTATTCAGTGTGCGAATAGACACGGGTATTAAAGCTTGGTACATTGAAATGGTCATTGAGATTTCTCCAGAAAAAGTTCAAACGGCTTTGAGCCGCCCCATCTAATATTAGGGGGTATTGACTGTGATATTGTGTCAAAGAATATGGAACCCAATTTAGTCACAGATCCAAAGATACTAAATGTTTCCCCATAGTTAGTAATCCCTGGATGCTCGATAAGAGTTAGTTCTTTTTGCTTGGGAGGAACTGACCTTTGAGCGATAGCTTTCTGTGCCCAACTTTATCACGCCATCCATCCAGTCCACTGCGGGGCATCTGTCATCAGTTGAGCAAACTTATCAGGATCAAGATCATCAAACTTCAGCATCACGCCCTACCGCTCATCACTCGTTAGGGTACTGAGTAATTCTTTGACCGATTCCACACCAGACTCAATCCGTTCAATCACCAACTGAGCATAATATTTAACCCGCTTCCACCAAGAATCACTGAATTCTGTATCTGTGTCCATACCCCCCGATTATTACTTCCATCTTCATTAATCGGGGTGTAGACGACGATGAAGAAGGCAGGGGGGCAAGGGAGCAGCTTTCAAGGGCAGGTTTTTAGAAAAGGGTAGATGATAGGATAAAACATCGTGGCACAAAGCAGGTCATGAACGAGTATTCAGGTTTGAATAGTTGGATAGCGATCGTTAACCAAAAGCTACCACACCTAAGTCGGCCACAAGCGAAAGTTTTGGCAATGTGGAGTTTTGGTATAGGAATGATGCAATCAACGGGTCTAACAACAGTAGCAGTGTTTTTAGCACAACTACTAAGTGAAAAAGAAAATACAGTCCGGCAGAGATTGCGAGAATGGTATCGAGATGCCGACGAGAAAAAAGGTACTCAACGACAACAAATAGATGTGAGCAAGTGCTTTGCACCATTACTAGTAGTCTGCCAAGGTAACTTTGCTGAGTCAGACAGTCGGGTATAAGCGCTCCATTTTTCTCCGTGCATCTGTAGTTTGAAAGCGCCAATAGACACTTGTACGTTGAAGATTGCGCTGTTTTTCCCAAGTAGTAACTTCAGAGGATAATGTTTGTATATCCGGGATTCGTCGCTCTAAACATTGACGAGATAAAACGGATAACTCAATCTCTACTTGATTCAACCAACTTGCATGTTTAGGAGTGTAGTGAAACTCTAATTTTTGTACAATTCGACGTGCTTCTTGAGGGGCAAAAACTTCATACAAGGCTGCTGGAGTATGAATATTAAGGTTATCTACGACCAAACGAATAAGATCAGCATCGCGGTGATAAATATCTACTAAATCTTTCATTTGTTTTGCAAAATCGTGCTTTGTCCGCCGTTGAGTTACTTCAATATGTCTCCACCCAGCTAAAGGTTGAAAATACGCAAATAAATTTACTGTTCCATTCCGTTTATATTCAAAGTCATAACGTTCTGGTTGCTCTGGTTCAGGTGGTAATGGAAGCCTTACTTCTTCCACCAGTTGATATGAACATTCGTCAAAACAGACCACTGGACGCTTCGGATCATATGGTTCGTTGTATAAATCCAATAAATCTTCTATCCGTAAAACGTACTCAGCATTTACTTCGGGAATGCACCACTGTTCTTTCAGCCACGGTTTAATATCGTTTTTTTTAGGGTCTGGCGAACAGTTTCATCAGAAATTGAATCAACAATACCAATTTCTACTAAGTGGTCTGCTAGAAGTTGCATTGTCCATCGTACCCGCCCAGAAGGTGGGTTAGAACAAGCTGTTGCAATTAAAAATGCTTCTGATTTTCCTTCAAGTTTACTCTTCTTCGGTGGATGAGGTTCATCTTTGAGTGCAAAATCTAACCCACCCATGACAAATTTCTCTCGTGTCCGCTCTACTGTTGAAATATGGACTCGAACGGTGTCTGCGATCGCTTGATCTGTTTGTCCCTCAGAAGCCATTAGAAGAATATGAGCACGGGTTATGGTTCTTGCCTTGTGCTTGCCTTTTTTTATTAGCATTTGCAATTGAGAAACTTCATCCTCACTCAAATCCACAATATACTTCTTTACCATGCTATTTTCCGATTTTTAAGTAGCTTATCAGTTAAGATGCACTACCCTGCAAAGTTGACTTGGCAGACTACTAGGCTGGGTAGTTGATAAGTGGTATTCACAAGAGTCACAACTAGCCTTGGGAATGGATGCAACTACGTTAGGTAGTAGATTCACGGTCTTAGCAATTAGTGTACTGATTCGTGGCTGCGCTGTGCCAGTGGCATGGAAAGTAGTTACAGCTAACAAACCAGGAGCTTGGAAACCCTATTGGTTAGAACTTTTTGACCACTTAAAACATAGCGTTCCACCAGAGATGACAGTAATTGTTACCGCTGACAGAGGATTATACGCTGAATGGCTCTATCACAAAATAGTTGAATTGGGTTGGCATCCTTTTTTACGCATAAATCTTGGTGGACAATTTCGCCTGTTAGATTCTAATGATTGGATTGCTTTGACTGATACTGTTCCATTCGTGGGTAGCCATTGGTGTGGTATTGTTCAATGCTTTAAAACCAATCCTCTAACTTGTACTCTTTTAGCTCGTTGGGACGAAGGTTACACCGACCCCTGGCTGATATTGACTGATTTTCTACCACAGACAGCATCTACTACCTGGTATGGAATGCGCTCTTGGATTGAATGCGGTTTCAAGGATACTAAACGTGGTGGTCTACACTGGCATTTTACCAAAATCACTAACCCCAAACGTGCCGAACGACATTGGTTAGCCATCGCTCTCGCTACTTTCTGGCTAGTCGGTGTTGGCAGTGAGGCTGATGCTACACCTCCTAATAGTAATTATGATGACTTGCCACCAGATCATATAGCACGTACTCAACCACCAGCTAAAAAACCAACACGTTTTTTAAGTTGTTTTCGACGCGGTTTTATTCAGATTATTGTTGCCTTGTTACTCGGTCAACCTTTGCCTATTGGTAGCTTCTTTCCTGAATCTTGGAGAAGTCCCACAGCTTTCTCATCTGCTTAAACAAAAAACCTGCCCTTGAAAGCAAGGGAGCAGGGGGCATGGGGTGCAGAGGAAAATCCTTGTATAAGTTATTTCCCCTCTGCTCCTCTGCTCAACACCATACTAAATTTGCATCCAAGCCGCATCTATTTTTTGCTCCTCTTGAGACAACATTTCCTTTTATCTTTTTCACTAGAGAAGCTAACATCACTGTCACATTCACACTTAACGACTAACAGTAGTTGCAACAGTTTGATATCATTAAGTTTCACAAAGAATGATATTGAAGTCACTACGGATATTCTCCAATGGTTTTGACCACAAGGAATTCCATTCAATACCAAAAAGGGGCAGGGACTGTTTTCCCATTAACCATCCCTTAGTTATTGCATCCATATATTTTGTTGAAACCTCAATATCGTAAATAGCGGCTTTGACAAGATTTTTAGCCAATAATGCTAACCAGAAACGTGAAAAGTGTAGTTGGGCAACATAAAAAGCTTCTAATTGAATTTCTCCAAGAATGTTTGTATCGCATCCAGTAATAATATGCCAAATGTCGTGTGTTTCTGTGATATGCGCTCCGAGAAATTGGTAATCATTCTCTACTTGCCCAGAGTGTAAAGGTTGCAAATTGTTTTTGAGCAGATGTTCAGCATAGCTATATCCAAGTGTATTGGGAGGTAAGCGATAAAGTTTTTGGAGATCAATATCACCTAATCTTGAGCGTCTTTCAAATGCTTGTTTTCCTTGTGGGGTGCGATGAAGGAGTTCTATTATTTTTTGTAAGCTATGCAAATCAGCAACAGTATTTGCGAGGTTGCCAATACTCTCAAAATCACCATCGGGCGCTCTGATTATATTTATAATGCTCTCAAGTGCGCTATCGTGCCATCCTGACTCAAGTTGGGCTAAAGAATCCATCTTTAAAAACCTCCGTCAACACTTTGTCTTTTAGTTTGACATGGTATAAGAGTTTTAGTTGGTCAGAATCTGCTCTGGGTTTTTTGTCGTCCCAAATCAACACAGGTAGTCCAATTGAGATCCAACTTGCTCCCGTAACTTCTATGTGAACGCACGAAAGTGGGTGTATTTGTTTGAGATTAGGAAGTGGAATACACAAGTAAATATTATGCTTAGTCAATTACCGAATTGCATTACTAGTCCTTCGTGGTGGCAACTGATAAAGTGGATTGCCGATCCGATTGGATTTCAGCAAAAGTATAGTCAAAAGTATGGAGACATTTTTTCCATGCGACTGAGTGGAATCGGTTCTTGTGTAATTCTTAGCCATCCCCAAGCCATTCAAGAAATTTTCAGTCAAGATTCTAAATTTGATATTGGTCGTGGTAATAAAATTGCAGAGCCTTTGATTGGGCGAAATTCTCTTATGTTAATAGATGGTGCCCGCCATCGACGAGAACGAAAATTATTAATGCCCCCCTTTCATGGAGAAAGGCTACAGGCTTATGGTCAACAAATCTGCTTAATTACCGAGCAAATCGCCAGTCAATGGCAAATCGATCAACCTTTTGTGGCTCGGTCTGCCATGCAGAAAGTGAGTCTAGAAGTAATTTTACAAATTGTCTTTGGTTTAAGTGAAGGGGAACGCTATCAACTAATTTTACCTCTCCTTACTAGTTGGTTGGATATGACTGATTCTCCTTTGCGCTCCAGTATGCTATTTTTCCGATTCTTACAACAAGATTGGGGAAAATGGACTCCTTGGGGACAGATGAAAAGTAGACAAAACTATATTTATCAGCTACTTCTTGCAGATATTGTTGAGAAAAGAACAAAGGAGGATCAGAGTCAGGGTGATGTTCTGAGCTTGATGATGGCAGCACGGGATGAAAATGGGCAAGCAATGACCGACGATGAATTAAAAGATGAATTGCTCACAATTTTATTTGCTGGACATGAAACTACTGCAACAACGCTAGCATGGGCTTTCTATCAAATTCACCGAAATCCAGATGTCCTCTTAAAATTGCAGCAGGAACTTGACAGCTTGGGAAAAAATCCAAACCCGATGGAAATTGCCCAACTTCCTTATTTAACCGCAGTATGCCTTGAAACCCTGCGGATGTATCCAGTGCTTCCAGGGCTTTTCCCACGCATTACCAAATCATCCATAAATATTGCAGGATACCAGTTTCCTCCTGACACAACCTTAATGCCAAGTATCTACCTCTTGCATTATCGGGAAGACCTGTATCCTAATCCTCAACAATTTAATCCAGAACGTTTTTTAGGACGGCAATATTCCCCTTGGGAGTTCATTCCTTTTGGTGGTGGAAGTCGGCGATGTTTAGGATATGCCCTGGCTTTGTTAGAAATGAAGTTAGTCTTGGCAACCGTTTTATCTAATTATCAACTTGCATTGGTAGAAAATAAACCTCTTAAATTGCAAAGACGTGGGTTTACCCTTGCTCCTGAAGGTGGAGTTCGGATGATGATTATTAAAAAACGAATTACACAGATTGTAAGGACATAAGAGGGATTCTAAAAATTTTGAAAGTCATTCTGGATAAAAGTTAGTTTTTTTTGCTTGGGAGGAACTGACCTTTTAGCGAACGCAATCTGTGCCGAAAAATCACCCCATCCATTCAGTCCACTGCGGCGCATCTGCCACCAGTTGAGCAAATTTTTCATCTCCACATCCTCAAACTCCAGCATCACGCCACAACGCTCATCAATCGTCAGGGTACTGAGTAATTCTTTAATAGTATTGCCCATTTCTGGGCTTGAGCGATTCTTCAATAACACCGCAGGCATCGCAGAACTTTTTGGTGTACCGAATGTATCTTAAGTTGCCAAGGATGTGATAGCATACCTTCAACAATTTTAGATAGCATACCCAATCCATGAATCAAGTTCGACTCCCCAAAGTTAGCGTCGCCGTGATTGGTTTGGTAGTTGCAAGCGTATTTTATGCTACTCCTGTACAGGGAGCGATTCTAACTAGACAAGAATTTTCAGGTGATTTTACCTTAGTCGATGCTACTAGCCCATTCCTTACGAACTCTTTGCCAGAAGAAAGCGAATATTCTGGATTCGTGGTTTACTCAGAGTCCGGGACTTTGAGCGATTGGGAGCTATCCGTTAACAATCTAGACCTGAATTTGAAGAGAGGATCTACTAATGGCGGTAACTTAACCCCAGATGTTGATTTTGAGCTTGATTCTGGGTCGAATTGGAATTTAGTAGTTGATTTTGGCATTGCTTTTGATGCTCCAAGATATACCTTAGAAAAAACTTCAAGCTCTGAAATTAGCTTGACGGGTGAAGTGGGACGGGCAGGAACATACATTTATCAAGATTCTGCTGCCAATATTACCCTGAGTTCTTCATCTACATCAGTACCAGAACCTGCTTCCCTACTAGGTCTATTGTTTGGAGTTGGTGCAATTGCTGTCTCTAAAAAAACTGGTAAGACGAAATCTGAAGCATGAATTACTCAACTCTTTACCAAACTTTATCGAGCTACACAGCTTTGAGCCAATCGCACACCACAGACCTACACTCGCTCCCAAAGTTAACCCAAACCTGCCACTGCCCCAGATAGCCATTCCAGTAAGCCTCCCCATCAGCAACACCGATAGCTTTGCCGATTGTGGAACTAACCCAGTGTAGAAGGAGCCAGCGCTGTCTAGCTCAAGGTGCATTTTCAGCCTTTTTTGCCATTCTTGCAAAGCGAATATGAGTTGCTCCACACCTTGGACATTGGATAGCGATGTCTACGACGAGCTACGCCTACGCTCGAATTCATACTTCAATTATGCAACGCTGATTTTTTCCCTCCAGGTTGAAACCTGCCGATAAAAATGGCTAAACAATACTTAATTTAACTGCTACAATTACATCATTGAAATCTTTATCCCCACCATTTGCTACATCCTCAAAGCCAAAAACGTGATTCCCTAACAAGCGAATGTGATCCGCTTTATCAGTGTTAGCTCCCAAAAATGGGAAGTAAACGGCGGGATCATTATTGAGATTGCTATCAAGTAAAGCATCATGTCTATCATTAGCAATAATAAATGGTGCAAAAATCGAACCAGGCTGGAAAGTTCCTGTGTAAGTCGCCGTACCTTGGTTGTTAACTGCCAGATCAATGCCTGCAACACGACCACGAACTGCTGCTTCACTATAACCAGTTTGTCCGGTCAAAATATCTGCTTTGCCATCTCCATTAGTATCAATACCACCATTTTCATCAGTTACCTGATAGAAGCCGATGAAATTATTGGAAACTGCTTCTCTGCTGACAACAAAATCAGCTTTTACCTGTTGCTTTACATCTCTCAAATCAATCAGTTCGCCTTGTGACTGGCTTTGCAAATTTGTGCCTAAAGGTAAGGTTTCATTTGTAGATTGAATCTTTACTACCAAATCTTTAAAGCCAGTAGTACTACTACCGAATCCATCCTTCCAATCTAGAGAAAACCCATCAGTGCCCAAGTCTGTAATCTTTTGCGTCGAACCATCAGCAAATAACATATCTGCAATAGAAGTTGCTCCAGTCCGCACAGAATCAGTAGTACTATTTTTTACCAAGTAGAATCTCAATCTATCACCAGAATTCAATTTCAGTAAACTTGTAAGATTGTTGGCATCAAATCCGTTAGGGGTGTTGGCAATAGTAGAGAAAATTATCTTAGCTCGTTCTAAAGCTGCTTGGGCGTAACCTGTTGTACCTGGTTTAATACCGTTAATGTTTCCGCTAGCATCGTCAACAATAAATACTCCCAATTCATTGAGGGAATTGGAATTGTTTCCTGTGAGAGTAACTTTCAGTCTTGCTTGCTCGCTATCACCTTTGATAGTAAAGATATTATTGTCAACATTATTCGTTAATAGGCTCTCATTCCCAAGATTCCTTGTTAACAGAAAGTCATTATCAGTGATGCTCACATTGATAGAGCCTGCAATACCGTTATATTTAGCATCGCTGCTGCTCACTGTATTCTGGATGATGTCGCCATGATTGCCTTCTACAATTGCATCATCTACTGCAACTACCGTCACATTTTGCGCTATATTCCAGTTCCGTGAGGTGAAGGTAAGAGTTCTGGCACTGGTTGTAACTTGCCTGCCGTTATTGATAGTAATAATGACATTAGCAGTGGGCTGGGTAGTAAGTACCACAGAGTAACTGTCAGTTGCACCACCTTCAGTAACTTTGGTACTTCCATCAGTCTGGGTAATAATCGCACCTGCATCAACAATAGTTCCCTTGGCTGTACCATTAGAGTTGCTGATTGCGCCATTTGTAGGTTTGCTTAAACCGACAGTGAAAGTTTCATTTCCTTCAAATAAGGAGTCTGGAATTGTCTCAACCGTAAAGGTTTTTTGAGTTTCTCCCGGTTTAAAGATAATAGTTTCAGCCTTCGCTCTAAAATCACGTTCGCTAGCTGTATCTCCTGTACCAATAGATGTGGCTAGAGTAATACTTTGGTCAATTTGAGAATCACCTGTACGAGTGAGTGTGAAAGTAATAGGATTTCCTTCTGTTGCTGAGGCTGAAGAAATTGCAAATACAGGTGCTGGCTGATCGTTGTCTCTAATAGCAACCTTCAGGTCAGAAATTGGCAGTTCATCATAAGCAGAGTCATTACTGTTGACCTTGAAAGAGATAATACCTGTGTGATTTCCTTCTACAAGAGTATCGTCCACTGCCTTAACATTAACAGTCTGCGCGATTAAGGCATTTCCAGGTGTAAAGGTCAAAGTCGTTGGATTGTTTGGCCCTTGGTCTAAATCAAGCTGTTTATCTGGAGTCAGGGTAATAGTAACGTTATCTTTCGGAATGGTCTTCAGCACAAATGTAAAGGTATCTGTTGTGCCTCCTTCTGCAACAACCAAATCTTTACCAGTGTCAATCCTCACACTACCAGGAAGATTATTAGGATCAACCGTCCCCAAAGTAGCAGCCTTCAAGAAAATAGCAGAGTCTAGCAAACCATCGCGGACATCTTTAACATTGAGGATTAAGCTATTTTTGGCATTACTTATAGTCGGGCCAGCGAAAGTTAAAACTTTGGTATAACCATCAAGTCTAGTTTGTTCAGTGGCTGGGCCTGTTCCAGAGGGGTTGTAGATAAAGTCTGGGTGATAACCAAAGGGAGTGGGAGCCAAGTTGTTAATCGTGACTGCTTCATCG
>NZ_JADEXU010000235.1 GCF_015206895.1 Nostoc sp. LEGE 12450 | reverse complement strand
GGTGTGGGGTGTGCAGTCGGGGGCGACAAACAACTATTTTCAGATGAATTTATTAGAAGTTGCTCAGAAGCGGGTTGTATGGTTGTTGGTTTTACTTATAACCAATACACCATTACAGGAAAGATTATTAAGTCACAAGAGAAAATTTTAACAAAAATGGTGACACTAACGGCGTTTATCCCTTTACTGACTGGTGCTGGTGGTAATGTGCGTGCCCAGTCTTCTACAGTGGTGATTTTAGGGATGAACATCGATGAAATCCGATCGCTTGGCACATTGCAAGTAGTTGGCCGAGAAACGATATCTGACGACGACAAGCCGCTTTCCATCTACGTTAGGGCATTATTGGGAGGAATATTAGGTGCGATCGCTACTCTCTAGGCTTACTTTCTGCAAAAGCGATTAGAAGTAGCGATCGCTGCACTAGTCTGGTAGCAATTTTTGTTTTAACTTCTGTCCGATTCAGCACTGCCGTTTCTATTTTGCTACCTCCGTTTAGATCCAGCATTGATGTCAGCACCATTTCTTACTACAGAAGTTGATGTAGTAGGCGTTTTGATTTATTTCAATTTGGCGCAGTTAATTTTAAGGTTACGAAAAGAGTCATTGGTCATTAATCAATAACAAATTACAAACGACAAATGACTATTTTTTACAACTCTGATTCTGTCACTGGGGCAACAATTTCGCCAGTACCCAATTGCAGTATCATGTCCTGTTCAGTAATTAATCCACTGAGTTCTTTTACTTGTAAATTCATTTCTTCACAAGCTTGTCTGAGTTCTCGGGCAAATTTGTTGAGGTCTTGACCATAGCCACATTGATAAGCAGCAGTTTCAATTCCTTGCTTGGCATTTGCTCTAGCACAATCTACTAGTTCTGTGCCATATAGTGGTGTAGGAGATGCCATAGACGTAGTTCTTATCTCTTAAATGTACGCTGCTGAATAGAGTAGCAATATTTCCATTTTTACTCATCCCTCTAATGGAAGACAATGAGGGTAGAGTTCGGAGTAAAAAGTTAGGAGGTAGAAGTTAATAGGTTATAAGTTTGAACTCTGATAACCTTAGTTTTTGAATCTGGAATTCAAGGAAAAATATAAAATTCCAAATTCTATGACTCCTAACTCCTAACTTTTTTACTTAGCCATTGACAACTTCGCCACCATTTACGTGCAGCACTTGTCCAGAAACATAAGAAGCATCATCAGATGCTAGAAATACATAGCTGGGAGCAACTTCTTCTGGTTGTCCGGCTCGTTGCATTGGTACTTGTTTCCCAAAATTCTCAACTTTCTCTTCTGGGAATGTTGAGGGAATTAAAGGTGTCCAAATTGGCCCTGGTGCGACAGCATTAACGCGAATTCCTTTTGACACCAAATTTTGTGATAAGGAGCGAGTAAAAGCAACGATCGCACCTTTTGTAGAAGAATAATCTAGCAGTTGTGGGCTACCTTTATAAGCTGTTACCGATGTGGTATTGATGATAGCACTGCCTGTTTGCAAATGCTTGAGTGCAGCTTTAGTCATAAAAAACATTGAGAATATATTAGTGCGGAAAGTTCGCTCTAATTGTTCTTTAGTGATTTCTTCAATACTTTCTTTAGGATGTTGTTCGGCGGCATTGTTGATGAGAATATCGAGTTTGCCAAACTCACCGACTGTTTGTTGGATAGCTTGCTGACAAAAAGTTTCATCGCCAATATCGCCTGCGATAGTTACTGCACGACGACCTTGTTTTTCTACCAAATGTTTTGTTTCTTTGGCATCGTCGTGTTCATTCAGATAAAGGATAGCCACATCTGCACCTTCTTTAGCAAATGCGATCGCTACAGCACGACCAATACCACTATCTGCACCCGTAATCAATGCTACTTTATCTTGTAACTTACCACTACCCCGATACTGGGCATCATCTGCTTTCGGTTTTGGTGTCATTTCTGATTCAACACCTGGTACTTCTTGCTGCTGTGGCGGCTGCAATGGTTTCTCTTTTTTCTCTTTTGATTTAGCCATAGGTTTTTTCTTGGTAAGTGAATATTGAATTGGGCATTTATTACCCCCATCTTTCTCATTAGCCATTTTCAAAAGCAAACCCTGGATCAAAAATTTAACCCAAGGTTTATTTTCTGCTTTGGCTCCTATTTGCCATTTGTAATTTTTCGGATATACATATCCCGAATTCGTACTAAAGGCACTTATTTCTAGCAACTGTAGGTGGCTGACGTTATTTATACTCAAACATGACAGACATTATTCACCTGACGGCAAAAACAAGTATAAAACTATGATTCGATGAAATAGTTATGCCTTTCATCTGCTATTAAGTTAACTATTAAGTTGCTATAATTTATCGCTCCATAGAGGTAAAATAAGCTAAAAATTGCTCAACCTTAAGACGGAAAACAAATTAAATAATAAGAGTTATTGAATTAATTAATCATGATTTTTATAGCTCACTCAAGAACCGCGCTATTTTCGATAAATGAAAATATAGATTTCTACTTTTTCACTTTGTAGTTGCACAACTACCTAGCAGTCTGTCAAGTTTAAATTTATGGATATAGAGATCCGCTTGGATTTTTGTTTGTGCAGTATGGGGTAGCCATAGTTACTTGGTGGGCAGGCAACAGCCAATAAGAAAGAAGAATTTTTGATTTGTACGGACTTTTTTCATGTAATCAAATATGAGTCCTATGGACAATTTTAGATTAATGAGTTTAGTCCTTATTTTTTAAGCACTAAACTCATTACTACAAACCTTTAAAACTGGCTTGACAGAATAGCGATATCATGCATCTAATTTCATCACTATTAATTTAGGCTGATATCTGCATAGCCACATTTTTGCAGGATAAAGTACTTGCTCACCAGTTATCAAACTAATAGGCCAAAAGCCTGTGTGGTACGCTACATTGGGATTATTAGAGGGCAGGGGTTATGGCAATACTAAATATTTCCGAGTTAGAGCAGGTTGAAAAGTTTCGCCAATTACAATTAACCCTGCGCGATCGCTGGAAAACGATCGAGTCATTTGACAATAGTGAAGCGGATATTTTAATTATTCCCTCCCTAAGTATTGACCAGCGCGAACTCCAAAAGATTGAAGGGTGCGAACATTATGAAGAAAGATTACTATTTTCTTTAATTCGGTTGCAGAATCCCCGGACTCGCCTGATTTATGTAACATCAGTACCACTGCATCCTAGTATCATTGATTATTATCTGCAACTTTTGCCAGGAATCCCCTTTTCTCATGCTCGCAATCGCTTGCTGCTACTTTCTACTTACGATTCTTCCCTTAAACCTCTCAGCCAAAAGATTTTAGAACGCCCCCGTCTACTAGAGCGGATTCATCAATCTTTGAGGCTAGATAAATCATTTATGATCTGCTACAACTCTTCGCACTGGGAAGGCGAATTGTCTTTAAAATTGGGTGTACCACTGTATGCTGCTGCACCAGATTTACAGATTTGGGGGACAAAAAGTGGCAGTCGGCAAATCTTCAAGGGAAGTGGAGTACCGCATCCAGATGGCAGCGAAAAAATTTGGAACCACACAGATTTGGCAGAAGCTACCAGTGACTTGTGGGAAAGACAACCGACATTAAAACGGGTAGTGGTAAAACTCAACGAAGGCATTTCGGGAGAGGGAAATGCCTTGCTCGATCTAAGACCAATTGAGAATTTAGCACCAGGTATTGGTACTCATGCTCAAAGGGTAGCAGCAATTAGCGATCGCTTCTCAACAATGCGCTTTCAAGCAAAACTTGAGACTTGGGATAATTTTTCGGGAAGAATCCCGGAATTAGGAGCAATTGCCGAAGCATTTGTGGAAGGGGAAATAAAGCGATCGCCCAGTGTCCAAGGACGGATCACACCCACTGGCGAAGTGGAAATCCTTTCAACCCACGACCAAATTCTCGGAGGCCCAGACGGTCAGATTTATCTTGGTTGTCGCTTCCCGGCTGATGAAAGCTATCGATTGCAATTACAGCAGTTAGGGTTACAAGTTGGTAGAAAGCTAGCAGAAAAAGGCACTTTAGAGCGATTTGGCGTAGATTTTATCGCTGTTGACAAGGGTAATGGTGAGTGGGATATTCAGGCGATCGAAATTAATCTGCGTAAAGGCGGTACAACTCATCCATTCATGACCTTGAAATTATTAACCAACGGTCGCTACGATCTTTCTACGGGTTTATTTTATAGTCAGCAAGGTCGTCCAAAATATTACATTGCTACTGATAATCTGCAAAAAGAGCGCTATCAAGGATTATTACCTAATGATTTGATGGATATCATCGCTCATCACAGACTGCATTTCGACAGCGGTACAGAAACAGGCACAGTGTTTCATCTCATGGGTTGTCTTTCGCAGTTTGGTAAGTTGGGATTAACCAGCATCGGTGATTCTCCGCAACAAGCACAAGATATTTATAACAAAGTTGTCAAGGTTTTGGATGAAGAAACCCGCAGCGAAAATCATGATTTCTCGGCGTTTTCAGATTATTCTTTTCCCGTAGCTTGGGATGAACATAGGTAAAAGACATCTCCGGGAATGAAACATACGTTATCTATAACCCTTGTGGAGATGTACTATTAGCTGAATTAGTTTTGAATGCGATCGCTATTAGGTAAATTTTCCTGGTTGCTAGGTTCTTTACGAGATTGAGTATAAATATAGGATACCAATGCTAAAGTCAGCCCAATTGCCAAGACTACTCCCAAGATTCGCAAAAAATTGGGAGTAATTTTCGTAGTTAGCTGCCCACTTAGCTTTGGTTGATAAATAGTGTCATCTAGTGGCACTTGTGGTCTGCCTTGATTGGATGCAGGTCTTGGTTGATACAATGTCACATCTGGCGGCACTTGTGGTCTGCCTTGATTAGCCGCAGGTCGCGGTTGAAACAATGTCTTATCTGGTGGCACTTGTTGTCCGCCTTGATTAGCCGCAGGTCGCGTTTGAAACAATGTTTTATCTGGTGGTACTTGTTGTCTGCCTTGATTAGCTCCAGGTCGCGGTTGATACAAGGTCTTATCTGGTGGCGCTTGTTGTCCGCCTTGATTAGCCCCAGGTCGTGGTTGATACAAGGTCTTATCTGGTGGCACTTGTTGTCCACCTTGATTAGCTCCAGGTCGTGGTTGATACAAGGTCACGTCCGGCTTGCTGGGGTTGGGATTATTCACAGGACTCTGTGGACTTTGCTCAACTGGATTAAACTGCCTCGGAACTGTTTCGTTATTTGAACCTTGGTTGTATTTAGGCTGAAGGGGAGGAACTGGTTCCTTAGATTGGTTTTGCTCAATCGGGTTAAATTGTCTGGGAATAGTTTCGTGATTTGAACCTTGATTATGTGCAGATGGGGGACGGAGAACGGTGTCGTCGTTCGATTGTCTGGGAACAGTTTCGTGGTTTGAACCCTGATTATATGCAGATGGAGGACGGAGAACAGTGTCGTCGTTCGATTGTCTGGGAACAGTTTCGTGATTTGAACCCTGATTATATGCAGATGGAGGACGGTAAACGGTGTCGTCGTTTGATTGTCTGGGAACAGTTTCGTGGTTTGAACCTTGATTATAGGAGGGTTGTGATTGCCCGGTAGCTTTTCCGGGTAAATTAATAGTGTTTGTGACAGATTTGGCAGCAGCTTGCAAAGCAAGATTGAGTTCTTCTACCGTTGCAAATCGGTTAGCTGGGTTCTTGTGGAGACATTTCATCACCACTGCTTCCAATTCTACGGAATAATGCTCACAACCTGGTTGCGATCGCAGTGGCTTCGGTGGTTCATAAGCATGAGCTAATACCCAAGAAGCCTCGCTGACATGACTACCCTTAATACTGATTCCAAAAGGATCGGCGGCACTCAGCATTTCATAAAGGATAATTCCTAAACTGTAAATATCACCTCTTGCATCCAGGTTTTTATCGCTTTGGATTTGCTCAGGAGGTGCGTAACGAAATGTACCAATAAAAGTACTGGTGATATTGGTAATATTGTGATTTTCTGAAGATTCACTCCGAATTTTGGCAACACCAAAATCCAAAACCTTTACCCACTCACCCAAATCTGTAGGTACTAAAAATATATTGTCTGGTTTCAGGTCACGATGAATTACCTGAATATGTTCAGTACTTTTTCCGCCTTCCCGTTGGAGAGTAACCCCTTGATGGGCAAGCTGTAAACCTTTGCAAACTTGCGCCATAATTTTTACCGCCCGCTCAACAGATAGCCGCTTCTCGCGTAGCAGTAATTGTCTGAGCGTTTGCCCGCGTAAATATTCCATTACGTAAAATGGAAAGCCTTCTGGGGTGAATCCACAATCACTAATTTTAACTATGTGGTCACTTTGCAAGGCAGCACAAACTGCGACCTCACGCTCAAAACGCTTTCTCATTTCTTGTGATGCCACCAGCGTATCTTTGAGCAACTTCAACGCTACCTGTTGACCCACACGGGTGTCAGTTGCCAGGAAGACATCTCCCATGCCACCCCCGCCTAACCGTTTGTCTAAACGATATCGCTCGTTATCACCTACCAAGCGACCAATCCAAGAATTTGAAGGAGGTGGGGATTTCATCTGGGGGAACCCATTCTAGTAACTTTAAGGTTTTGACTTTAGCTCAGATATACTACTAGTATTACAAATATTTTGCTTACTTGGTAACTTAGATGAATATTAGTAATATATATTACTTAGCGTTTATCTGATTATACCCAGCTTAACATATTACTAACTTAAAATAATGTTAGCAATTTGATAAAATGTTTAAAATTAAGCCCTATGGTACTTTAAATTGGTTCCTGATATGAAGTTAACGCAAATTATACGAGGTCTTTAGCTTCATTAGTGCTGATACTTCGTATGCTATGCGGATAGTCTCTGTTACAGAATATTTAAAGTTTTGCAAAATATATTCTGTCAATGTACTCTGGCGTACATGATTAAGATGTGCTATTGCCATGAGGAACGAGGATGAGTAATGTACTCTCTATAGCCGCCGTGACAGCAGTACTAAAAGTCTTGCTGGAAAATGGCTTAGTCAGCGATCCCATCGCTGCGAGTGTTGGTGATGTGATTGTAACTGCCCTACCGCCCGATCGAATTTCAGTTGAAGCTGACGAGCGGGCTCAAATTAACTTGTTTCTTTATCAAGTAACACAGAACCGCAATGTAGATTGGGTATCTCAGGAATTTCGGAGCAGGCATTCACGTATAAATGGAAATGCATCCTCTCAAAGCCCCCCACTAGCTCTTGACCTTCATTACTTACTAACAGCGTATGGAGCCAAGGATTTTCAGGCGGAGCTTTTATTGGGCTATGCAATGCATTTATTACACAAAACACCAGCCATCACATCGGATATTATTGAGAATACTCTAATAAATGCCTCTACAACCAATACCTCAAGTGCTTTTTCGCAAGCTGTAGCAAGTGTATCTGTACCTGATTTAGCTGAACAAATTGGTCAGATTAAACTGACCCCAGAGTTTTTTAACATGGAAGAAACTTCTAAGTTATGGTCTGCGTTACAAACACACTATCGACCTTCAGCTACCTATCTGGCATCAATGGTATTGATTGAGAGCAGCAAACCTGAAAATTCTGAAGTCTACATCATGCCCTTGTCTCAACCGACTATAGAGCAAGTTATGGCTTCGGCAAAGACCGAGCAAACGATTGTTACAGGTACAACATTAGTAATTCGTGGTAAACGTTTACGCGGTGAGATTACCCGAATCCGTTTGAGTCATAGGGAGACTTTATTAGTACCTCATGATGTTAAAGAAACACAAATTAGCCTGTTAATCCCATCAGATTTATACGCAAGTGTACAGACTATCCAAGTTGTACATCTAACAATGGGCAATGCAGGACAAACAGATTATCTATTTGAATCAAACGTTGCAGCTTTTGTCATCCATCCAACAATTACGGCATTTGTCGCTCAAGTGGAAAATAGCGGCGACAATTTACGCACAGCAGAAATTACCGTTAAATTCCAGCCCAAAGTTGGTAAGGCACAGCGAGTAGTTTTGCTACTCAATGAAGTATCAGTTAATAGTCCGGTAGCTTACTCTTTCTTGGTTGCACAACGCACTGAAGACACCGATGCAATTACTATTCCTGTCAAAAATGTAAAGCCAGGAACTTATATTGTTCGGGTGCAAGTAGATGGGGCAGAAAGTCCACTGCACAAGAAGAATCAGTCTGGAGCTTATGATTTGCCACAGGTGACAATCTTATGAATGCTACAACAAATCGCAATTGGGATGAGGCAAACTACCGCTATCTATCAGCAGCCCTTGCCGTAGTGCGTGGGATTTTAGAAAATCACACGGCAAAAGAGCAAAATCAATCTGTAGAGAAAAACCAAGAGGATTTACAGCAAGCGTTACAGGAAGCGGCTGCTGTAATGCCTGCGCCATCAGCATTGGAGAGAGTATGCAAAATATTTAGTCTCTCATCCTTTGAACGTGATTTGTTGTTGTTGTGTGCAGGTATGGAGTTGAATGGAGATTTTGCTAAATTGTGTGCCATAACACACGGAGATTTACAACGAGCTTACCCAACTCTAAGTTTAGCTCTGTCCGCTTTACCTAATGTCCACTGGGATGCGATCGCTCCAAATGCTCCCTTACGTCATTGGCGGTTAATTCAAATTGGTGATGGTCATGCCTTGACTCTCAGTCCCGTAAGAATTGACGAACGAATTTTACATTATCTCACGGGCATTCAATATCTTGACGAACGATTAGCTGGCATCATTGAACCATTACCTGAGGTTAGCGATTTAGTCCCCTCGCACCAAGATTTAGCAGAGCGAGTTGCAGCAGTTTGGTCGCAAGCTGACAAAATTAATAGCTTACCAATCGTGCAGCTATCTAGTAGCGAAACTACTAGCAAACGCGCCATTGCCGCGGCCATTTGTCAACTCCAGGGTTTAAGTTTGTGGGTAATGCCTGCACAACTTATTCCCTTAGTACCTAGTGAGTTAGATAATCTGATTCGCCTGTGGACTCGCGAGACAATTTTAAGTAAGTGTGCGTTACTCATAGACTGCAACGAACTAGATAATAATGATATGGCGCGGCTGAATGCGATCGCTCGTTTCATCGAACGCAGCAAAGGCTTTTTAATAGTTACGAGTCGAGAACGGATTGGACTAGGACAACGCCTGGTAGTTAATTTTGACGTACATCAACCAACTAGCAAAGAACAAGGTACAGTTTGGCAAGATGCATTAGGTTCAATGGCACCGCAAATGAACGGGCAAGTTAAAACCCTAGTGGAGCAGTTTAACCTAAGTGCCGCAACCATCCGGGCTGCTTGTGCAGAAGCCGCAGGACAGTTAGCCCAAATGCCAGAAAATGATATCACTAGCATTTTATGGGATGCCTGCCGTGTGCAAGCACGTCCACGCTTAGATGAACTCGCCCAACGAATTGAGCCATCCGGTGATTGGGAAGATTTGGTATTACCAGAGGCACAGAAACAAGTTCTCCGAGACATTGCGGCTCATGTCCGTCAACGCAGTACTGTATATAATAATTGGGGTTTTGCTGGGAAGAGTGCTAGAGGATTGGGAATCAGTGCCTTATTTGCAGGTGGTAGCGGTACTGGTAAAACCTTGGGGGCAGAAGTACTCGCCCAGAAATTGCGCCTCGACCTCTATCGCATTGATTTATCATCGGTAGTTAGCAAATATATTGGCGAAACAGAGAAGAATTTGCGCCGCGTGTTTGATGCTGCTGAACAAGGTGGGGTAATTTTGTTATTCGATGAAGCTGATGCTTTATTTGGTAAACGCAGTGAAGTTAAAGATGCCCGCGATCGCTATGCCAATATTGAAGTTAGCTATCTGTTGCAACGCATGGAAAGCTACCCAGGTTTAGCAGTCCTGACTACAAACTTGAAAAGTGCAATTGATACAGCCTTTCTGCGCCGGATTCGCTTCGTGGTGCAATTCCCCTTCCCCGATACAACACAACGAGCCGAGATTTGGCGGCGCGTTTTTCCCACTGATACCCCAACCGCAGACTTAGATGCTCTGCAACTAGCACGGCTAAATGTTGCTGGGGGTAACATCCGTAACATAGCCTTAAATGCAGCTTTCCTCGCCGCCGATGCCGGGGAAGCAGTGCAGATGAAACACGTATTGCGGGCTGCTCAAACGGAATATAGCAAATTAGAGAAACCTTTAACTGATGCGGAAGTTGGGGGGTGGATGTGAAG
>NZ_JADEXU010000234.1 GCF_015206895.1 Nostoc sp. LEGE 12450 | reverse complement strand
GGGAAGAAGGGGTATTGATTATTACGCCATTCCCAATCCCCAATTCCCAATTCCCAATTCCCAATTCCCAATTTCCAATTTCCTAAATAAATAAAATAAATTATGAGAAAACTTTACTTCTTACTCCCCGGTACAGATGGTAAATTTGCCTGTGGTGGTCTTTGGGCTGAGTTAAAAGCACTCAATCTGGCTCAGAATTTCTGTAGTGCTGATGTTGTAACTTACCGTCAGCGAGAAAAAGATAAGCTTTTTATTGATGATTTACTAAAAGAGAAAAATTTAAGTGATGTAATTTTTGTCATTAGTTGGGGATTTGATATAGCTCAACTCGTGGCTAAACTTAAGCAATACAATGTGGTTTACCATGCACATAGTGCAGGTTATCCATTTAGACTACCTGCGAGTATTCCGATTATTACTGTTAGCCGCTATACAATGGGATATTGGGGAGAAAAATCACCTAATTCTCTGATTTATTATTTGCCCAATCAAATTTCTGATGAGTTTCAAAATTTAGGTCTGGAACGGGATATTGATGTTTTAGTCCAGGCTCGAAAATCTTCTGAGTATTTAATTAAAGAATTGATTCCAGCGTTGCAAAAACGTTGTAAAGTATTGGTTGTTGATTCATACATAGAGGATTTACCTGCATTATTTAACAGAGCTAAGGTTTACCTCTATGATTCGGCTGAGTACTGGGCACAACAGGGCGTTAGTGAAGGATTTGGTCTACAACCAATGGAAGCTCTTGCCTGTGGCTGTCAAGTATTTTCTAGTGTTAACGGAGGACTGGCAGATTACTTAGATCCTGGATTTAATTGCTATAAAATTGCTGGATATTCTCAAGAATATGATGTGCAACGTATTCTGAAAGTGATTGATTCTTCAGCAACTTTTAGTTTATCTGAAGATTTTTTCACTGAGCATCGGACTGAAAATATTATTAAGCGTTTTCAAGTTATTCTGGATGAGCTAAATGAGTTTTTCGATCACAAGATCCAACAGCCATCTAATATTAAGAGTTTGACAAGAATACGTATGGCAAAATTACTCGCTCAGAGGATATATGGGAAGCTGAGGAAGAAATATTTTAAGTAATAGAAATGCACCGCAGAGGCGCACAGATCACACAGAGAAGAGAGGAAATTGAATGAGTCGGCGGTTATTAGTTACTGGGGGTGCGGGGTTTATTGGGGCGAATTTTGTCCATCACTGGTGTCAGGTTTATCCAGATGACCGGGTGGTGGTGTTGGATGCGCTTACATACGCGGGGAATCGTCTGAATTTGGCGGCGGTTGAGGGAAGAGACAATTTTCGGTTTGTGCAGGGGGATATTTGCGATCGCACCATCATAGACAACCTATTATCAACCGAAAATATAGATACTATCGCCCATTTTGCTGCTGAATCTCATGTTGATCGTTCGATTCTTGGGCCGGCGGCTTTTGTGCAAACTAATGTGGTGGGAACTTTCACGCTGCTGGAAGCTTTTCGCCAATATTGGGAGGCTAAAGCACAGCCATCTGATTATCGTTTCCTACACGTTTCTACTGATGAAGTCTACGGTAGTTTGGGCCCAGATGATGCAGCTTTTTCGGAAACTACACCTTATGCTCCTAATAGTCCCTATTCAGCTTCCAAAGCTGGTAGCGATCACTTAGTTCGTGCTTATTATCATACTTATAAACTTCCTACCATTATCACAAATTGCTCTAATAATTACGGGCCTTATCAATTCCCCGAAAAGCTAATTCCCCTGATGTGTATCAACACTTTAATAGGTAAACCATTACCTGTTTATGGCGATGGTAAAAATGTGCGGGATTGGCTTTATGTGGTCGATCATTGTCGTGCTTTGGATGTGGTAATCAATCATGGTCAACCAGGGGAAACCTACAATATTGGTGGCAACAATGAGGTGGAAAATCTCAACCTGGTGCAGCTTTTGTGTCAGATGATGGATGAATTAGCATCTGATTTACCAGTACGTCCAGCAAAGGAATTGATTACTTTTGTTAAGGATAGACAGGGACACGACAGGAGATATGCAATTAATGCGAACAAAATTAAAACTCAGCTTGGTTGGACACCTTCTGTAACGATTGCTGAGGGTTTACGTTTAACAGTTGAATGGTATCTCAATCATCGTGATTGGTGGGAACCTCTGCTGTCTGCGGAATATCAAGCTTACTATCGCAAAAATTATCTCATTCCCACAATTTCTCTAGATAATGACTATCCTTGAATATAAGGGAATCAGATCGGCGTAAACTGCCAGCAGGTGTAAGATGCTGCAACCAGAACAGATATTACAAGATCGTTATCAAATCCAACACCAACTTGGTAACAATGGAATTCGTCAAACTTGGCTTGCAAAGGATTTACTAGCCTCTGATGGCGAAAATTCGACCGTTGTGGTCAAACTTTTAGCCTTTGGCGGTACTATACAGTGGGATGATTTAAAACTTTTTGAGAGGGAAGCACAAATTCTTAAGCAGCTAAATCATCCCCGCATTCCTAGATATATAGATTATTTTTGTATCGACGATCGCACTCTCTGGTTTGGCTTAATACAACAATATATTCCTGGTGAGTCGCTTAAAGAAAAACTTGCTCTTGGCAAAAGGTTTACTGAAAAGCGAGCGAGAAAAATCGCCGGTGAGATTTTAAATATTCTCATGTATTTACATGAGTTAAACCCAGGGGTGTTACATAGAGATATTAAACCGAGTAATTTAATCTGGGGCGAAGATAATCGGATTTATTTAGTTGATTTTGGCGCAGTACAAGATAAAGCGGCAAGAGAAGGCGTTACTTTCACCGTTGTGGGTACTTATGGTTATGCCCCAATGGAACAATTTGGTGGTCGAGCAGTTCCAGCTTCCGACCTCTATGCACTGGGTGCGACTCTGATTCATTTGCTCACTGGGACTTGCCCCTCTGATTTACCTCAGCAGGATTTGCGGCTGCAATTTGCAGACCGAGTTAATCTCAGTCCTAGTTTTGCCAGTTGGCTACAAAAGTTAATAGAACCCGCTCCCGAACAGCGATTCCCTGATGCCCGCCAAGCGCTGAATGCTCTCAAATCTGGTCTGGCTGTGAAATCTGCGAACAGAAGTCAGCTTTTACCACTAAGAGAAATAATTAACAATTCTGGATGCGGCATAAGTAATCAAAATGAAACAGTCCCAGAGGAAATTCTCGGTTGGAACTGGGGCGCATTTCTCATGCCTTGGTTGTGGATGTGGCCGAATCAGGTATGGTATGGGCTATTCTGTTTTGTACCACATGGTTGGTGGTTAATGGCGATCGCACTCGGTGCCAAAGGCAATGAATGGGCCTGGAAAAGTAGGCAGTGGCGCAGTATTGAACAATTCAAAGCCCATCAAAGAGGCTGGGCGATCGCTGGTATTCTCATTGGAGCGCCTATTAGTATTATGCTCTGGGTTCGAGCGATCGCTTTGCTCAAAGCTGCATTTTAGTTGAGCATTGGGAAAGAGGGGGCAGAAGTTTTTTAATTTTGAATTTTGAATTTTGAATTGACTTCTCCCCTGCCCCTTTTCCCCTCTGCTTCCTTCTAACTACTCAGTTGCGATTCAACTACACCCACAGGACAAGAAACATTTGTCCCTCCTAAACCACAATACCCATTAGGATTTTTAGCCAGGTATTGCTGATGGTAGGCTTCTGCATAATAGAATTCTGGTGCATCTAAGATTTCTGTAGTAATCTTGCCATAACCTGCATCGTTGAGAGCTTGCTGATAAGCTTCCCGTGATGCTTCTGCTAGCTGCTTTTGGCTTTCAGAATATACATAAATTCCCGAACGGTATTGAGTGCCAGCATCATTACCTTGGCGCATCCCTTGGGTAGGATTGTGGCTTTCCCAAAAGACTTTGAGCAGTTCAGAATAACTAATTACTTTGGGATCAAACACAACCAACACCACTTCATTGTGACCGGTTCGCCCACTACATACCTCTTCATAAGTGGGGTTGGGTGTAAATCCAGCAGCGTAACCCACTGCGGTAGTGTAAACTCCTTTAAGTTGCCAGAATTTGCGTTCTGCACCCCAAAAACAGCCCAAGCCAAAAATTGCCTTCTCTAACCCATCGGGATAAGGAGCTTTTAAAGGATTCTTGTTGACATAATGAGCAGCAGGTACTGACATAGACTGTGCCCTTCCTGACAAAGCTTCTTCTGGTGTGGGCATAACTTGCTTTTTGCCAAATCCGAATAGTGCCATTGATTTTGACTCTGATATATATCTTTACCTTATTTACTATTGTAAAGATTCTAGTGATCGCTTGGGGTTTTCTCTTAGCCGTGACCGGATTGTGTTGACCTTGTGGTGCTAGTCCATGCTATTTATCGATGTTATGAATACTTTTCAAGAGTAAATAGTCGCCAGAAGTACTCATGGATAAAATACCAAAAATTGATCGTCAAAGGGAGCATCAAGCGAACGAACGTACTTTTCTGGCTTGGCTTCGCACTTCTATTGCATTGATTAGCTTTGGCTTTGCTATTGCGCGATTTGGTATATTTCTGCAACAGTTGAATCTTGCTATTACTCAACAAGAAACTAGGCTAAATCCATTATCCAACTCGGAAAATTTGGGTGTTGCTTTGGTAATTTTTGGAATTTTGGTTGTTGCATTAGCCGCGTGGCGATACAACCAAGTCTTCTGGCAAATTGAACGAGCAGATTATAAACCAAATAGGATCATCGTTTGGATTATGACTGGAGTAGTAATTGTTTTGGGACTTTTCAGTATTCCTTTGCTCTTAAGGCGCGATAAAGTCCTTCCTCGCTCTCCTTTTCCGACTCAACCACAGTCCCGAAATTTCCAAAGATCAACCCCAAACTTCAATCTTAAAAAGGGGACAATTACTACTAAATACAAACAGATATATTACAACAAGATCCCTAAATTCTTAAAGAAGTCGGGGATCTGAGCCTTACCAAAGCAAAAGACACTCAATTAGCAGTAGCCTCAGAAATAACTGTTACACAAGCATTGACTAAAGGTAATAACGGCCCTAGTTGCTCTTGTCCATTTACGGCTAAATCGCTGTGACATAAATAAACTCTCTCGGATACACGAGATAGTAAATCTGTCAAAATCCTCCGCAGTCGTTCTTCTTCTGCCAATTTTTCATCTTCTGCTGTCCAAGGTTCGCCTAACCTGTCTTGCAGGAAAAACGGCGCACCAAATAACGTCGCTGCGCCACCTTTGGCCCAAAGAGGTGAACCAGCATCTAGCCAAAAATGCCAACGGTGCGATCGCCTACTAGACCGATATTGAAATATAGTTGCTAAGGTGACGGCCTTTCTGGCTCCACCAATAGGGCGTACAGGATAAGGGTTGGCGGTGATTGTACCACGTCGCAGTAATTGAATGAATTCGATAATAGTTGTGTGAGGCGTTGTCTCAACTGGGGCAATTTGTCGTAACCTGGTGTCAATTTCCCAGTAGTGTTGGGCAGTTTCTAATAATTCCCGCAGTGCTGCTAGTTGTTCGTAGGGGAGATTGCTACCATTCCACAAGAAGCGCTGAATTGCTCTGTCTAACAGGGAAATGGGACTGGGAATTAACCGCAGTTCTTGTTGCGATCGCTGCTGTTCTAACCACTCTAATATCTCATTGTAGGCTGTAGTAGCCGCATAGCCAATTCTATCCCAGCGCTCGAAGGCTGACACTGGTAGCAAGTTGGGGCGATCGGGATGGGGTACAAAGCAGTAATCTGCTATCAAACCAGCGCGTACCGGATCAATGTGAGTGCTGAGTTGTGAGTGCTGAGTTGTGAGTGCTGAGTGAGGAGTGAGGAGTGAGGAGTTTTCTGGTAGTTGTTGTTTCCTGCTCAATACAACTAGCATTTCTGCCACGGCATCCCGATCCACGAGGCGACCCAAGCCGGGATAAACTAGTGCCAGCATGGTGAGTAAGGCGCGAATGACGGGTGAACTAATTAGGGGACGTTGGTCATTGAGCGATTCTACCTGGATGTTTTGTTTGACAAGGATTTCTACTAGAGTATAACGAGCGATCGCATCTAAACCTGGTGCAATAATCGCTACTTCTTCTGCTTGTACTTGCTGCGATTGGATAGCATCAGCAATTACCTCTGCTGTTTGTCGCAATAGTTGAGCGCGGGAGGTAGTTTGAATGGAATGCACAATCTCAGGTAAACTTACTAGCACCATTGGTTCTGTGACTAATTCCACCATCTGTTTAGCTTGTTCTCCCAAAGACTCTGGAGGCGGCTCGCTTAAGATTTCTACCTGACAACGCTTTGCTAACCCTTCTAGATAATTGGGGTCTGCTCCCAATCCCAATCGCACTGCACCGTCGGGATTGTAGCTAAACGCGCCGATCGCGCCTCGATCTAATAGCAATTCAAACAAAAGACGCGCTACGCTAGGATAATCGTCAACATCATCTGCCAATACTGCTTGATAGCGTTTAGTTAGGTGCTGTTGGTAGTTGCGATCGCTTAATAAATATTGACTATAGAGTTCGGTAATAATGCCATAAGTTAGTAACCCCCTCTCTAAACACCAGTTACGCCAATCAATGAGCAAAGATGCCAAAAATTCCGGCTCTAAAGTTGTAGTATTTTCCCCCAGACCCCTTGTCAAAATCTGGGCAATATCTTCGCAATGTACACCACTGTAAGCAGCTAATTGCAATAAGTCTAAAATGCGACGCACCAAGCGCGACTCATTCACTCCCGCAACTCGTAAAATTTCTTCGTCTAGTTGGGAACGCCAAAGTTTGGTTGCTAACTCTTGTTCCGTTTCTGGCCGCAACCTTACCGGAAACTGGGCCTTCAGGTTCAACGAGTTAATTAGCAACGGCCAAAATAAAATAACTTCATCCTGGAAAAAGCCTAGCGGTGTCTTGGCACGTACCGGATATTTCCCTAATGTAGATGTAACAATGATATCCCCCAACTCTCTGCGATTATCATCATTAGCAGCTAAGACTAAAACTCCTGGCTCTGTTTGTTTAAGATATAAAAATTCAGGTATGCGAACGCCTTTTTTACGTGCTTCCTTATTAGTATAAAATAATTCGGTATGCTGCTTCTCAGGTTGTACCCAACTACAAAATTGCTCTACCAAGCGAGCCGTCTTACCAGTGCGACTAGTGCCAACAATCCAAACCGAATGAGAAACCACAAACTTTCTCCTTGTAGATTTGCTAGTATACCTCGTGGGTTAACTTAAGGTTAAGAATCACCAAATAATGCTGGATGATTGTTTCCAATGAAAAATTCTGTTTTTAGCCAAAAAATCTATTCTTTTTTACTTGCTGCTTATCGATGGTACTTACAGACTCCTGAACGTTCTTTACATGAAGCTTACGATGCAGCATTAAAGATTAAGGAAATAGAAGATAAGCATTTTAGTGGTAATAAAATAGACATTGACTCAGCCACGTACAGTAACAGCGTGATGGATTATTTTGAGTCAGACCTCAACAAGCTTTTAAAAATTGCTAAGATGCGGCTGACAGAGTTTAGGGCAAGCCGTTGGTTTTTAAATGAAGAAAATCAAAAAGCTGCTCAAAAAGCTGGTATAGAACATCCCAGTCCTTCTTTGGTTTTGGAAAAGCTAAACTTTATCGATCAAGTTATATCCAAATACACCATAAGTTCAGATCAAATAACTTCTAACGCTTTAGCAGTCAAACCTCCAAATTTACCAATTAACTCTGCCATATCTGATGATAAATTGCGGCTCGTCAATACTCCAACGTTACCACCCAAAATACCAACTCAAGACTCAGAGAAAAAACCAAAACCAAAGGGTAAAGTAGATACAACAGGCGTTCTACCCCGTTCTATTTTAAGTACTATCACTCGTCTGCAAGTTGAATTAGATCCTAATTCTGAAAAAGAAGTAATTCAGAATTTTCGTCAAACTCAAAGAAGAACAATAATATCTATCAGGTTTATTTTACTATTAATTATTATACCACTTTTGACGCATCAGATAGCAAAAGCTTTTGTCGTTGGGCCATCTGTTGAGCATTTTAAAAGTAGCGATCGGATGCAGATATTCATAAACTCAGAAATGGAAGAGGAAGCTCTTGAAGAATTAGAAAGATTTGAAGAAAAGCTCAAGTTTGAAAATCTCATTAGAAATGCTCCTCCACTGTCGCCTGAACAGATGGAAGCTAAAATGACAGACAAGGCTGTAGAGCTTGCTAAAGAATTTCGTCAAGAAAGCTCTAATGCGATCAAAAATGTTTTTGCAGATATGTTCTCAGTTGGTGCTTTTATCTGGCTTTTGCTTGTTAGCAAGTCTTCTATTGCTGTAGTCAAAGATTTCTTTGATAATATTGTCTATGGACTTAGTGATAGTGCCAAGGCATTTATCATCATTTTGTTTACCGATATATTTGTAGGTTTCCACTCTCCTCATGGCTGGGAAGTACTTCTAGAAGGTGTATCGCGTCATTGGGGATTACCAGCAAATCGAGATTTTATTTTCTTATTTATCGCTACATTCCCAGTTATTTTAGATACCATTTTCAAATATTGGATATTCCGATATTTGAACCGGATATCGCCTTCGGCAGTTGCAACTTATCGTAATATGAATGAATAAGGTATTGCGAATGGGGCGTTGGGCATTGGGCATGGCACAGAGAATGAATGACTAATGACTCTCGCTTTGCGGTTTGGTTTTTGAATTTGAGCGAAGTGGAATAATCTCAAAAATTTTGAATTTTGATGAAAAAGACACTTGCTGAGTTAGGAAAGTTTAGCAAATTTATCGCTATTGGCTTACCTGTGGTTTTGTCGATTTTTCTAGTGCGGATGCAATCTTTGGCGCATCAGGAACTCAGTCCGCCAGAATGTCGGTTGAAAAAGTGGGATATACCAGTTTCATTGACTGCTGAAAACCAAAAAGCACCATTAATTGAGAGATTACCAGTTACTTGTTGTCAAGGTGATACATCTTGCTTGGATGAACTTCTCTATGGAGAAATACCAGACAAAAAAGCGCTATTGAGTGCGATCGCTCGGAGTCTCCAATACTTGCAAACGGCTAATGCTACGACTGCTTATCAGAACTACCAGGTAGCTGGAATTACACGCGATCGCGTCTTCAAAAGCTTGACAAGATTCCGCGAACTCGTCTTGACAACTAATTCTGCAACCGAATTACATCAAGCCATCGAGCGAGAATTTGTTCTTTACCAGTCAGTCGGTAAAGATAACCAAGGTTCCGTTTTATTCACCGCCTATTATGAACCGATTTACGCAGCCAGTCGCGTTCCCACACCAGAATATCGCTATCCTGTTTATCGATTACCTCCTGATTTAAACTCCTGGCCTAAACCTCATCCGACACGAGAGGAGTTAGAAGGAGCAGATGGTTTACAAGGCGCAAAAGGAAAATTACGAGGATTAGAGTTGTTTTGGTTGCGCGATCGCCTCGAACCATATCTAACTCAAATTCAAGGTTCAGCAAAACTTCAGCTTCCCGATGGTACTCAAACAACAATCGGTTACGCAGGTAATACTGCTTATAACTACAAAAGCATTGGGCGAGAATTAGTGAATGATGGCAAATTACCGCTAGAAGGTGTAACTATGCCAATTATTCTCGACTATTTCCAAAAGCATCCTCAAGAATTAAATATTTATATTCCGCGTGATCGCAGTTTTGTTTTTTTTCAAGAAAATCACGGTGAACCAGCTCAAGGTTCGATCAACGTACCCCTAACAGCAGAGCGTTCCATCGCTACAGATAAATCTCTCATGCCTCCTGGTGCTTTAGCGTTGATTCGCGCTTCTATTCCTTTCGCTAATCCTACCGGAAAACTGGACGAGCGTATCGTTAGCCGCTATGTTCTTGACCAAGATACCGGCGGCGCAATTAAAGGTGCAGGTAGGGTAGATTATTTTTTAGGTACTGGAAAAGTAGCAGGCGATCGCGCTGGTGTCACAGTCAGCAATGGACAATTATTTTATCTACTACTCAAATCCAAGAATTAAACCCACTACGCATTTTCATACTAAAAAATCCCGACTTTTTAAAAAAAGCCGGGATTCTTAGCCTTTCGGCATTAATGAAACGCTTGGGGTAATTAACCTGAGTTCGGGTTAAAGATAAGGAGGTAAAAGCCACTCCAGTTGAAGGCTAGGTTTCTTAGGTTGATGACAATAAGCGATTAATCCGCAAAGAACGTTAACGCAAAAATTAACGGGACTGCGGTG
>NZ_JADEXU010000404.1 GCF_015206895.1 Nostoc sp. LEGE 12450 | reverse complement strand
ACCAGAACCCTTGTAGAGACGTAGCACTGCTACGTCTCTACATTCTTTTTCGGAGATGTCTAATGCCCAATTCCCAATTCCCAATTCCATACATTACCACTGAGCGATCGCGTCTTGAATTGCTGCCCGTGCTTCTGCTAGAGATTGGGTACGGGCATCACCCTCGTTCAGGCTGTTAGCGTTAATAAATTGAATATCTGTAATCCCAATAAAGCCGAAAATAGTCCGCAGGTATGGTTCTTGGAAGTCATAAGCAACGGCAGGGGAGGTTGGGCTAAAGTCACCACCACGAGCTGTAATAACAACTGCCTTTTTACCCTCGACTAGCCCTTTAAAACCTTGAGCATCTAAAGAAACAGTCCGGTTAATGCGAACTATTTGGTCGATGTAAGCCTTAAAAGTGGAAGGTATATTGAAGTTATACATTGGCACTCCAAAGACGTAGCGATCGGCTGCCAAAAACTCATCAACCAGTTCGTCAGAAATCCTGATTGCCTCAGTTAATTCTGGGGTATGGGTTTCTGGTGGTGAAAATGCTGCCGCAATCCAAGCTTCATTAACGTGAGGAACTGGGTGATGCCCTAAATCTCGATAGGCGATCGCATCTTCAGGATGTGCTGCCCTCCAAGCACTGACGAATTCTTTAGATAGTTCTCGTGAGTGCGATCGTTCAGCACGGGGGCTGGAATCAATATGTAGAATGTTTACCACCAAATATCTCCTGATTCGCTAGGATTTACTGCTTTTACTTTTTTTGAGTCTAAATTTCAAAGCATTACATCAGATACTAAAAGTAACTAGTTACTAAAGTAAAGTAGTTACCATAAAGTAACTATTGGAAAATTTTGGCGAATTTATCGATGTCTGTCTCTAAAAATTCTGATGCTTGCCCAATCAGCATTCTGATGTCTTTACTATCAGGCCCTTGGACAATGTATATACTGTGGGTATTGTGTAATAGTGGGCCTACTCGCTTTGTTGCATTGAAGCACTTAGTCGAGGGCATCTCTACCAAGGTTTTAACAGAAAGACTAAGGATGCTTGAGGCAGCAGAGATTATTTATCGCCAATACGAACCAACTGTTCCACCCCAAGTAACTTACGGTCTGACAGAACGAGGTAAGGAACTCATTGAAATCCTTCATCAACTCAATGTACTTGCTGAACGCTGGTATGGCAGCAAACAACGGGAAC
>NZ_JADEXU010000233.1 GCF_015206895.1 Nostoc sp. LEGE 12450 | reverse complement strand
GTCAACATTGAACTTTAAAATACAAAATTAGCCTTTATCATTAATAGTCCAGGCTTAAAGCTGAATACTGACAGATAATAGCCGATAGCTAAATAATTCGATAGCTCATAGCTCAAGATGGATCTTGGAGATTGCTACCGTTTGCTAGGTTTAAGATCGGGAGCTTCTTTTGCTGATATCAAAGCGTCTTATCGACGATTGGCGCAGCAATATCATCCCGATATCAACCCAGATGACAACAAAGCCAAAGATAAGTTTATTGCCTTGACAGAGGCTTACAAACTCCTGCTGACGGTAGTACTGCCAGAGGAAACTGCTGCACATTCAACTCAGGTGTCAACTGGGCGTGATGCTGCTAAGACAACGCAGCGACAGAAAACACCAGTCACAACGGTGGTAAACCAACAACCAGGGAAAGCAAAACCGCCTAATCTGTTGGAAATAGAAGAACGGCTGAAGTGGAAGACTTATGAACAATTGCAGCGATTTTTGCAAGAGAAACGATTTCCGCAAGCGATCGCACTGGTGGAAGCTTTAGCAGATCGTTTGTCAACAGATGCAGAAGTTCGCCAATGGCAAGCGATCGCTTATCAAATTTGGGGACGGGCGCTAATTTCCGAAAACCAATTGCTCAAAGCCAGAATTTATCTCAAAAAAGCTTTGAAAACAGACCCCCATAATAAAAGTCTCTGGTATGAAGTGCAACGCGATTTCCAACGCTTAGAACAAACTTTTTAAAGATTTACCGAAGAAAGGCAGAGGGCAGGAGGCAGAAGGCAGGAGGAAGAAAATATATTTTTTGCCCTCTGCCAAACGGGTTTAAAGCCCCTAAATTTATTTATGAATAAAGGTAAAAAAATGTATTTTGAGACGCGTAGCCCAAAAAATACAGCGTCCATTATAAATCCCTTAAATTTATTTATGGGGATTACCTCCAGCAAAAACTGCCTTGTCTACGACACGCTGCGCGAACGTCCTCCTGCCTCCTTAAAAAATTTATTGAAAAGTTATAACAATAGGGGCAATTCATGAATTGCCCCTATCTGTAATTAAAATTTTCAGCTATTGTTTGCATAATTCCTAAGTTACTCGACGCGGAAAAAGCAGCAACCCGTCCGGTTAAACTGATAAGGAAGAAAATAGCAGATTAGGCAGTGAATAACATAGTGCGGTTAGTTTTGACAGCAATATTGCTGATGCTAGTTACAGCCTGTGGCAGTATTGGATTGCTACCGACTAGCGAGTTAGTGCAAAAAGCGATCGCACTTGGGCTAGAGCAAACTCAACAAAAACTTAGCCAACAGTTGGATCTAGATTTTCAAGGATTTGAAATCAAGCGGCTATCAATTACCCAAGAACAACCCCTAACGATTGAAAATTTACCAGCTTTCCACGTTCGGGGAACCTACGACTTGATTCTCAAGCTACCAAAACGGCGCTTGACGCAACCAAAACAACCCTTTGATGTTTACTTGCAAATTCAGCAAGAGGGTAAAACTTGGCGATCGCTAATTCCAGAAAAGGGTAGTAAAGATACGCAATCAATTTGGCGTAGCTATCTTATCCAATAGAGACGGGGGAAAGGTTTGAATTGTCTCACTCTTTTCCCAAACTACAGGTTAAATTTTGTGTATCCTGTACCGTCATCTTTTGCAAGAATTATAAAATCGAAGGATTCAACTAACGCCTCTATTGCACCAGTTCCGCCATAGGGATAGCTAAAGGGTTCAAACTCAAGTTTAGCTCTGTTGCCAGAAACCATTCTACAAGCAATTAATTGATATTCAGCATTTTGAAAAGCATCAAACATAGAATAAAAGTCCCAAGGAGTTTCGAGATTAGGATCTGTCCACCTCTGTTCCACAGGTGTTGCAAACCAGCGACGGAAATATTCAGTCTTTTCCTCTTCGCTAGTCCACCAAAAATGTGATAATGCTTTGCGGTCAAAAAAAATTAGCCAATCTTCTTCATTACGCCAAAAATTATTGTCTTTATCTTTTTTAATTTCGTTGAAAACTTTACAAAGAGCATTGAATCTTTTGGAATCATCTACTTGAAACTCTACAAAGCAGTATTTCATTATTTCTCACTTCTTTGTTTCTAAGCAGTGGTTTATTTTATTTATATATGTGCAACTAGAAAAACCATCACAATGATGTCTGTTGCTACTTTACACAAAAAGGTAGCAAAGATACTCAACCTAATTGGCGTAGCTATCTCATCGAAAAGTTGGTGTGTGCAAACAGAAAAACCATCACAATATTTTACGTATAACTGCTGGGTTAGAGTCATGATCGAGGTATAGTTTCACCGGAGACAGGGCGAGATGTATATTAACTTTTTCATCAGCTCCATTGCAGGAATTGTGGTTGTGGTGCTAACAGCTTTTGGCTTACTGCAATGGTTGCACATCCCTGCTGGTAACTTTCTTGATTGGGTGATTGGTGGTGCAAGTTTTTGGTGGCTGTTAGTAATTGTTACCGTCCCGTGGAATGTGCATTTTCAAGCCAAAGAAGTCTTAGCAGAAGCAGCACAATCAACTGAGAAAGGAATTCCAGTCGATGAGAAACAAGTGAAGTATGTCACATCGTTGGCAAAGCGATCGCTCTGGGTTGCCATTGCTTTACACTTGTTTTCAGCCGTTGGTCTTTATACCCTTGCTGCCACTGGTATTAGTACGGTGGGATATATAAGCTCTGGTGCAGCTTTGTTATTAACGATTCTGCGTCCAGCTATTCGAGCTTATGAGTATTTATATGCGCGGTTAGCGATGATTCGCCAAGAATGGAAGTATCCACGCGAAGATATTTTTGAATTGCGCGATCGCTTCTCGATCTTGGAGCAAAAAATCCAGTCGTTGGAAGATCAACTCAACCCAGAACAACCCTATTCATTACCCGCAACTCAACAACGCTTCGCCGAAGAAACTCGCAGAGATTTAGCCCGGATTGCAGCTAATTTTGAGGAATTACGGGCGACAAATCAAACAGAACATGAGCGTTTGGCAAGAGAAGCACGAACTGCGATCGCGCAACTTTCCACCGACGGGCAATTTCTCGATCATGTCCGCGAAATTATTCGATTTTTTAAGACCGCTTGATTATTGCTTTAATAACTGACCAAATTTTAAGTTTTGGATTGTGATAGTGAATATTCATTATCCAAAATTTAAAAAATGTCTTCAAAAAGGGTTAACTATACTCTACAACCAAAAGGAAAAGTTTGATATAAATTGCAGTAGTTCGGTATGCAATGTTTCTATATGTTGTAAAAAAGGAAAGAATTGCAAATGTTGGATTCTCTTCTCTTGTTTTTTATATTAGCCACAATTATTCCTTTTTTTATTGCTCAGATTATGCCGAACAGCAAGTGGCTAATAGGTTATGCTATTTGTTTTGGAACTTTTGCTATTTCTCAGTATTATAATCACTTAACAACGCCAATCGAGCAACGAGGAAATGGTTTTGTTTCCGCCTGGGCAATGATTGCGAATTATTTAATTAATACATCAGGAACTGTGGGAATAATCGACAGGGCTATTATATTATACTTTAAGTCAAGAGGGTATAAAATCAATATATGGTTCATAGTTAATATAATTTTTCTTGATTGGATGCTTGTTTACATAGCAGTATTGATAGTTAACATTCCTAAATAAATAGGCATTATTAAACAGAAAAAAAGGATTATCAGGACTAAAGTCCTTACTACAAACTTTAATTGATTTACGTCTAACGACTTAGTGAGTATCCCTTCATTTCTACTAATTTAAAATCCACTATTGAGGCTCATCATGTACCTAACTAGAACAGGAAAGGCTATAGTAAAGCTTACATAACTTCAGGAGTACTTACGGTGAATCAGATACAACTGACTTTAACTATTGGTTATCTGTTAATGACATTTTATTTTTTAATCAATTGGTTAATATTTGCTCTACGTCATCCTGCTTCCACTCCAGAAGATAAATTTTTATCGGTTGTGATGTTTGTGGTAACAACTATCTTATGGCCCTTAATGATTCCGATGTCTTGTTTAGAAATAGTTCAAAAAAAACAAATAGATTTTAATAAAATGATTCCTGTTCTCTTAGCAATATTTATATTTAGTATTTCCTATTATTTGACCGAATAATTCATAATTTTTCATCACAAATTGCATAGATATAAAGAGAAGCCGGAGGATTGACTTGTGACCCTCCGGCTTCTTTATGCAACACATTACTTTAACTTCTTAGGCAGTCTACTTATTAAATTGAAAATTTTCTAACGTCGTCTGCTGCCAAAACCACTTGAGCGGCGGGGTGCTGTACTACGTCCACTACCAAAACCACTGCCAGAATTGCGTCTGGTAGTGCTGGAATTACCAGAGGGTCGCAACGTACTACCACCAAAACCAGAACCAGAAGGACGGTTATTACCTGTAGTGCTACGCGGTGTATTGCGTATATTTGTATTTCCAGGATATGACCTTCTAATCGTCCCTGTATTGCGGAACGCAGTCCGATTTGTCACGGCTGCGGGTGGTGCATTATAGCGACTTTGGTAGTTTTGGACTGCTTGGCCATAGCTTCCGCCATATCCACCGAAACCACTTAATCCTTGACCTGATTGATAGACAGGGGGTACATAATACTGGGGTCTAAACAACATACTACCAATTGCCTGTCCTGCCAAGCTACCAGCCACAGACCCAGCAAATGGAGCCCAGAAGCTATTTTCTCGACGGACTACAACCGTCTCTTGTTGTCCTGTTTGGGGATTGGTTTTATTCTCGGTAACGTTGTGGACGTAATCTATTTTAAAGTCTTCCGTTAGATATAAAATCGGTTGTCCTTTTTCTACCTTCAGATAGGTCTTTTTACCTTGCTTGATTTCATCATCAGTTAACCGTGCCATTTGCAAATTTTCGGTTGCAAAGGTTGGGGGATTATTGTTAAGTAAAAACAAGCTGTATTCACCAGTTGCATCGTCATAAGTAGCTTGTTGTATTTTATACTCTCCATCACTCAGCTTTGTGTTAGTAGAGCTTTGGCTAACGTTCTTAGCGGGAGGAGTAGTTTCGTTTCCCCCACCACAAGCGACAGTTGTGACACACAAACTCAGAGCTAAAAAAACGGCTGTAAATTTACGTACTATGGTCATGATCATTGGATTATTGTCCTATCTCTGAGCTTAACAATTTCTCGATGTGAGTAGTAAGTACGGACTACCCAACATATTATAAAGGAATCAATTCTGGGTAATATTGCAACAGTTGATCGCTAGTGAGTTCATCGCCTAACTGTGCTGGGGAGAAATGCACTTGGATTGCCTTTAATCTATGTTTGTAATGCAAATTTATCAATGCTTTCAATCCTTCCTTGAGCCCCTGAACGTTAGAAAGATCGGTTTCTAACTCTGGTACTTCTCCTTCATAAGCTACTGTAATCATTACAATGACGTTGCGAGTTACAGGTATAGATAAAGGTTCGTTCAATCCAGAGTCCGAACTGTAATCTGGTTCACTGAGATATCTTTCGGCAGAGTCAGTAAATAATTCATTAACATAATCTCCCGCCTCGCCTTCACTCCAAAATACGTCGCCTTCGTTGGCAGCAGAAAGCCAATATTCATCGTATTGTAGAAGAGTTTGGCTAATTTCTACCAATCCTTCTCCCAAAACTTCTAAGTCGCCATCGGCATCGATCGCATCTCGCCCAGCGCTATTTAATACTCCCAAAATTGGCGCTACCTCGCCTCCCCCCAAGTGCAGAAATAGGCGAAAGACTACATAGCGAGTTCGACCGATCATTTTATTAAACAGATTGCTCATTTTTCCTCCAAAATTTTGCCATTTGTCATTTGTCATTAGTCATTTGTCTAATAACTAATCCCCATTCCCTATTCCCCATATTTAATGACTAATATAGTGAAAACCTTTGACGAAATCTATAACCATACTGGACGAAGGTAAGATGTGTTTTGTCGGTTCATTAGATATATCATCATAAGTTGAAGCATTAAGAGCAGAGCGATTAATAAATCTTTTCCCAAAGTTGGGATGGTCATGGACAATCAATGTGTGGGCGCTAGAATTTGTTAAAACTATTTGAGTTGGAGCTTTACAAAAATTTAACTTTGTGGCTACTTCAATATTTTTTTTCGTCTGTTTAATTGTTGCCGCCTGACTCATGGCTTGCTCTAGAAGAATATTTAATTGTTTCACAATTAGGGGCGATTTTGGCAATTTTAAATCTTGATTTGCAACAATTTCACTGTTAATCATTTCCACGACATTGGAAATATTATTTTGAGTAGATGCCGCATCTAAAAAGGGAAGAATCACAATGTAAGCAGTGGAAAATAATGCTTCATCGCTATCTACATAAAATGTGAAAACAGTTCGACGACGACCACTTTCGATGCTTGGGGGTTGTTTTAGTACCCGGTATTCCTGAGCAATTTGATAGTAAGCGCCTGCGATCGCAAAATTGGCTTCGTGTTCTAAGGCTGCATCAACAATAATGCGGATTGTGGGCGGTGTTTCGTTAAAAAAGTCTCGTGAGTCTTCGGAATGGAACTTTTGGATAATGGAGCGATCGCCGGCTGGACTAAGATCGACCCATTCACAAATCATACCTTCGGTTTTTAAACCAAACCTGGAGGTGGCGTAAAGCTTGGCCCCAGTTAATGTTGCTCCAGTTAAGTCAGCACCAATCCATTCCGCCCTAATTAATTTTGCCTGAGTTAAATCGGCGTGGATAAAAATTGTATTCGTTAAATTCGCATTGGTTAAATCTGCGCCAATTAAAGTAGCCCCGCTCAATTTTGCGCCGCTTAAGTCTGCCCAACGGAGGTTCGCCCCGCTCAAATCTGCCCAACGGAGGTTCGCCCCACTCAAATCTGCTCCGCTCAAGTTGGCATGGCTAAGATTCGCTTGTCTAAGTTCAGTATCTCGCAAATTCGCACCACTCAAATCGCAACGACTGAGATCACTGGCATTTAAGTTAGCCATCTCTAAATTTGCTCCCGTCATGGAAGCGCCTCTCAAGACACTCTCACTCAAGTTAGCGTGGCGGAGATTCGCTTGACGGAGTGTTGCCTCTCGTAAATCAGCACTGGTGAGGTCAGCCTCCGACAGGTCAGCGCGACTGAGGTCAGCGCGAATTAACTCAGCGCGAATCAGTAAAGCTCCTTTAAGTTGAGCGCGGCTGAGATCGGCTCGAATCAAATTAGCGACGTTGAGACTAGCGTTATTTAAGATGGCGTTGGATAGATTCACACCACTGAGTCTGGCTACATTCAGCTTGGCATTGCTCAAGTTAGCTTCGCTCAGATTCGCGCCACTGAGGTTAACTATACTCAAATTAGCATCGCTAAGATTCACGCCACTAAGTTTGACCCCACTCAGATTAGCTTCCGCAAGGTCAATACCACTAAAGTTTAAGACTCCTGCTGCGTACTTTTCTAGTAATTCCTCTACAGTCATCGATGCTACCCCTTGGATGCCAACTTTAATAGTTGGTAAAGTCATAAAAACGGAATGTCAAAATTAAAAATGAATATTGGGATTTTAGGGTTGGGATTGATCGGCGGATCTTTGGGTTTTGATTTGCGATCGCAAGGACATCATATCTTAGGAGTCAGTCGCCGTGAATCTACCTGTCAAAAGGCAGTTGCTATCGGCAGTGTTGATGAAGCATCAGTTGATCTGAGTCTGTTAGCAGCCGCAGAGGTTGTATTTATTTGTACACCTCTAGCGCTTATTGTGCCCCAATTGGAGCAAATGATCGCTCATTTGTGTACAGCTACCATCGTGACTGACGTGGGTTCAGCAAAAGCACAGATAGTCAAGGCGATTTCTCCCCTTTGGGATAATTTTATCGGCGGTCATCCAATGGCGGGAAGAACAGATAGTGGCATAGAAGCTGCACAACGGAATTTATTTGTTGATAAACCTTATGTATTAACACCGACAGCTACAACGCCTACTAGTGCAATTGCGGTTGTAGAAGAAATTGTGCGATCGCTAGGAGCTAATATCTACTATTGTCAACCAGAGCAACATGACCGCGCTGTTAGTTGGATTTCCCATTTACCTGTAATGGTCAGTTCCTCATTGATTGCTGCTTGTTTGAGTGAAACTGACCCCGATGTTTTGGAATTAGCTCAAAAGTTAGCTAGTTCGGGTTTTCGGGATACCAGCCGTGTGGGTGGTGGGAATCCAGAGTTGGGCGTAATGATGGCGCGGTATAATCGTCAAGCATTGCTGCGATCGCTGCAACAGTATCGTCACAATCTTGATGAATTAACTAATTTAATTGAGCAAGAGAATTGGACAGTTTTAGAGCAAAAGTTGAAATCAACAGGTAAGGCACGACCTGATTTTGTTGATTAGAATTCAGGGATCAGGAGTCAGAATGGGCTAAACCTTAGCTATCCGCTAACAAAATTAATTCTGATCGAAAAAGCAGATAAATAAATTAGTTTAAGACCCCTACTAAATATATATTATTTAGTGTTCATGGAAAAACTTGGAAAGTTTTTTCTTGATTCTGGCTCCTGAATTCTTCTTCAAGAATGTTTTTTGATGTAGTTTATAAAGTTATGTAGACTATAGGACTCATATTTGATTTCTGAAAAAATTCAGTACAACTCAAAGAGCCTTCTTGCCTATTGCCTATTGCCTATTGCCTCCTACACAAATAAATTTAGAAATCAAATCGGATTGCTATACTTTCTTTCTAAATCAATAAACATAGCTATTTAATAATTTTAACAATAAAATCTTTAAAAAAATGCTACTTAACAGTTTAACAGTCACCAAACCGATGTACTATACAGATAAATTTACAAAAATCAACAATGGTAGAACGTCCAATCAAAAAATCGGAACGTCAGTCCCAAGCAAATACTGACAACAATTCCGAAAATAAGGATTCTATAACTCCTATTGAATCCAACCCCAAAAACTCAAAACCGAGCCGTAATCGCTCCTCTGACAAAGGCAAAAAAGCATCTTACGGAGATGACAACAGGCAGCAGGGGAATCCTGCCCTAGCGCGTGGCCCAAAACCCGTTAAACCTCCAGTCGCCAAAGTCCAAACAGAAGAACTTGAAACCGAATCGGAAACTATCTCTGAGGAGTCTCAAGACTAACATTACTGCTGCGTGTGATGTGGGAGGCTTTAACTCGTCGTTATAAGTATTATGAAGACAGGATTTCTGCCTCCGCAGGCAGTAATTATGCCCCCCATCACCATTGGGTTATTCTTCTATTGAATGCTTTTACTAATCAATTTCTGTAACTAGCCATTGCCACTCAGTGACTACAGTGTTGGATATGTTGAGAACCAATTGCTGTCCATTAGAGAGAGGCACATAGACTTTGAGCGCATCAGTTGTTGGCAATTTCGGTAAGATATCAGTTAAGTTATATTCCCCCACATTGGGGACGGGTGCAGTTAAAGCATAAGCATCCGATGCACTGAGCAATTTTCCGGCTACTGTCTCAATCAACAATGGTTGGGGATGAGCAATTTCAACGACACCCGGAAAAGCAACTAAGCGTAACCGCAAATCTTTTACTGTACTGGTGTAATTCTGTTTGAACAGTAGTACTTGCCAAGCATATCCTTTTTGATCTTTGACAGATACTTGTGAATGGTAGCGTAAGGTACCGGGAGAATCATGATGTTGACGCAACAGTGCTTGTGCTGACTCCACACCCCATCCACATCCAGTTAATGTTAAAAACACTATTAAGGCACAACGCCAAAAATACTGTTGAAATTTTCGCTTCATATAACATATTTTACAGCAGAATTCAGAAGCAGAGCCGAAGAAGCTCTACCAAGATGTGAGAATTAACTGTCAAAGCAACAATTCTAGTCTAAAGGCTGCGGTGTATGCTGGGATAAATAGCGATGTCTAAGACGGCCTATGCTTAAGCATCATTCGGCTAACTTTCTTAATTAGCAGTAAATTATCATATTTAGCTGGTGTATGCGAAGTTTCGGTTCTATTGGTTAACTCCGCCCTAGCATTTCTCCTGGTTACGGTTCTGCCATCATTGCTGCTTGTATTGGTCGGTTAAACCCATCAGGTATTATTTTATTCAGTCTTTTAATGGCGCTTTTGTAAGTAGGCAGCAAATTAGTGCAGATTAAATTGGGACTTCTTTTAGCTTTAGCTAGGATGTTTCAAGGTATTTTGTTCTTTTTTCTTTTAGCAGCAGATATATTAATTTACAACCGAGTACGAGTAATGTAAGTGGTAAGTAGGGAAACAGGGGGCAAGGGAGCAGGGAGAAGAGGGGCAGGGG
>NZ_JADEXU010000232.1 GCF_015206895.1 Nostoc sp. LEGE 12450 | reverse complement strand
CGTTAAAACAGTAGTCACCTGATATCTCAGTCCGCATCACTAAAGTATTGACAAAAAAGCCAATTAACCCTTCTAGCTCGGTGCGATCGCGGTTAGCAATTGGTGTCCCCACCAAAATATCTGTTTGTCCTGTGTAGCGATAAAGTAGGGTATTATATGCCGCCAACAAAGTCATAAACAAAGTTACCCCTTGCTGTTGACTCAGTTTTACTAACTTTTGAGTTAACTCAACAGAAAGTGCAAACTCAAGATATGCGCCATTGAAAGTCTGCACAGCAGGTCTAGGTCTGTCTGTGGGTAATGGCAAAAATGTGGGTGCATTTGCCAATTGTTGCTTCCAGTAACTCAATTGGCTGTTCAGTACCTCACCTTGCAACCATTGTCTTTGCCATAAGGCGAAATCTGCATACTGAATCGGCAGTGATGTTAAAGGTGACGGCTGACCTTGAGAATAAGCATTGTACAGTGCTTGTAACTCCTGGACAAACACACCTATTGACCAGCCATCACTGACAATGTGGTGCATACACACTAATAACCACTGCTCTGTCTGGGACAAGACTATTAATGTCGCTCTGAATAGGGCTTCATCAGCCAAATCAAAAGGAAGAAGCGCTTGTTGCTGCACTAATTTCTGTGCAGTAATTTCTTGTTCACTTATTGACAGATGTTGCAAATCAACAACTGCAACTGACCAATTTGTTGCAGTTTGAATAATTTGAGAAGGTTTTCCATCAACAGTAACAAAATTAGTGCGTAATGCTTCGTGGCGATGAATAATTTCAATTAAACTTTGTTCTAAGGCAGTAATATTCAGCGTTCCGACTAAGCGCAAACCAATGGGGATGTTGTAGAAGGAACTGTTCGGCTCAAACTGGTCTAAAAACCACAAACGCTGTTGAGCATAAGACAGTGGTATTTCTGCATTGTTTGCCCGCCTTAATATGGGTGGTGCAGCAAGTTCTAAATCTTGTTGCTGTAATTGCTGAATCAATGGCGCTAATTGGGCAATTGTTGGTGTTGCAAATAACGAACGCAATGGCAGTTCTACTTTCAAGCTGCTACGCACACGGGAGATAAGTTGCGTTGCTAATAATGAGTGTCCCCCTAGCTCAAAGAAGTTATCATGTCTGCCTACAAGCTCTACTTTCAGTACTTGTACCCAAATTTGTGCAAGGATTTCTTCTAAAGGTGTACGTGGAGCTACATAATTCTCTGATAATTCACTGCTTGGCTCTGGTGCTGGTAGGGCGCGACGGTCTATTTTGCCGTTGGGGGTTAGGGGTAGAGAATCTAGGGTGACGAAGGCACTTGGTACCATGTAGTCTGGTAGTTTTTCCTTGAAGAAATTACGCAGAACACTAACTGTTGGTGTCTGCTCTTTTTGGGGAACGATGTAAGCAACTAGGCGCTTATCGCCTCTGTTGTCTTCACGGGCGATGACACAATTGGCTTGCACATCTTTATGTTGGCTCAGTACTGCTTCGATTTCTCCCAATTCGATGCGGAAACCTCGGATTTTCACTTGATTGTCAATGCGTCCCAGGTATTCAATGTTGCCATCCGGCAAATAACGAGCCAAATCCCCAGTTTTATATAATCTACTCCCTCCTGCCTTCTGCCTCCTGCCTCCTGCCTCCTCAAACGGATTGGGGATGAACTTTTCTTGTGTTAATTCTGGGCGATTGAGATAACCTCGTGCTAATCCCGCACCACCGATATGTAACTCTCCTGGTACACCTACAGGTACTGGTTGTAAGTTTTGGTCTAAAATGTATATCTGTGTGTTGGCGATCGGGCGACCGATTAAAATTCCTTCTAATAGTGAAGTCTGATTTGTGACTTCATAAATGCAGCAACCAACAACTGTTTCAGTTGGGCCGTATTCATTAATTAGTCGCGTGCTTGGTGTATTTTGTCGCCATAACTCGATAGTTTTGCCCAAAAGCTGTTCACCACCAATCACTAATGCTTTGGTCTGTGCTACTTTTTGGGAGGGAAGAATTTGGTTGAGTAATTCTAGGTGAGCGGGTGTGAGTTTAACTAAGCTAAAGTGATAGCCCGATTGCAGTACATCACAAAGAGCTTCAATTTCTTGCTGTTGTGGAAGCACAACGACTTGTTTGCCGACTATTAATGGCGAGAACAGGCTGGTAACAGTCGCATCAAAAGCAAAGGAAGACTGCACGGGTGCGCCATCGCCATTGCCTACTGCATAAGCCTGAATACACCAAAAAAGATAGTTAACAACTCCTTGGTGCAAGATCATTGTCCCTTTGGGCTTTCCAGTCGAACCGCTTGTGTAAATTACATAAGCCAAGTTACTAGCTTGTACACTAGTAATTAGATTTTCCTGGCTCAGATGAGACATCAAAAACCAGTCACTATCCAAACAGACAAGCTCTACTTGAGACTGAGGTAGTGCCTTAACAAGATGCTGTTGGGTTAGCAGTACTTGAACTTGGGCATCTTCTAACATGAAGCTCAAACGCTCAGTAGGATACTCAGGGTCAAGTGGCACATAAGCGCCACCCGCCTTCAGAATACCTAGCAGTCCTACTACCATTTCTAGAGAGCGCTCCACACAAATCCCCACAAGCACATCGGCTCCCACACCCAAAGACTGCAAGTAATGCGCCAATTGGTTAGCTCGACAATTCAACTGCTGATAAGTCAGTTGTTGATTTTCAAACACAACTGCTACAGCATCGGGTGTACGTGCTACTTGCTCCTCAAACAACTGATGAATACACTTATCTTGAGGATATTCAGCTTGAGTATTATTCCACTCAACCAATAACTGATGCTGCTCAAATTGTGTCAACAGAGGCAACTTAGAAATGGGCTGTTGTGGGTTATTAATAATACTTTCCAGCAACATCACAAAATGTCCACTCATTCGCTCAATGGTGCTGCGATCAAACAAGTCAGTATTATACTCCCATGCTCCTACTAGTCCAGTGGCAGTATTCTCCATTGATAAAGTTAAATCAAACTTTGCCGTGGAACTTTCTATTGGCAAGGAACTGACAGTTAACCCAGTCAACTCTATTTCAGACATGGGAGCGTTCTGGAGAGCAAACATCACCTGAAATAGTGGTGTATGACTCATGTCTCTTTCTGGTTGCAGAGTTTCTACCAACATTTCAAAGGGCAAATCTTGATGAGCGTAGGCGGATAGTGCCATTTCCCGGATACGCGGGAGTAATTCGTTAAAGGTAGGGTTTTCTGCCAAATTAGTCCGCATTACTAAAGTGTTGACAAAAAAGCCAATTAAACCTTCTATCTCGGTGCGATCGCGGTTAGCAATTGGTGTCCCCACCAAAATATCTGTTTGTCCTGTGTAGCGATAAAGTAGGGTATTATATGCCGCCAACAAAGTCATAAACAAAGTTACCCCTTGCTGTTGACTCAGTTCTACTAACTTTTGAGTTAACTCAACAGAAAGTGCAAACTCAAGATATGCACCATTGAAAGTCTGTACAGCAGGTCTAGGTCTGTCTGTGGGTAATAGCAAGAAGGTGGGTGCATTTGCCAATTGTTGCTTCCAGTAACTCAATTGGTTTTGTAATACTCCCCCGACTAACCATTGTCTTTGCCAAATTGCAAAATCTGCGTACTGAATCGGCAGTGGCAACAGGGGTGTACCCCTTCGGGGAAGAGACGGTTGACCTATTGAATAAGCATTGTAAAGCGTTGTTAATTCTTGGACAAACACAGTCATTGACCAACCATCACTGACAACATGGTGCATACACAGTGATAACCACTGTTCTGTAGGAGACAGCATCACTAATGTCGCTCTGATTAATGCATCCGACGCTAAGTCAAAAGGCTCAATAGCTTGTTGTTGCACTAATTGCTGTGCAGCCGTTTTTTGTTCTGTTTGGGGTAAATGCTGCAAGTCAACAACTGCAACTGACCAATTCATTTCTGTTTGAATGATTTGAGCAGCTTGTCCATCAACAGTAACAAAGTTGGTGCGTAATGCTTCGTGGCGATGAATAATTTCAATTAAGCTTTGTTCTAAGGCGGAAACATTAAGAGTTCCTACTAAACGCAACCCGAAGGGGATGTTGTATGAGGCACTGTTCGGCTCAAACTGGTCTAAAAACCACAAACGCTGTTGAGCATAAGACAGTGGTAGTTCTGCATTCTCTGCCCGCTTTAAGATGGGTGGTGCTGACAGTTCTAAGCCCTGTTGTTGCAAGCGTTGAATATTTGGCGATAATTGGGCAATTGTTGGTGCAACAAATAACGAACGCAATGGTAGTTCTACCTTCAAACTGCTACGCACACGCGAGATAAGTTGCGTTGCTAGTAGTGAGTGTCCCCCTAGTTCAAAGAAGTTATCATGTCTGCCTACAAGCTCTACTTTTAGGACTTGTTGCCAAATGAGTGATAGTATTTCTTCAATTGGAGTGCGAGGAGCGACATATTTCTCTGATAATTCACTACTTGGCTCTGGTGCTGGTAGGGCGCGACGATCTATTTTGCCATTGGGGGTCAGCGGTAGGGACTCTAAGATGACTATTGCCGAAGGAACCATGTATTCTGGTAGCTTCTCCTTGAGGAATTGCCGCAGAACGCTTACTGTGGGTGTCTGCTCTGCCTGGGGAACAATATAGGAGACTAGGCGCTTGTCACCAGGAGTATCTTCACGGGCGATGACACAACATACCTGTACATCGCTATATTGGCTCATTACTGCTTCGATTTCTCTCAATTCGATGCGGAAGCCACGGATTTTCACCTGATTATCGATACGCCCCAGGTATTCTATATTTCCATCTGGTAAATAACGAGCCAAGTCCCCAGTTTTATATAATTTTGAATTTTGAATTTTAAATTTTGAATTGTTGAAGGGGTTGGGGATGAATTTTTCTTGTGTTAATTCTGGTCGGTTGAGATAACCGCGTGCTAATCCTGCACCACCGATGTGCAATTCTCCTGGCACACCCACAGGGACTAGTTGCAAATTTTCGTCTAAGATGTAGATTTGTGTATTGGCGATCGCCTTACCAATAGATATTTTCTCGTCATCTTCATTGCATTTTGCAATCGTGGCACAGACAGTAGCTTCCGTTGGCCCGTAAGCGTTGAAGAAGTTTCTGCCAGCAGACCATTGTCTGATTAGTTCAGCAGAACAACTTTCTCCGGCTACAATTATTGTTTGCAGTGCCGGAAGTTCCTCCATAGGTATAACTGCTAAAGCCGATGGTGGTAGCGTGATATTGGTAATGCAATGATTGCGTAATTGCTCAATTAATGGCTTCCCTGGCAGTAGAGAGTCTTTTGTTCCGAGGTACAGCGTTGCACCTGACCCCAGAACCAATACAATTTCCCAGATAGAAGCATCAAAACTGAAGGAGGCAAACTGGAGAGTGCGACTATCAGAATGCAAGGCAAAAGTCTGAACCTGAGCTTTAGTTAAGTTGTATAGTCCCCTATGCTCAATCATGACACCTTTAGGTCTACCTGTAGATCCTGAAGTGTAAATCACATAAACCAAATTAGTTACTTGTACTTCAGTAATTGGATTATCCTGATTTAACTGAGAAATAAAGTGCCAATCAGTATCTAAACAAACAACCTGCGCCTGATGTTTTTGTAATTTCTCAACTAATTTCTCTTGGGTTAGCAGCACTGACACAGCCGCATCTTCTAACATAAAGCGCAAACGGTCTTGGGGATATTCTGGGTCAAGTGGCACATAAGCCCCACCCGCCTTGAGAATCCCCAATAGTCCCACAAGCATTTCTAAGGAACGCTCGACACATATCCCCACCAGCACATCAGCTTTCACACCCAAAGAACGTAAGTAGTGCGCCAACTGGTTAGCACGACTGTTTAATTCGCGGTATGTGAGATGTTGATTCTCAAACACCACTGCTACAGCATCGGGTGTCAGCTCCACCTGCTCCTCAAACAACTGATGGATACATTTATCTTGGGGATAATCTACCTGGGTATTATTCCAGTCAACTAATAACTGTTGCTGCTCAGATTCTGTTAGTATTGGTAACTGGGAAATTCGTTGATGAGGGTTAGTAGCGATCGCCTCAAGCATTGTTACAAAATGACCCAGCATTCGACTAATCGTCTGCTCTTCAAATCGACTAGCATCATATATCACCTTCAGCAACAATTGCTCACCAGGGGAAACTGCAACCGTTAGCGGATAATTTGTTTGTTCAATCCACCTAAAATTTGAGAGGGAAAAATCTTTATTGCCTTCTAGAACAGCACTATCAACAGGATAATTCTCAAAAACAACAATACTCTTAAATAAAGATGTACCCCTGGGAACATCACTCAGCCCCTGAATCTCTACCAATGAGCTATAGGAAAATTGCTCAGACTCCACCTGTTGAGCCTGTAAATCCTTTAACAAATCTAGCAATTCAGTCTTCTCGGAGATTTGCACCCGCACTGGTAAAGTATTAATAAATAACCCCACCATCGACTCTACACCAACAAGTTCAGGCGGACGACCAGACACAGTTGCACCAAAAACTACATCTGTTTCTTGGCTGTAGCGAGACAGCAACAATCCCCAAGTAGCCTGCACCAAATTACTCATCGTCAATTGATGCTGTCTGACAAAAGACATCACTGCTGCTGTCGCTGGCACAGTTAAGTCAATTTGTTGTTCACTGTAGCTCGAATGCTGCTCCACGGACAATGGTTTATCCACAGTCAAAGGAGTTGGTGTAGTAAAACCTTGGAGTTTTTGTCGCCAAAACTTCTCAGCTAAATCTCTATCCTGTTGCTGTAACCAAGCAATATAGTTGCGGTAGCCCAGAATTCCGATGTTAGATAAACTTTCACCCTGAGAAATAGCTTGATAAAACTCCAACAGGTCTTTGAAAACCAAAGGTGACGACCAGCCATCAAGTAATAAATGATGATGACACCAAACAAACTGATAAATATTCCCATCCAACTGGATTAGATGTAAGCGCATCAATGGCGCTTGCGATACTTGAAAACCCTGTTGTCGCTCAGAATCCAGAAAAGTCTCTAATTGCTGTTGCTGCTCAAGTGCCGATAACTCCCGCCAGTCATAAGTTTCGACTGTCACATTTACCTGTCGATACACCACTTGAACTGGCCGGCTCAAAGATTCCCACAGGAACGCTGTGCGGAAGACGGGATGCCGAGCTACCACTTGCTGCCAAGCTTGCTCGAAGGTTTTTACATCTAGGTTTCCCTTCAAAATGCAAGTTATCTGCTCAAAATATACGCCTGAGTCTGGAGCATATAAACTTTCAAACAGCATCCCCTCTTGCATCGGAGATAAGGGATAAATATCTTCAATATTTTGACGGTTAGTTTTGTTAAGTTCTAGTTTCATAGATTTTGAAATATCTGATCTAGTTCTAGTTGATTAAGTTGAATTAATGGAAAATCTGTAGGCGTATAACCTGCATTTTCTGTTGATAAACAATGAGTAATTAACTCTTGCAAAGTATCGAGAAATTCTTGAGCAATATTCTCAATCGTTTCGTGCTGATGTATATTGCTACTGTATGTCCAATCTATTTGCAGTTGTTCGTTAATAACGATGGCATTAATGTCTAGTAAATAATGGCGCTGACCTTGTAAACTCTGGCTGTTTCCGCTAGGCTCATGAGCTATTTGCATCAGAGAAGATGTATTCACAACTTGAGCAAATTGTCCCAAATAATTGAAGCTAATTTCTGCCTGGGGAATTTTTTCTAATTGGGCGCTAATTTCTGAATCAATATTTAGATAACGCAATAAGCCATAGCCAATGCCTTTATTAGGAATTACACGTAATTGTTCCTTGACGGATTTTAACGCAGTACCCAGATCATCTATAGTTCCCAGTTCCACAACCACTGGAAAAATCGTTGTAAACCAGCCAATAGTGCGTGATAAGTCTACACCATCAATGATCTCTTCGCGCCCATGACCTTCTAAGTTGAATAAAACTGACTCAGAGTTAGTCCATCTGCTCAACACCAGTACTAAGGCAGTTAATAAGACATCGTTAATTTGTGTTTTGTAAGCTTTTGGAACATCTTGCAGGAGGGAAAGGGTTTCGGCTTCGTTTAATAATACTGTTACTGTCCTAGCCGATGCAGTAGTGTTTACTCCTTGTGCATAGTCTACTGGAATGGAATCAACTGCATCGTAAGATGCACTCAACCAATAATCTAGTTCTGATTTCAAGACTTTTGATTGAGCATATTCTGTCAACTGTTGTGACCAATCTTTGAAGGATGTGGTTTTTGCAGGTAGTTGAATAGTTTTTTCTTGACTAAGTTGCTGGTAAGCTGTCTGCAAATCTTCTAACAATATCCGCCAGGAAACACCGTCTACTACTAGGTGGTGAATTATTATCAGTAATCGCGCTTTTTTATCAGTACCCAGCCAGAAAAATGCTACTTGCACGAGATTTTCTGACAGATTTAAACTGGCCTGTAATTCATTGGCTGTGGTTTCAATGACAGTTTCTATCTCAGTTTCTGGAACTGTCGATAGGTTAAAACGCTTGATTGTAATGTTATCAGTTGGGGCGGCATGAATCTGCTGCCATATTGTATCTGTTTGGGTGAATCTTAGCCTGAGAGCATCGTGATGTTTTAGTAGTTGCTGCCATACTTGCTCTAATATTTCTAGGTTGAGGTCTGATGGTACTGTGAGGAGAAATGATTGATTGAAGTGGTGTTTTTCTGGTAATTTCTGCTCGAAAAACCAGTGTTGAATTGGTGTTAGGGGTAATGATCCTGTGACTAATCCTTGTTCAATTGAGAGTGCTTTTGTTGTGCCTGCGACTGTGGCTAATTGGGCGATTGTTTGATTGGCAAATAGTTGTTTAATTGTCAATTCTATCCCCGCAACTTTTGCTCTACTGATGATTTGAATACTGAGGATGGAATCTCCTCCTAATTCAAAATAGTTATCGTGTATGCCTATTTGCTCTACTCTTAATACTTGCGTCCAAATTTGGGCTAATTTTTTTTCAATGTGGTTGCGCGGTACTACTAAGCTGCTTTCTATTCCTGTGCGTGCTTCTGGTTCTGGTAGGGCGCGACGGTCTATTTTGCCGTTGGGGGTAAGCGGTAGGGATTCTAGAGTGACGATCGCACTTGGTACCATGTATTCTGGTAGCTTTTCTTTGAGGAAGCTACGCAGAACGCTTACTGTGGATGTTATATGTGGCTGCGGTACTATGTAGGCGACTATGCGTTTATTTCCGGGAATGTCTTCGCGGACGATGACTACAGATGTTTGCACATCACTATGTTGGCTCAGTGCTGCTTCGACTTCTCCCAACTCAATGCGGAAACCCCGGATTTTTACTTGGTTGTCGATGCGACCCAGGTATTCGATATTTCCATTTGGGAGATAACGAGCCAAGTCCCCTGTTTTATATAATCTACTCCCTCCTGCCTCCTGCCTCCTGCCTCCTGCCTCCTCAAAGGGGTTGGGGATAAATCTTTCTTGTGTTAACTCTGGACGGTTGAGGTATCCTTTTGCTAATCCTGCACCACTAATGTGCAGTTCTCCTGGTACACCCACAGGTACTGGTTGTAAGTTTTGGTCGAGTATATATATCTGGGTGTTGGAAATTGGACGACCAATGGGGACAAGTTGTGGATAAATCTCACGCTGACAATTCCAGAAAGTTGCATCAATACAAGCCTCTGTTGGGCCGTAGAGATTATGTAAATTTACATCTAGCTTACTTAACAAGCCTTCTTGCAGAGTAACAGGTAAGGTTTCACCGCCACAAAAGACGTGTTTGAGGGAGTGACAAGTTTCGATTCCTCCCTGTTCTAGAAGCATTTGCAGTAAAGATGGAACAAGTTGAACAGTAGTTACTTGCTGCTGGGCAATTAATCTTAAGAGATAAGCGCTGTCAGTATGACCTCCTGGTTCAGCTATTATCAACTGTCCACCTGCTAACAATGGAGCGTAGAATTCCCAAACTGAGGCATCAAAGCCAAAGGGAGTTTTTTGCAGTACTTTGTCTTTTTCAGTCAGTGGGAATGTTGCTTGCATCCAGAACGTATGGTTGCAAAGGTTACTGTGAGATAGTATTACCCCCTTCGGTTGACCAGTAGAGCCAGAAGTATAAATCACATAAGCTATATTACTAGCTTGCACCTGGGCAATTGGATTCTCTTGGCTAGACTTACTGATTACGATCCAGTCTTTATCTAAGTGGACTACACGCGCTTGATGCTGAGGAAGAGACGCAACTAGATGCTGTTGAGTAAGCAAGACTGAAACTTGAGCGTCTGCCAGCATGAAAGTCAGACGGTCTTGGGGATACTCTGGATCAAGTGG
>NZ_JADEXU010000403.1 GCF_015206895.1 Nostoc sp. LEGE 12450 | reverse complement strand
TTCTGGTGTCTATTGCGCGGTGGAACCACACTGATCCCTTCCCGAACTCAGAGGTGAAACGCTGTTGCGGCAACGATAGTTTAGGGGTCGCCCTACGCAAAAATAGCTCGGTGCCAGAAATAATATTCAACCACAACAAATAAAGAAAAGCCTTCTCAACATTAATTGAGAAGGCTTTTCTTTTTTCAACAAGTTATTAGGGCCTCATTCGTCCAATCATGAGGCTGGAGAAAGATTTTCGTGAGCCGTGCTTCAAGCGTACCTGGTTCTGGTTCGTAGCAATATTCCCAGCGTGCTAGAGGTGGTAGAGACATGAGAATAGATTCCGCTCGTCCCTGAGTTTGCAGACCGAAAACTGTTCCCCTGTCGTACACCAGATAAAACTCTGCATAACGACCTCGACGGTATAGTTGAAACTGGCGCTGGATATCGCCTGCCATACTCTACCTGCCGTTGTTCTACAATGGGCAAATAGACTGGTAAAAATACTTGACCGCAAGATTGGACAAAAGCAAAGATATCTTCCCAGTTACGAGATACTATTCCTATTTGCTGATTGTAGAGTGATGCCGGACTATCTATTTGATTGCCAACGTAAAGCTTTTCACTTGCATCCTGATAGTTAAAGAAGATACCGCCAATGCCCCGTTGTTCTTGGCGATGCTTCAAGTAAGCTAATGAGTATTTAAGTTGCATAAAACCAGGGCTGAAGCCTTTACTAGAACACCGATTCAGTAATCGCGGAACAAAAGAAAAATCAGCCCAGCAAGGTCTGTTGCAATGTCACCTGATGTAATGTCGCCCCAATCAATGATGCCTGCGATCGCACCGTCCTCGACAAGGATATTGCGTGGGTGAAGGTCTCCATGTAACCATTTTGCTTCAACGTCAACAGGCGTGTTTAAAGCTCTATTCCTAATGTCTCTGAGCTTTTGAGTAATCAGATTAGTTTTTGTTTGCAGTTGTTGCATTCGTTCTTCCACAGAAGCTGACACCTTGCCTCCTTTACTTAGATTCACAAATGGAGAGATTATATTTCATGTATGCAAAGAAACTGTATTTTCAGAAATGAGCATTAGACTTGTCGCTAAATAAAAGTTAAAAAATGATGAAATGAAATTCTAGACTTTGCTTATCAAAATTATGCAGCCATTAAGTAGAAATTCCAAAGTCCGGCTGCAATCAGCATGAAGCGATCATCTA
>NZ_JADEXU010000231.1 GCF_015206895.1 Nostoc sp. LEGE 12450 | reverse complement strand
CTTTATTCACTCAATGTTGCATTTTTTTAAACATCTGTTACATTACTTTACAGACAGTTACAACTGCTACAACACTTAAACTTTGGAGTTTTACTCATGACAGGTTTTAAGAACCCTGCGCCTATCGTTTCAGAAGATCCTAATGCTGTGCGTTTTGGCTTCACTCCTCAAAGTGAAAATTGGAACGGTCGTCTTGCAATGATTGGTTTTTTATCTGCGATTTTGATTGAAGCTTTTTCAGGTCAAGGTTTACTCCATTTCTGGGGTATCCTCTAAATTGATCGTAGTAGGGGTACACGGCTGTCATTAGTGTTTACTTAGACCAAAACCCTTTAAAAACCTCATTTCCAAGTTAAACCTGGATGGGCTGCTACTGCTTACTGGCTTTGACCTTAAGTTGACATCAATGCACAGTTGCGACCCCCTACTAACCGTCTATATTCCACACATATCATTCGTTGCTAATGTATGGCAGCTGTTGGGATTGGTGCAAAATACCAGATTTTTCCGGTTAAGCCAAAATATAAGTGAATAACTACTTTACATTGAATATGTATAGCTAAACCTCATGGAAATACCCCAACGCGTATCTGTCCGCTACAAAGACGCGTCCTTCAATAGCAACGAGATCCGCTTAAGAACCTTCCGGCTTGGGTTACAAATATGGGAAGAACAAACCAAACCGAGAAAAACAGAGCTTTATCAGTTTATATCGTCTTGCTTGAAACAAGTTGATCGGCAAGATCGTTTTATGTTTTCTCTACTGTTCATAGAATTAACAGACATGATACGTAATTCTTCGCTAGAAAGGGGAACGAAAGAGGTTTTGATTAAAACAGCTTTTAGGGAGTTTGCTTGTGCAATAACAGACTTTGAAGACGCTGGCAAATAAAGTTAATCATGGGGTGCTGGTATTCTGTAGATGTAGCTCATCCCGGCATCACTCTAAGTAATCGAGTAGGGTATTTATAAGTAGGCAGCTTTCCAATCAGATTAGTTTTTTTGCTAAATGCGCGGATGGGTAGGTGTTGGGGAAGGGGTAACTAGAAAAATGGCTGAACTGTGATATATGCAAGAACTTGGGAGCGATGCCTGCGGCGGGCTACGCCTACGCATTTTCAACCATCCGCGCACCTTATGGAGACTAGTTTTCAGCCATTTGCCTCTAGCCAAATCACAATTCATCGTGTTATCATTTCAACATTCGCGCAACCGAACCTCGAAAACCAAATAGGGCAAAGCTTTCAGAAGCCATTGCAATTATCTTAAATCCCTATTAGGGATTGAAACTTAGCTTCCCAATAATAGCTCCAATATCAAATGCTTGCCAATTATCTTAAATCCCTATTAGGGATTGAAACTTAGCTGGAGACGGGATTATAACGATTTTACTCGATTGATTGCAATTATCTTAAATCCCTATTAGGGATTGAAACTTGCAGTTTGGGTGAGATGCCAAGGATACACTACGATTGCAATTTATCAAAATCCCTATTAGGGATTGAAACCAATAAACTCTAAAAAATCTTTGAGTTCAGTTAAATTGCAATTTATCAAAATCCTTATTAGGGATTGAAACTTCAGTTAGTATTCTTAGAATTAATTGAGCAAAAATTGCAATTTATCAAAATCCCTATTAGGATTGAAACTAATCAAGTTCATGCTATGAATGTATACCAAGTTAGTATTGCAATGACCTTAAATCCCTACTAGGGATTTAAACGAATGAGAAAAGGGTGGACAAGTAGCCCACCCTAAACCATTATTTAATTAGTATTACTTGACTGGTGCTTCAGTAGCAGTCTTACCAACAAGCATTGCGGTATTTTCGTCGCTTTCGAGAATACCGAATTCAATCAACAACTCTTCTAACTCTTCCATCTCAATGGGGGTAGGAACAGCTAGCTTGTCGTTATCGATGATCTTTTTAGCCAGTATCCGATATTCGTTACTTTGATTGCTATCTGGTGCGTACTCGTTAACAGTCATCCGACGCAATTCTGCGTGTTGAACAATGTTGTCACGAGGTACGTAGTGAATCATTTGGGTGTTCAAACGTTTTGCCAAGGTTTCGATTAAGTCGATTTCTCGGTCAACGTTACGGCTGTTACAAATCAAACCACCCAAGCGCACGCCGCCAGTGTGAGCATATTTGAGAACACCACGAGCGATGTTGTTAGCTGCATACATCGCCATCATTTCACCAGAGGTAACGATGTAGATTTCTTGTGCCTTGCCTTCACGGATAGGCATAGCAAAACCACCGCACACAACGTCACCCAAAACGTCGTAACTTACAAAATCAACATCTTTGTAAGCACCGTTTTCTTCTAGGAAGTTGATAGCAGTGATGATACCACGACCAGCGCAACCTACACCGGGTTCAGGGCCACCAGACTCCACACAACGTACATCACGGAAACCAGTCAGCATTACTTCTTCGAGTTCAATATCTTCTACAGCGCCTCTTTCAGCAGCTAATTGAAGAACACTTGTTTGAGCTTTACTGTGTAGCATCAAACGGGTAGAGTCAGCTTTAGGGTCGCAACCGACAATTAGAATGCGTTGACCCATTTCAGCCATTGCTGCAAGGGTGTTTTGAGAGGTAGTAGATTTACCAATACCGCCTTTACCATAGAAAGCTATTTGTCTAATCTTTTCGTCAGTCATGGTTGTGTTTTCCTACAATGATTTAATTGATGGGTCGGAAGCTTGATATGAAATATTCACCCTTGGAACGTAGGGAAGTAGAGCCTGTTGGCGTTAACGTATAGCAACTTATCGCTAGACATCGCACCCCGACAAAAACAGTCAAAATCAGAACATATTTACCCACAAAGTGATAGCTCAAGTGATAGAAAATCTCTATCTCCTAATAACGAAGTCTTTAAAACTTTGACTTCAGCATTGTCAGTTGTTGTAACAGAATTCCAAATGGTTGCTCAAGCCTCAAGAGTGGTTGCAGCAGGAATTCAAACGAACGCAGATTTATTCCCTGAACCACACAACCAACCAAATTGCAATCCACTCTAAATGGTCACTGCAACTTTTTTGATTTTGCTGATATCAAGTCACCAAAAACTTCAATAGCGCTGATCATTTCGTGATTGATGCAGCAGGATAAATTTCAGCCTAAAAGTGGTAGCTATAGGTGCAATACTATAATGTTTGCACATGCAAACTCTAACACTTTGGCTTAGACAATATCTAAATGACTTTTGACAGTATGGTTATGGCACCATTCTGCTCCGAGTTTTCATTGCAAAAGTCATCAACTGCTTCAACTTAGTTCGCGGTTGAAAATGTTTGCTCCCACAAAACTAAGTTTGTAAATATTCTGTATTTCTATGGATTTGTCAGGCTGTACTAAGAGTCTTTCTTCCCAGACTCCAAGAGTAATTGCCTTTGGCGGGTAATGTTCTAGCTAGGTTAGCCAACTCTTATTGGCTCATACCCAGATAAATTTTGATTGACTTCAAGTTGTTACAGAGGCTACTATCCTACTCAATCTAGTTTTAGATTTTTGTTACAGAAATATGTAGCGAATTGAAGTGGACTTACCAGAGCAAAAAAACTTTCTTGAGCTTGCCTCAAAATTATCTTGAAGTCTTTTGTACTTTCACTCGTTTTGATTCCTATAAAAACCATAACATACATCTCACTAATTTATTTACCGAATTTCAAATTATTTATTTACTAGATAGAAGATTATCCTTAAAATCTTTAATAGCCATAAATTCCACGCTCAAAGTTTGCTAATTATTGGAATTATTGTTCATAGTCAATATGTACAGTTAGATACTTTTAGATATTTGATAAAAGTATTTAAAACTAATGTTTTATAACAAAAACACAATTTGTTATTTTTCACTTCAAAATTTTGTCATGAAAGTAGATTCAATTAAGGTAAAAGCTAATAAGCTTTTAAAGATTGTCTCTTGCATCTAGTTTCCAGCCTCTAGCTGGAAACTAGGTTTTAAAGGAGTTTTTGCTGAAGTTAATACCTGTGCAATTAGCGCTTGTGATGATTTCGCATAGCTTTATGAATCTTTTTCCAGCGTTCTTTCTCGGCTAGTTGCATCCTCTGGTCTTGTTTGCGTGTAAGGTAATCGAGTTCTTTTTGCAACTTTTGGTAGCTGAGAAACCTGGAATAATCAAGTTCTCCTTCAGCCAAAGCCTGCTGCACTCCACAACCGGGTTCGTTATTATGCTGACAATTGCGAAAATGGCATTTTTGCGCCAAGGTTTCTATATCTGTAAAAGTTTCTTGCAAACCTTCGTCACTTGCCCAAATTTGGATTTCCCGCATTCCTGGCGTATCAATAATTAATCCACCAGTAGAGAGCAAAATTAATTCACGATGAGTTGTTGTGTGTCTACCTCGGTCATCACCTCGCCGTACTGGTTGTACCATTTGCACAGATGTGCCTTGTAGTTGGTTAGTGATGGTGGATTTCCCAACACCAGAAGACCCCAACAAAGCAACTGTTTGTCCTGGTTGCAGGTAAGGTTTTAAAGCATCTAATCCTTGATGATTGGTGGCACTTAAAACTACAATTGGTACACCCAAAGCAACTGCTTCTACTTGTGCTAAGTACTCTTCTAGAGAGTTGCACAAATCTGCTTTGTTTAACACCACTACTGGATTTGCACCACTTTCCCAAGCCAGAATTAGATAACGTTCAACTCTTCTAGGGTTAAAATCGCCATCCAGCCCTGAGACTAAGAAAACTGTATCAATATTAGCTGCAACAATTTGTTCTTCTGTTTTACTACCCACCGTCTTGCGGGAGAATTTGCTTTTCCTGGGTAAAATCTCTTTGATAGTGGCTTGTCTTTCAGATTCTCTTACACTAATAACAACCCAATCTCCCACTGCTGGAAAGTCTTGTGGTTGGGAAGCCCGATGCCGCAATTTGCCTGCAACTTCTGCTGAAAGTTCTCCCTCTTCACTATAAAGGGTGTAAGTATTTTTGTATTCAATGGCAACCCTACCAACACTAAATCCTTGTAAGCGATAGGGTTCAAAGCTGCGAGCAAAAAAGTCACTCCAGCCTAAATAATCCAAATTCATTGATATTTCCTCGATGTGTGCTACTTGTTTTGCACAAGGTTCCACAGAGGAGGACATTTCTATGCAGGGAAGCCACCAGCACAATAATGTCTGTAAATTCTAGTTTTCATTCCTGTAGGAAAGAGGACTGAACAAGAATCTCTGTGCCTTGTGTCCGTTGGGTTGGGATGGTCACATTAACCCGGACTGCTAGCAACTCAGTCATAGTTCGTCCTCCTTATGTACTACAGTAAATAATCTACATTACTACATTAGCCTATTCCAGAAAATTCGTTTAATTGATTTCTGTTCGCGCAGTGCAAGCGCGATAGGAAGGCAACAGGGAATAGGCAATAGGCAACAGGCAACAGGCAACAGTTAAAAAGAGCTATACTGATTTTTTCAAAAATCAAATATGAGTCCTATATTAAGCTTGCTTTGCTCTTAAGTCCTAACTTCTGTCTTTTTCAAATAGCTCTTTGTCGCACCTGTGGCCCATCAAGTCCTTGTTTAATCCAACTCAGGCATTCGTATTCGGATTTGAATAATTTTGGAGCTGCAATATTATTCAATAACTCTGGTGGATAATGGTCATAAAAACATTTGTCTCCTTCTTGGAAGATAATAATTAAATGGTTACGGTAAATATAACGAGACTTAAAAGAATCTTTCTGGTTCACAAAGTCTGAATTTTGATCGATATGTTCTTTTGCAATGTCAATGATATTACTAACGCCATTCCCATATATTCCTGCTGGGTTTTCTGCTTTATGAAATTGGCTTCTGCGACCAATTTCAGATAGCAATTTATAAGAATAAATCTCGTAATTATCAACTTTCCCAAAAACGAATGGAATGATGAGATATCCTTTGTAGGAGACTGACCTTTCATAAAGAAGACGACTCATCTTAACCTCCTTTGGCGTAACTGCTTTCAAAAAAATGCTTAAATTACATACTAGAAATCAATACTTTTCTTTTTAGATATATTTATATATCATCTAAACCCTCATCACCATTTAACAAAAACGGCTATTACCGTTTTTGTTAAGAATAAAGAAATATCAAGCATTAACAGAAAAGTACTGAAACACTAATTATCGCTCTTTTTTTATCGCTAAACATTAGATATATTATAAAAGTTATAAATTTCATTCTGTGGGACTATTTCCTTTGCTCCTTGCGCCTTGCCTTTCAAGACCATAAACTCAGTTGATTGGGAGGATGCTCAAGGTTATTCCAAGGTAAGGGTGGAACTGGTGTATCACTCTGTTCTAATAGCTGTTGGAAGTGACGCGCTATGTTAGGCGATCGCGCTTCTATTGGACAATGAACAAAGAAATAGATTCGCACTCCCGCCTGTAACCATTGCTGAATCTGCCTTACCCACTCTTCCATAAACGGCTGATTCACTGATAAATTTGGATGGGAAATAAACCGAATCAAGGTAAAAGGTGCTGTCACACTCAATTGCAACGGTAATTTGGGTTTACGTCGTTCTGATTGCAACTGGGGGTCATCATCTCCAGTGTAAATGGGGCGCGAGTCTAAAAGTACCCGTCCTACACCTAGCTTTTGCAAAAGCGCTGTCAAATTACTAGCATGGGGTTCTCTGAACCAGTCGGGATGACGAACTTCCAGGGCTAGGGGTGCATCTGTGCGCGGCCAAGCTTCCAGAAAGCTAGTCAAATCTTCAATTAATGCAGGCGCATAACTGGGTGGTAACTGGGCAAATATTGGGCCAAGACGCTTACCTAAAGGGCGCATACCTTCCAGAAATTTTAAAGCCGCCGGAATATAAGGTTGTAACAACCCTTGATGGGTAATATCTCGCGGTAATTTTAGACAAAATTCAAAACCTGCTGGGGTTTCGGCAGCCCAACGGGTTACTATTTCTTGATTAGGCACGGCATAAAAGGTGGTGTTACCTTCTACAGTTGTGAAGCGACGACTGTAGAGATTGAGAAAATCGGCGGTGCGAGTACCTTGGGGGTAAAGTTCGCCCACCCAACCTTTATATGCCCAAACAGCACAACCAATAAAAAAGTTCACAATGCCTAAAAGCCTTGATGTATATCATATTCAATTTTACAGGTTGCTTATGACTTTTCACGGCATCTGGAAAACCTCTCTCTAAATCTCTCTCCTAGAAGGCTACGGTGTACACACATCTTTTTGCTGGGTACAAGTGTATTGATCCCCCTAAATCCCCCTTAAAAAGGGGGAATTTGATAACTTTTTGCCCCCCTTTTTAAGGGGGGTTGGGGGGATCAAAAGCCTGTGGCGCAACTTTAGAAGACTTGTGTGTACACCGTAGCCTTGGAAAGGGGAGGGAACTAGATTTTCTTGTTTCCCACAAAGCCTTAGACCTTTTTAAAGCTAAAAGTTTGTTGCTCCCGGCTTTGAAAAGACTTAACGACACTGGCGATATTTGACGTGATAAACCAACCCTCGGTGGGCGAGGTCAAAGGAGTCAACAGTTGCTATACCTTGACCACTGGCGGTCATCGCAGCATTTACCCGCATATTTACACTGTCGCCACAGCGTGACCAAACATCAGCCACAGTCACTAATTGATCACGAACGTTGTAATCACTTTCGCCGTTAAATGTCCGAGAAAAAACAGGGCCACGCTGACCAGCAAAAAAGTACTCTGATCTTAGTCTGCCAATTGTGCTAGGAGCAACATAGCCCCGATAATCAGCATCGTAGAGAGAAATTTGAAAGCCTTGGGGGACTTTAATGGGAATACTTAAGTTACAGTTTTTGCGTCTTTCTTCTGCTTTATTCCCTGCAGCTATAAACTTATCAAATAGAATACTTAGCTCTTGACCATCGGGACTGACATTTACACTAGCAGATCCTTCAGGGCAGCCATTACCACCATATTCTGCACCTACAATTTCCACTTTGTCGTTAGCAAAAGCAGGACCGACAGAAGCTGTTATCAGTGTAGCCGCAGCTAGAAAAGATTTGATAAAGTTGATAGATGTTGTCTTGAAATTTTGATTATTCATAACTCACCTGTTTTGAGTATTTGGATAGTGTTAGCTCCAAATTCGTTGCGGCTGATTCCGGAAAACTGATCGTTAAAAAAATCAGTATCAACCATATTTAAATGGGAGGCAAAGCCCATGTATAACTTATGACAACTTGATAGATTCTTGATATGGATAAAGAATCTAAAGCAAACTTATTTCCGGTGAAATAATTAACGCATTAATAGGGGAAGTATAAATTTGCAAACTAGACGAATCTGCTCAAGGAAGCCAAAATATAGACTGTTAAAGCCATAATAGACATCTCAAAACTATCGAAAAGTTAGCTATTTAACTTACCGAAGCTACATCTGCGTATTGAAATTTAGGTAACTAGAATTAAACTGAATTACTTATAGAAGTATCTAAATTAAATTCAGTATTCTGATTTAGAGTAAATACGTAATTAATGTATGACTGCTGAATAAAAAGCAACACTTTTCCTCACTAAATAAAATATTTAGCAATCTACAATTAGCGATATTTTTCTCTAATTAATTCTAGTTTTTGACTTTTAACTTCTTAGTTAAGCCTTGGATATTTAATCTGTACTTGCTTAATGACTAAAGATTTTATATTGTGTTCCTGTAAAATTGACTAGGCGATCGCAATTAATGATTTAACCGCCAGGCAAGGGCACAGCATTACTTATGCGTGTCAACTTAGGTACTTATACCAATACGTTTGGGTTAAGGGCTACTGGTAAAAATTTTGGGTTTTTGAGACGCGATAAATCGCCGTCTCTACAAGTGTTTTGGTCTTTTATACTCAAAAAAATTAGGTAGCACACCTGTGCTACCTGACTCTGTGTCGTAGTGCAACATCGGTTATTGATAAATTTCCCCATCAGGCATAATTGCCCCAGCTAAGTTAGCACCAATTAATTTAACCAAAAGGCGCTCACCAGAACGAATTCGCGCTCCTGTTAAGTCGGCTCCTCGTAAGTCGGTTCCACTGAGATCCGCACCAATTAAATTAGCACCACGTAAATTCGCCTCCCTGAGATCCGCTAAAAGGAGGTTTGCCCGAAATAAATTTGCTTCAGATAAATTTGCCCCTCTAAGGTTGACTTTGTGCATAAAAGTGTCGCTGAGATTAGCACCACTCAAGTTTGCATAACTTAGATTTCTGCCAGATAAGTCTTTGTTGCTCAAATTTGCCCGACTGTAGTCTTTGCCACTCAAGTCTGAGTTTTGCTTCGGTGGTGGCTGGGTTTTTTGAGATGGTGTTTGCTGTTGATATGACGGTGAAGGTGAAGGTGAAGGTGAATTAGATATAGTTTGATGTTTGGTTTTTAGAGAGCGCAATTTTTCACGAGCTTCATTTATGGCTTTCAGCTTGTCTTGTGCTTTCTGCTGTAAACGGAGATTTTCTTTGGGAATGCGATCGGGATGCCAAACAAAGACTAAATCTTTGTAAGCCTGGTTCACTTCTTCAAGTGTTGCTCCAGGCTCTAATTCCAAAATTCTATAGTACCGCTCCAGATCGCTCATACGATATTTTGGTGGACAATCAACTTAATTATCAGTGATGGAGCCATGTATTCGCTGCATCTTTTGCCACTCAGCTGCTTCCTCATCTCTCCATCCCCCGATTTCTCCATCGAGCGATGGCTCTTAAATATGCTGCAACTGGAATCTGATAAATTTCAATAACAATCCAAACAATAATTGATAAATGTGATAAAAAGGTCAATACTGTCCAAATATATGGTGTCCAGGTAATGGGTTCCTTGAGGTCAGCAGGAAAATAGTAAGCTACTATGCCAATTAAAGTAGTGGGAAGAATTACAAAAACTGCTGCTGCTAGTCCATAACCCCAACCTAACTCCACACCTTCTAACTGGCCTTCTGTCCAACTAAACCCATTCCAACGCCAAGTTAATGGTGGTTGTCTAGAAGGCATCTTAATTTGCTGTATTTCTAAGTTGACTGTAAAAATCTCTTGACAAAAGTCACAAGCCATAGCTTCCATCAATGGCATGTGAGAAATCTTACCTATTCGACAGACTGGGCAGGGGTAAACTCCATAATAGTCGAAAGATTGGGCTAAGATTTTGGAACTGGGCATAATGAAACTGATGATCCTAAAAAGTTAATCTGGTCAATGAGGACTTGGGTCAGAATAATGTATGGCGATCGTCAATTGTCTGCAATCAGCTTTCGCAAGGTGAACTGATAAGTCAGGAGAATTACAGATGTTTTCTTTTGCATGAAGTACAAAGCTACGGGTTTGGAGGC
>NZ_JADEXU010000230.1 GCF_015206895.1 Nostoc sp. LEGE 12450 | reverse complement strand
ACTTCCTACTTCCCACTCAACACTGAGTTTAGCGCTGTTAGTAAGCGTTGGTTATCGGACTCTTCACGTACAGCAACCCGGAAAAAGCGATCGCCTAATTCTTTAAAACTAAGGCAATCACGGATTAAAATCTGGTGATACTTGAGTAATTGGTGCTGTAACTGCGAAGTCGACTCTTCAGACTCAACCAGTAAAAAATTAGCAGCACTTATTTGGGGGTGCAATCCCGGTATTTCAGCCAAACCTTGAAAGAGTTGGTTTCGTGCAGGTGGTAGCCATGCCCAGGTTTGCTGCTGAAACTCTGTATCCTGGAGGGCTGCAATTGCCGCCGCCGCCGCTAGAGTGTTTACGGGCCAGGGGTCACGCCATAGCTGCCATTTAGCTAGGCAGTCAGGGTGTGCGATCGCATATCCTAATCGCAGTCCTGGGAGACTGTAAAATTTGGTTAGCGATCGCAATATTACTAAATTCGGATATTCCTGCACCACCGGAATTAGGCTTTGTTCCTCATTAGGCGGCACAAAATCCATAAATGCTTCATCCACCACAACCAAAGCAAATTGCTCCAGGTAGGGCAAAATAGAGTCCCGTAAAAATATCTTTCCGGTTGGGTTGTGGGGATTATTCAACAATAGTCCTTTGTCCTTTGTCTTCTGTCCTTTGTCAAGGAATAATGACCAATGACCAGTGACTAGTGACAAAGGACACTCCAGCACATTAGCGTTATACGCTGCCAAGGTTCGGTAATAGTCACCAAAGGCTGGAGTGATTAAAGTTGTCGCGGCTAATTGAGCCAATTCCCTACCTATTAAAGTGAGTAATTCTGCGGAGCCGTTACCCGGCAGAATCCACTCAGGAGGCAGTTGATGGAAGTGACTGAGAGCTAGTCTCAGTTCACTATAGGTTGGGTCTGGATAGTGCTTAAGATTACCAATTTGGGACAGTATAGCAGCGATCGCGCTGTTTGGAGGCCCCAACGGGCTGATGCTAGCAGAAAAATCCAGAATAGCATCAGGGGGACAGCCAGCCAGTGCTGCTGCCCAGGCTAAATTCCCCCCGTGTGCAGGTTGCCGCATTAAAAAAGGGTTCCCGAAGACAGAACCTATGCTTTTGGGGGTGCTACCTTTTCTCTAAACAGTTTGCCTGCGGAGAAAGCAGGAACTCTCGTTGCGGGAATTTCCATTTTCTCATTTGTTTTCGGGTTGCGACCTTCGCGGGCTTTACGTTCGCGTGATTCAAATGAGCCAAATCCCACCAATGTCACCTTGTCACCAGAGGAAACCGCTTCAATAATCGTTTCCAAAGCGGCAGTTAAGACTGCATCCGCTTGTTTCTTGGTAACACTAGCCTTTTCAGCTACGGCATCAACTAATTCACCTTTGTTCATGTCAAACTCCTGAAGGTTTACTTAAGATTCTTTACGGATGCACCCTGGTACACCTGTACTGAAATCTTTGTTAGCGGGAATACAAAAATCATCCTTTGGGAGTATGTTTACTCAAAACGGCTGTACATCCCATCGGCTCGACTTTTCAATGAATCATTCTAAAGCGTAGTAGCCTGATGTGGATAGATGAAACCATTAATTTATATAGATTTCAGGATTTTTTGTAGTTTTAGGGTACTTGTTTCGCTAAAAACCACCCCAAAAGTAGGAAAAAATACTTAGTAAATACCGCAATCGCCAAGAAAACAGGGGAGTGGGGAGGTGGGAGATGGTGAGGATTTGTTGGGATTAATTACCGATGTTGAAGAGTTATTGCTGAGATTAAGCAATTTTTATGGAAATCGAAGGCTCAGGTTCCTGATTTCTCTAGAAAGTCGGGTATTTTGCTTACTTTTCATATCATCTGAAAAATCCAACACGAAATTTAACCCCCTAGCGAGCTTTTTTAGTAGGGAAGGGGGAAAAATTAAAGCGTCTCCCCTACAAGGCTATCCATTAGTTACATCTTTCTTAACATTTGTGTTAGCGATCGCTAACACAATTTTTTCTAGTGCGTCCATTACGCAAGAAGATCCCCGACTTCTTTAAGAAATCGGGGATCTGAGCATTTGCCAAATGTAAATTACCTGCTTGTTATCTTTATTGCCTACCGGGAAGCTTCAACCCTCGACGTTCAAGGATTTGCCGAACTTCTGGGCTGGGATTGTAGTTATAACCATAAGAGGAGTTTTCAGAGTCATCCATAATTTGAGGTGTGAGTAATACAATCACCTCATTGCGTTGGTTGGATCTATTTGTACTTCTAAACAGCGCACCAATCAGTGGAAGATCGCCCAAGATGGGAATCTTGGAAATACTTGTCCGGTCTTGGTCTTGAATAATCCCTGAGAGAATTAGTGTCTGACCATCTCGTAAGCGAATTAAGCCAGAAGTAAGGGAACGCTCAGAGACTAAAACAATTTGTCCATTTCCTGTATTTTGTGAGCCTGTAGGAGCGCTGACTGTAGGAGCAACCGATAGAGAAACGAACCCATTATCGTCAATCCGGTCAACTTTCACACTTAAGGTTAAGCCAACTTTTTGTTTTTCAATTGTTCTTTCTGTCCTAGAACCACCAGAAGTATCGGTTGTTTGGAGAGTTATATTTCCCACCACTTCCTGAGTCAGATTGACAAGAGCCTGTTGACCTTCTTGAACAATTAAAGTTGGGTCAGTCAAAATCTTGGCATTGCCATTTGTGACTTGAGCTTGCAAACTACTGAGAAGACGCTTGGGGAATTGGTAAATAGACGGCAAGCTATATGTATATTTATCAGGGGTTTGGCCAGTTACCTGATTAGTATATCTAGTCGGTGCACCAGTAACCGGGTCAAACTCAATTGGGACAGATGTAATTGTTCCTGGAGTTCCTGCGGTAAATTCAGAAAGACCTGGTTGCGTTGGGTTAGAGTTTACACCAGCAGTAGCTATTCCTGTGTTTGGATTTTGTGTGTTAAGAAAAATATTTGCGCTACTAAGTGGATTAGCGGTTGTAGGTGTACTAGTAACACTGCTTGCGACTTCAGAACTAGTAGCTGGTCTTGAACCGCCAAAATTTAGACTTGCTGCACCGCCATCATTTGAAAAGTAGTTGTTGCCAATCCCAAAAGAAAAGCTAGTGTTGTAGTCCTGAGTGTTATTGAGATTAACATCAATAATCTTGACGTTAACTACCACTTGACGACGGCGGATATCAAGCTGAGTTAGTTGAGCCATTGCCATCTGAACTAGCTTGGGAGGTCCAATCAAGGTTAAAGAATTAGTGCGTTCATCTCCTAATGCCTGTAAACCTCTCAGTAATGGGTTAGAGTCTTTGAAATCAACGCGTTGAGTTTCTACCTTGGTTTCTGTAGTTGTCTGAGCTTGTGTGATGGGAGCAGCTGCATTCCCAACAGCTACAGCACTAACACTGGTAACTTGTCGTTCGCGGCTGATGGCACTTTCTGCCCCCAAGCCAACCAAAAAGTTGATGGCGACTCCCACCGTGACCTGATTAAGTCGCAGGTTACGCATAACCATGTCACGAGTCGAATTAGGTAGTTTAGGCCCTACAAAAACTGTGCGATTACTGCGGTTAGCTTCTAAACCACTCAAGCGCAAGACGTAGTTGAACACATCTTGCACTGGCTCGTTTTCTATATCTAAAGAGATGGTTTGAGAAGTTGCTTGTGCAGCAGCACCTGGTTGACCTCCAACACCTTGCTCACCTCCGATATAAGCCAGGTTCAAATTAGCAGCACGAGCAAGCAGTGACAAAACCTCACGCACCGGCGCATCTCGCAATACTAAGCGGGGTACACGTTCCTGAGTTCCTAAGTCAATGGTGCTAGGAGAAGCATCAGTGGCGGAAACAGCAATATCTCCTACCGGGGGGGCAACGGCTCTGGGTAAAAAGGGTGGAGCCTGGCTTAGAGGTTGGCCAGGACCTGCGGCTTGTGCAGGTTGTCCGTCAATGGTGACTTCTGGGTTGGGAACAAGAACACCTGAATTTTGACCAGATTTGGCTGGAGTTGTAGCAGGCGGTGCTGTGGGTGTTGGCACTGTTGGCGTTGGTGCTGATGCTATAGTGCCTGCCGATGGGCTAAAGCTGAGTGTAATTCCATTTTGCGATCGCACCACGGGTTGACTGCTAGGTATGTTGCTGCTGCCAGTTACCGTTACCCGAATGCTGTTGGCATCAAGCTGGTTAACTTCGACAGATGCAATTCCTGGTGCTGGGCTATCTTGACGAAAACTATTACCTTGTGGTAATCGTAATTGAGTATTGATAATATCTGCGACTAAAGCCTTACCTCTTTTTGTCGTGAAAACTTGGGGGCGCGAGCCTGAAGAAGTTTTCAAAGCAACACTAATTCCACCATTAACTGGATTTAACTGGACATTAGTAACTTGACTAATTTGTGCCCAAACTGGTTGAGCCGCCAAAAAGATAAAAGCGGCAGTACCTAATATAAAACTATTACCGTGAACCTGTTTCACAGTTCATTCCTCACCTAATAAAACCTTGTTTACAAACAATCTTGAGTAGTTCATTAAAAGTAAGAAGTTATGAGTGAATAGTTAGGAATGATAACTCCTAACTCACAATTCACGATTCATAACTACTAATTAAAAACTACTTTTTCGGGGTAGCTTTAGCTGCGGCAGCAGCTTTAGCTGCTATTTCTTCAGGACTAAGTGGCATCAATACCTGTAACTGGAATGACGTATTAATCGCTACTGGCCCAACCTGTACAGGTGTTTTGTCTAATGGGGATCTTGATTCTAATGGAGCCAAAGTTGCTTGATAATCTTTAATTATTAACAAAGGCTGTAATCGCTCAATGTTACGAATTATCGATTGTGTTTGCTCATAAGTTCCTGTAATTTCGGCATTGATAGTGCTGCGTTGCAGCTTGCCGTCAACCTTTAGTCCTAGAGAGCCATCAGTAATCGGTTCTGGTTTTTGGGAAACTGGCACAAATTTCTTCAGTTTGGCTCTGACTGCATTAATAGAAGCCGGAGTATTGCCAGACTCAACTAAGCGGTTCATATCTAACAGCAATGTATCTAGGGTTTTCTCGTTAGCAAATAAACCTAAAACCTGAACTTTTTGCTGTTTTGCTTGTGCTAGTTCCTCTTTAACTTTTTCAATCTGTTTGATATTGGCTTTTTTCTGCTCAATTTGCCCTTGCAGTTCAGAGCTTTTTGCTTGCTGCTGCTGATAGCTTTCCCAAGCTGGCATCAGCAGGTTTAACAATATATAACCTGCTCCCGCTAAACCAATTACCCCTACCAAGATGCCAATGATTTTTGGCGTGAAGGCAATACCAAATAGCACGGGGGACGCTGGCGTTGCCTGATCGAATTCCCCACCTTGTTCAGCAAAATTTAAATCATCACTCAGCGTCATTTTGGAATGACTCCTGTTTGTTGCATACTACGAATTCGAGTTACTAACCCCACTGTGCCTTTTTTTTCCAACTCCCGGATTAATTCCGAAGCTGGAACGTCGCTCATACCAGATTGGATAGTGTATTTAACTACTTGTGGGGGCTTAATTGTTACACCACTAGGAGGTTGAGCTGCACCTGGTATTGAGGGAGCATCTACTAACGTTGCCGTTAGAATTCTGCTTTCTGTGGACTTCAAGAACCGAGACTGTTGTAAACTCAATAAGAAATCATTGACATCGTTAAAAGAACGAGCAAATCCAGTAATTTCTAATCCCCCCGAGGGATTGCTTGGAGGCAGCCCTTCAGCTACCGCAATTGGTGGGATTTGTCTGATGGTCTCGATTTGCACTGCGGTTGGGATGCGATCGCGCAAATCTTGCAGCATTGCTGACCAAGGTCGAATCTGGTCAAATACAGTTACTAAAGCTTGGGTTTCCCCTTTAACTGCACTCGTCTCGGCTTTGATTTTGTTCAGATTTCCTATTTCAGTATCTAATCTCTTGCTTTCCTGATCGAGTTTTGCTATTTGAGCATCTAATTCAACAATCTTTCCTTGCAACAAGAACCAACTAACTCCCAATAAAGCTGGAAGACCTATACCTACTGCAACCCCCACATACACTGGTGTCATATTACCTGTAGGGAATTTTAGGGATATTCCTCCCTTTTTGTCAGGCTTTTGCTGGTATGCTGGGCGATCTTTAAGAAAATTAACATCCAAACTGTACATTTTCTCACACCAAGTAGAAACAAATATTTATGGTTTGAGAATTCTCAAACATCGTAACTATCAAAACAGACAATCCAAAATCGTTCGACTGAGCGACTTGTACCGAGCGGAGCCGAGGTAAGTCGAAGTCTAAAATCCGTATTACACCTCCCGCATTCCTAAACCAAGTACAATCGCCAAGCCAGAGCGTTGTACCTGTGGATATTTATCAGTGTCAACTTCTAACGACAAAGACCCAATTGGATCTATTTGGGTAGTTGGCAAGCTTAATCGTTGGGTAAAGAATTCATCTAGCTGTTGGAGTCCGCCTCCTGGCCCAGCTAATAAAATCTGCGCTACCTCCAAATTTTCACTTTGATTAAGGTAAAAATCGATTGAACGGCGCAGTTCATCCGTTAGTTCTCCCAATACTCTTAATATGGCTGCCATACCAGGATCGATTTCGGTAACACCAGTTTTCCCACCATCTAGAGGAGTTGGGGGAATAATCATTCCGTGTAACAGTTCCATATCTCGTGATGTGGGTAAGCTCATTGCCCTTGCTAACGCAGTTTGCATTTGATAAGTGCCTATGGGCACTGTGCGCGAAAATTGCGGTACTCCGTTAACAATGATGGCGATTTCTGTACTGTCGAACTCTATATCAACTAGGACTGCTGCTTCTTGCGGCCCAAATTGTCGCAGTTGCTCACGAATAGTCCTAATCAGGGCAAAACTGTTAATTTCTAAAACATCAATTTGTAGTCCTGCCTGTTCGAATGTACTTATATAGGTATCCGTTATTTCCTTGCGAGTGGCTACTAGAAGTACATGTACTTTTTCAATGCCATCCTCATCTACAAAGTAGTCAAGTTTTTGATAATCTACATCAGCTTCTTCACGAGGATAGGGTAAATACAAACCTGCTTCATGGTTTAGCACCATTTCTCGCAGTTCTTTGTCATCTAACTCCGTTGGTACAGGTATAATCCGAACGATGGAATCTCGCCCTGGTACACCGGTGGCAACACGAGTAGTTTTGATTTTGCTTTCAGCTAGCGCCTGCTGGATTAATTGCGCCATTGCTGCGGGATCGGTGATTTGACCATCGGTAACTACGCCCTCTGGAACTGCTACCGATGTAAAGGTTTCTAGTTTCAAGCCTTGACGCTGTTTGCGTAGCTGAACTACATTTACCCGTTCGGGAGCAAGTTCAATGCCGACCCCTTTATTCGATTTGCCAAACAGACGATTGAATTTTTGTACCACAGTTGTGCCCGATGGACTGCTAAATTGAAAATTTAAATTTGTTGTGGATAGAAACGTAATATATTACGTCTCTACGCATAATTTATTTAGCCTATAATCTCGACAATTCTGTCTAAGCTTTTCACACTGATCAAGCGTAAAAATACTGGGAAAATGATTCAATTGCGAAAATTTAAACAACTTCTTGCTTTGGCACTGCTTGGCTTATTAACCAGTTGGATTGTAAGTTGCAGCACAGGTAATGTTAGTACAAATACAAAACAAGCTAATTTAGGAGGGGCAACTATTGAGTTTTGGACAATGCAACTCCAACCTCAATTTACCGACTACTTCAAAAACCTAATTGCAAATTTTGAATCGCAAAATCCAGGTATAAAGATTAACTGGGTTGATGTGCCTTGGGCAGCTATGGAGAACAAAATTTTAACAGCTGTCTCAGCAAAAACGCCACCTGATGTAGTTAACCTAAATCCGGGTTTTGCTTCCCAACTTGCTGGGCGGAATGCCTGGTTAGATTTAGATGCGAAAGTCTCAAACGATATACGTTCCTCCTATCTACCGAATATCTGGAAAGCCAGTACGCTTAATGGCAAGAGTTTTGGGTTTCCCTGGTATCTCACCACAAGGTTAACCATTTATAACACTGATTTATTAAAACAGGCAGGTATCAATAAGGTACCCGCAACCTACGCAGAATTAGCACAAGCAGCACAACAAATTAAAGATAAGACTGGCAAATATGCCTTTTTTGTAACTTTCGTACCGCAAGATTCCGGTGAAGTGCTGGAATCTTTTGTGCAAATGGGAGTCACCTTAGTAGATGCTGATGGAAAAGCAGCGTTTAATTCAGCACAAGGTAAGGCAGCGTTCCAGTACTGGGTAGATTTGTATAAAAAAGGGCTACTTCCTAAAGAGGCTTTAACGCAAGGACATCGCCATGCGATCGATTTATATCAATCTGGAGAGACTGTATTTCTAGCCTCTGGACCAGAGTTTCTGAAAACGATCGCTAATAATGCCCCGAAAATCGCCCAAGCTTCAGCAATAGCACCTCAACTCACTGGTGACACAGGTAAGAAAAATGTCGCAGTAATGAACATAGTTATTCCCCGTGATAGCAAACAACCAGATGGCGCTGTTAAGTTTGCGTTATTTGTTACCAATGACGAAAATCAGTTAGCTTTTGCGAAAGCTGCAAATGTTCTACCTTCTACAATCAAAGCATTATCTGATAGTTACTTTAAAGATGTTCCAGCTAATGCTTCTACAGTAGAAAAAGCGCGAGTTATCACTGCTAAACAACTTCAACAAGCAGAAATATTAACCCCTACTTTGAAGGATTTTAACAAGCTGCAAAAGGCAGTTTATGAGAATTTACAAGCAGCAATGTTAGGGGAGAAGAATGTAGATAAAGCTGTAGAAGATGCGGCGCAGGAGTGGAACAACAGATAAATTTGGGCATTGGGCATTGGGAATTGGGCATGGGCATTGGGCATGGGCAAGAGGACTTGGGGACAAGGAGAATTGGGGACAAGGGGAAAGACTTGTTTCAAGTTCTCACCTCTTTTCCCCTGGCTCCCTGCCCTCTTGCCTCTATAGCGATGGTATATTTTTTTATTTGGAAATCCCTTACCTCACTACTTACTCCCCATTTGTAAAAAATTGCCTACTAGATAAAGGGAACCACATAAAACGATTAAATTGTCTGTGGTGGTGGTTGAGATTGCGGCTTCTAGTGCTGTAAATAAATCTGGATGGATTTGGCGATCGCTTAATTGGGGACAGAGGCTATAAGCTAGGTTTGTTAAGGAATCTAGATCGGCAGAAGTTCTACCTGGCCAAGGTTCTACTGGTATTGGTACTAAAAAAAGGCGATCGCCAGGGCGCAGCAGGGCGGCAAAAATATCAGCATGATCCTTATCGGAAAACATTCCCATAACCCAAGTGATGGGGTTGGGATTAACTGCGTCTAAGCTATCAACATACTGACGAAGAACTTGAGCGGCGGCAGTATTATGAGCGCCATCAAGTAATATTTTATGGTGGTTCCACATAGTCCATTGCATCCGCCCTGGCCATTGAGTTTTTGCCATGCCCTTAATTATGGCTTCTTCAGAAATCTGCCAACCCTGTTGTTGGAGAATTTCTAAAGCTGCTATTGCCAAAGCTGAATTTGCTAATTGAATTTGTCCCGCTAATGGCAAAGGATATTTAATTAGTTGAGAATTCTGAAGTGTTTGATATTCTGCCCATCCTGTAGCGATTTGACGGGCAGGTTGAGGCGTAAAAATTGGACATTCTAATTCTAAAGCCCGCGATCGCACAACTTCTTCTGCATCCGGTGGCAATTGCCCAACTACAACGGGACATCCAGGTTTGAGAATACCTGCTTTTTCTCTAGCAATGTCCGCGATAGTGGGGCCAAGTTGCTGCCAATGTTCCCGGCTGATGGAAGTGATGATAGTAACTATGGGTTCCAAGCAGACATTGGTAGCGTCTAAGCGCCCTCCTAGTCCGACTTCTACCACAGCCACATCTACTTGCTGCTGGGCAAAATATAACCAAGCAGCCGCCGTAATTACTTCAAACTGAGTTGCCGATTCGTCTTCAGGGCGAATCACTCCTTGGACTTTTTCTAATAATTGGCTCAATTCCTCAGAAGAAATTGGCTGTTCATTCAGACAAATACGTTCCGTCCAATCGACTAAATGCGGTGAAGTGTAGCGTCCTGTGCGATAACCAGCCTCAGTAAGTACCGAAGAAAGATAGGCACAGACGGAACCTTTACCATTAGTCCCAGCAACATGAATTACTGGGACTTGGTGATGAGGATTGCCGAGATTTGCCAATAAGTTGACAATGCGATCGAGTCCCAGATGGACACCAAAACGTTGAAGGGGTTGTATTACAGAATCAATATCCAAGGAAGGCAGGGGGCAGGGGGGAAA
>NZ_JADEXU010000022.1 GCF_015206895.1 Nostoc sp. LEGE 12450 | reverse complement strand
AACCCTCTGTGCCGATATCTTTGAAGATATCCATGTACAACTGTCTAAGTGCCAGATATGGTTTATGGTCGTGAACGAGCCTATTTGGGAACAGGTTGGGCTTATCCACTGCATTTAAGCGTGCAAGGCGGGATACAACTTAGCCGTGAAGATCAAAAAGTTAAAGAATCTATTTGGATTATCCTCCGCACAGGAGTAGGTGAGCGGGTTTATCGACCTACCTTTGGTTCGCGCTTGTCGGAACTGGCGTTTGCGCCTTTGAATAGCGATACCCTACTGCGAATCCGTCTTTATGTCTTGGAAGCTTTAGAAGTTTGGGAACCACGCATTACTATCGATGAAGTTGTCACCGATCCTGACCCTGTGCGTGGCAGAGTGGACATCATTATCAATTATCGGCTCAAAGACGGCCCCGACATTTATAGTTTTGTTTATCCTTATTATTTGGTTTCAGCTGGGGAGGAATTGTGATAACAATTAAAAATTAAGAATTGAAAATTAAAAATTGAGAAGCTAAATTTCATCTGGGTTTCTAGGCTTGTATCTGTCACATTCTTTTTTAAATTGGTATGAACTTTGATTTTTTACCGAAATTACCTTCTTCTAACTTAGACGATCGCGCCTTCGATGATTTGGTGGAAGAATGTATTATGCGTATTCCCCGCTACTGTCCCGAATGGACTGACCACAATCTCAGCGACCCAGGAATTACGCTAATTGAGTTATTTGCTTGGTTAACTGACCAGATGTTGCTCAGATTTAACCAAGTACCCCGAAAAAATTATGTCGCTTTCCTAGAATTACTGGGTATTCGTCTCCAGCCTCCCGCCCCAGCCCGCACGGAATTAACTTTTTATTTAAGCGCTGCATTACCCGAAGCCTACACAATTCCAGCCGGATTAGAAGCCTCAACTATCCGCACTGAAACTACAGAAGCTATTACTTTTAGTACAGATGCTCCGCTAATTATCGGCAACCCCCGCATCCAACACTTTTTAACTGCCCAAACTACCGAAGATATTCCCCAATCTCTGCGCGAAAGAGTCACAACTTCATGGACTCGTCAATCTAACGGTTTCTGGACAGGTAATGAACAACCGATTTTTGAAGAGGAACCCCAGCCTGGGAACTGCTTTTATTTAGCCATTAATTCTGATGATCCTTTAGACGCTAATGTTTTAGAAATTATTTTCCAAGGGGCGGCGGCGACTCCTGCTGGTATTAACCCCAATCAACCACCGCGCAAGTGGGAAGCCTGGGATGGGGAAAATTGGCAAGCAGTTTTATTGCAAGAGTCAGACGATAAAACTCGTGGGTTCAGTTTTTATGAAATGGCCCAACAGGGTGGAAACCCATCTCAAGGTGCAGAGGTACGTTTGCATCTACCTCAAATTTGGCCTGTGGCTAATTTTACCTCTTACCGAGGTCGTTGGCTGCGCTGTAGTTTTGTTTCCACAGAAGCCAATGAAACTGGTTACAATCGTCCGCCAAGAATTATTGGTTTAGCAGCGCGGTCAATTGGCGGTACAGTTAGAGCTAGTCACAGTACGCTGATTTTAGATGAGCGATTGGGAATTAGTGATGGTACACCCGGTCAGAGTTTCCAGTTACAAACAGCACCAATTTTAGAACGTCGGGAAAATGAGTATATTTTAGTTACTCCCAGTGGTGGTTTGCCTCAAAAGTGGATTGAGGTGAGAGATTTTGCTGATTCTGGGCCGCATAACTTTCATTACACCATCGATTCGATCACTGGGACAATCCAGTTTGGGCCGCTGATTCGGGAACCTAGCCAACTTAAACAGCATACCCAGATGCGATCGCGAATCCAAGAACCATCGCTAGATAATACATCTGTACAAGTTCTAGAAAATAACCAGTCGGAACATCAATATGGGGCGATTCCTCCCCGTGGTGCAGAGATTAAAATGGTTGCTTATCGCACAGGTGGCGGTAGAGAAGGCAATGTGCAAACTGGGGCAATCCAGTTTTTGAAGTCTGCGTATCCATACATTGCTAGTGTGGTCAATCGTGTACCAGCAATCAATGGTGCGGATGCCGAATCGCTAGAACAGGCTGTAATGAAGGCTCCCCGCATCCTCCGCACGCGCGATCGCGCCGTCACTGCGGAAGATTTTGAAGTTTTAACTCAACAAGCGGGTGCTGGTGCGATCGCGCGCGTCCGGTGTTTGTCAGCAAACTCTCGTAGCCAAGCTGGTATAGTTAGTTTACTGGTAGTTCCTTATGCAAATACAGATGCGATCGCGCAAGGTAATGGCATGACACCAGAAAATTTTGCTCTTAGTAATGCCCTGCAAGAGCAAATTATGAGTTACTTAGATGAAAGACGGTTATTAGGGGTACAAATAGAATTACAAGAACCGAATTATGTAGGTGTTTCTGTACAGACAGAAATTGCTTTAGAACCTGCTTATGATAATCCTTTTGCCAGAGAAGAAATTCGCCGGAATTTAAGGATATCACTGTATAAATATTTAAATCCATTAACTGGAGGAATGGATGGCAAAGGTTGGCCATTTGGTCGACCCGTTTATACATCAGATATTGTTGCATTACTGCAACAAACCCCAGGCGTGCGTCATTTAGGCCCCGTCTTGCTGTTTCCCATCCGCAAGCAAGGAGAAAATTGGCGACGACAACCATCACCAGAACAATTAATTGACCCAGGCTCGGAAGGTTTGATATGTTCTTGGGCTGATACCAATCTCCGCTCAAATCATGACATTCAAATAATTCGTAATTCGTAGTTTGTCATTTGTCATTTGTCATTCGTCATTCGTCATTCGTCATTCGTCAGTAGTTATTCTCCCTCCAATTCCCCATTCTCAATTCCCCATTCCCCATTCCCAAATCCTATGGTTCAAAGTCGCTCTAGTCCGGCTGTAAGCATTCAATTAACGCCAATGCAAATACCCGAAGCTTTACCTGTGGCGGGTTTAGGATTTACAAGTGCGGATATCGATGTAGGTGGACGTACTTTACTTTTGCATCCTGGACATCCCAGTGAGATGATTGTGCAAGTGCAAAACTTAGAACAACGTCCTTTGCGGGTAAGCTTAAGCGTTGACGGAAACTTTCCATCCCAGTGGTGTCAAATTGGGACAGAGGGTAGTGAAATACCACCTCGTGGACAAATGGATGCTGTTCTCTACTTCTCAATTCCCGACACATTTTTTGAAGACCAAGAAGCAATTTCTCCTGGGACAAAAAACAAATTAACTCTCAATTTTCGCAGCCTAATTACTCTACATATAGACGCAGGCACAGAGAACGAACAAATCGAAAGAAGCGAGTATTTCGATTTATATATCCGTCCCTACACCGCCTACATGGAATTCTTGCCAATTTTGTATCGGGAAGTAGACTTTATTGGTCGCTTCATGAAGATATTTGAGCAAGCTTTTCAACCAGTGGTTGATAGTTACAATGTCATGTGGGCAAACCTCGATCCCTTGACAGCACCCCAAGCACTACTACCTTTTATGGCTCATTGGGTTGCTTGGCAAGTAGATTCTGTGTGGGATCTCCAGCAACAACGGCGTTTAATTCGTCGCGCTGTAGAACTTTATCGCTGGCGCGGAACTCGTAAAGGATTGCGTCTCTATTTACATCTTTATACTGGTTTACCGCTAGACGAAGATTTCCCAAATGAAGCTGATAAACATATCAGTATTACAGAACCTTTTGGCCCAAGTTTCATTATAGGAGATGCCCAATTAGGAAATGCTGTCTTAGCAGGTGGACAACCATATCATTTTATAGTACGTTTGCGTTCAAATATTTCTAGTGGCATTATTAATGAGCAACTTATCCAAAGAATTATAGAACAAGAAAAGCCTGCTTTCTGTACATACGAACTATCTATTGAAAATCCCTCTAATTAAATAATTCGTAATGACGCTCGCGGACTCGCTACCGCTACGCTAACGTAGTTCGTAATTAGTAATTTTTTAAAATTAAACAGACTATTAATCTAAAATCCAAAATCGCTATGTCCCATCCTTTCCCACCCCCACCAATCAAATCTTTGGAACGCCTGCAAGCCGCAGACGGGTTACTAATCAATGCAGAACGCTGGCGCACAGCCCATGATTATCACCGAAATCGGCAAAATGCTCAATATCAAAGTTTAAACCAACCAGGAATTGTCTGTGGTTTAGGCGTTCGAGATGTGACAGCCCCAAGTCAAGTAGAAGCTAGATATCGAGATGGGCGTTGGGTGCAAATTCAACCTGGTATTGCAATTGATTTAGCAGGTAATCTAATTGTTGTACCGACTTCTTATGACTTTCCTATTGATATAGAAGTAGTCAGTTCGGAACCACTCATGATCTACTTAGTAGTTAGCTATGTAGACCCTGATGAATTGCGGCGTGGACAGCAAAGAGATGTTGTTCAAGAAACTTATCGAATTGACCAAAGAAATTCTATACCAGCCAGTTCAGAAATAGAAATATGTCGGATACTTCTGCAACCAGGACATACTGATATTACCCAACCTGCGGATGCTTTCTTTCCTGGATATAACAATATTGATTTACGTTACCGCCGTCAGGCACAAATGCGTCCTCAAGCACTTGTGTGTATGGCGCAAGCAACTCATAGCGATCCGGAATGTGCGCGTAATTTTTTCAGCCTTTCGTATTTGTTACAAGCAGTAGAACCCCTGTATCCCAGTTTAAGAGGGGCTGATGAACCAGGTCAGGTTTCTCTAAGTGAAAATATTCAAGATTATGACCTACTTTATTTGACAGGTGGACAGGCTATTTCTTTAAATAGTCTTGAATTTGAATCCCTCAAAAATTACTTAAATTTAGGTGGTGTGCTTTTCGTTGATGCACCAACAAATGCTAACGCTCTAATTGAGAGTACTCAGGCATTAGCACAACAGTTAGAAAGTCCTTTAAGACCTTTAGAAGAATTGCAACGAAGTCATCCTTTAAGGACAAAACCTTTCTTATTTGCTGCCTTGCCAATGGTTAATCAACAGCAGATTAAATTGTTAATCGGTGGCGGAATTATTTTAGCGATTGGAGATTTAGCAACTGCTTGGGGACTGGATAGAGATTTGAGTTTACCCAGATTGACTATTCGTACAGCCCAGGAATTAGGAATTAATATTCTTCATTATGCTTGGAAGCGGCGACAGTTGATAGGCTTGCAACAGGAAGATAATTCAGGGCAGTGGTAGAAGTGATAGCAGTATTAAGGTGGGCGACATTTTTTGGTAATGCCCATCCCACAAGATCAGGCGATCGCACCCTGGCATTAGTTACAACTTAATACAAGTCTACGATTTTAAGAATAAAGGCTCCATCTTGCGATATCTAATTCCCACACGGACAACATCAATCTCATCATCTTCTTCCTTAACTAACCTGTGGAATGTGAGTCAAGTATCTATCCAGAAGATTCGGTTTGTTGATTTATTTTCAGTAATAATGGGAATTAGATTAGCTTTTTAAGAGGCAGTTTACTCTTTAAATATGGAAGTCTTTTAACTATTAGTAATAGCTGTTTGAGATTTATTACGAACAGGCTGAAGAGGTTTGACTTTGGATTCTGATACCGTCATGCTGTTCCACTTTTCTACTGTTGGTTTATATAACCAATACGCTATCTTAGCTTCATCAACATACCCTCTTAGTTCAGGATCAGGCCAAATATGAAGGCGATCCTCACATCCCACTTCTCTTGCTGCTGCTTCAATATCATCCCATTGTCTTTTGAAGCATTCTCCCCATGAGCTTTTTGTCATAATAGAACTGGCAAATTCCAAGCCTGCTGCTATCATCCGCTTGCCATTAGTTCCGCGAGCATTTATAGGTTCCCAAAAGATTACTTCTGGATCGAATTGCATAATTTTATACAAATGTCTTTTGAAATCATCTAAATTCATATTAGGAGGGGTAGGAGCAATTGCAACATACAACCTACACCCAGCTTTATGACCTTTGATTAAGGCTTTATAGCGTTCTGAAGGTAAAGGGGCTTGAGGTTCAATTTGCCGACTAAGTTCATCATCCAAATATGGTAAACTCATACCGACTATAACGTTGGGGTCTTTGAAAATATTGATATCATTCACCCACAAGGGGCTACGAGTCAGAATTCTTATTCGTTTTTTATAGTGCAATAAAGCCTGAACGGCACCACGGGTAACATTAGCAGTTTGCTTGTTCTGGTAAGGATCTGTTCCAGAACAAAGAAGAACAACACCTTTACCTTCTGGTGTTACGCGCCATGACTTCTTGCGGCTTAGGGTCTTTTCTAATTGCTCAGGTATTTCTTCACGAACGAAGAGATATTTTCCCCAATCCATCTGAGGATCGCTAACTCCTTGTTCTCTTAACTGGGCTTGCTTTGTACGAATTGCAGGAGTCGAAGGTACATAACAGAAGGTACAACCATGCAGGCACCCTGATGCTACGTTAACTACATAGTCACATAGCCCTTTTTTATTAAGGGCACTTTCTTGAAGGGGATTAATAATTTTTTCAGTGCCTTTGACGATGGACATTGTGTACCGCCAGTTAATGTATCAGAAAATATTATCTAGTTATGTTTTAGAAATCAGATAGAAAAAACTTGGGTTTAGAAAATAATGAAAATTGATATTTACTCGGTACCTTTATTATATCTGACTTTTTATAATCTGTCTGACTTCTTGTCAAGATTTTGCCATCTCTCCAAACTTCTATTTCTTTTTCTTTTAAATTCCTATTTAAATATTCATTATATAGTCTTCTGTTAGCTGGATTAAGATGCATAGTTTTCTGTTTGATTTCTTTATAAGAAATACCATCAGGATTCTCTGTTATTAGTTTTCCTACATCTTGATCTAGTTTATCTAGGCAAATCTCATAGGTGTTTTTAGTAATATTAAGTTCAAGTGAAAGCTGATTTTGATTATAATAATTAGCACTTCTAAATCCATAGCCATAAATTTCATAATGATATTGATAATTTAAATTATTTTCTAATTCAAAACATTCTTTTATGACTTCTAGCGCTGTTAAATTTTGTGATAAATGTAGCAGATAGTACAATACGATATTCTCACCTCTAGGAATCAGTGCAAACGTAAATACATACCTTGATTTACCTTTTTCCATGAAAAGCTTCACGGTTTGATCTCTCAAATAACACTGTTCTCCTTTACTTGTATCTTCTAAATTAGCTGCATCATAGTATCCATCTGCTTCAAGTATATTTTGAAAACCTCGCATCTGAGTTGTGTATCTTTCGCTAATAAATCTTGTAATAAAGGCAATCATATAAGTGTAAAGTATTTCAGATCCTTTAAGGTTATTTATATTCCTAATTGTTTTCATTGATACATCTGTCCATCCAAATGGATCAAGTAAGAAGAAAGAATGACCTTTACGATTTTCTACTGTAAATATACAGGCATTAGCTAAGTTTTCAAATTCACCATTAATAAATTCACATTGTTCTATCCTATCTCCATAATCATAGGTAAATTTATGCGGTTGTTCGTCCACTAAATCTGCTAAACCTGATTTTGGCATTGAGTATGTTTTTAAGCAACTCAAATGAGATTTCTTATTGTCTATAAAAATAAATCTGACATTTAATGGTTCTGGATAAATTCGGCGTGACTTTTTATGTGCTTCTCTCACAGCTTTTATGATCCTAATAGGAGATCCTTCCCATTCGTTATTATTATCCTTATACATTCCACCACCACAAAAACCATCTATAAAAGTAAACGTAGTTACTCCATAAGCAGCTTTTTTATAAAGTGTAATAACCAGATTTTCAATGTATTTATCAATAATTAAATGCTTGGCTTTAGTATGAATATCTATTGAAGGAAGTTTACTTCCATCTGCATTCCAGGTTGCTTGTGTTTTACTCATGTTGATGATCTCCGGTAATCAGATTAGTAAGACTAGTTAAGTAACTAATATCACAGGTATAATTCTTGTACTATTTAGCAAGAAAAATTAGCTGACATCAGACAAAGATGCGATCGCCTCTTCACAGCACATACAACTAGTTGAGTGCGTCTTCAGACATCACTTCCTCAGCTTGCTTGCTAGTAAATTGTAATTAGTAAACAAATATACTATAAATAATTAATACACGCAAATACATAAGCAATATTCTGATTACAAGGCTTATTACAGAAAAGCGCTCGCCTCAATTTAATCTCTATCTTTCTTTATTCCCTAATACCCCTAAACTACAAATCCCAGAACTACATTTAAAGCTGTATGAATAAGTTCCCAGTATTCTGACTCCAGCACGCCCACCAAACCTAAAATACGACTATGATCAACAGCACGAATTTGGCCAATATCTATAAAACGGTCTTGGTCTAATCCATTATTTGGTGTTGCTTTCACATTTACAACGTAGGGGGCTTGTTTACTTCCGGGTCGAAATGGAATCACAATTGTCAGCAACCCATACTGATTCATGATGTCATTTTGCACAATCAAGCAAGCACGGATTTTTTTCGCTTCAGCCCCCACTGTTGGATCGAGATTAACCCAACGTATTTCTCCTCGCTGATAAGTTAAATTACTCCCTGGCATTTATGCCATCCCCAACAACACTATCCCAAGTAGCAATTTCAGCTTGATATTCTGGATCTTCAGTATCCTGCTTGAGAGCTGCAATCATTTCTGCTGCCAAAATTTGACGGCGGTGTTCTGCTAGCAGTGTATTGATGTATGCACTACGATTTCCCTGTGCATACTGATCTACAAATTGCAGAATGTCTTCTTCTAAGGTAATTGTAACTTTGAGCATCTATATGATTTTTTAGTATTACTATTTAGTATGATTTAATTATCATACTATAATTTGCCAAGCCTATGTACCTTACCTAATATAGGCAAATTACAATAAAGTGTAGACAATCGGTTTGCAGCCAGACTTCGCTTTAGTTGATTTTTTTAGCTATAGAAATTAAGCAGACAAATATTTTTGGCAATTAATATCAATCTTCTGCCTGCAATAACCAAAAGCCGCTATAAGTCATACCGGAATCATCTGGTTGTACTAACAAAAAATGCAATCCTCGGCAATGCTTTTTTCGCTGTTGATATGTTTGGGCTGCTGTTGTAACTTCTGGATCTTCAAAAGTGGCAACAATCCACCTATCTACTAAGCCAGCTTCTAATACTAAGCCATCTGGTGCGCCAGAAATGTAGTTTAACGCCACAGGACGGGCTTGCTGTAACCACCGGGCTAGGCGCATCGATTGCCGTCCACCATAAATTATTACACCAGGGACGGGCACTGTTGACGCTAAACCCAAATTGATGGGTTTAAGATGTTCTGGGATGTGCAAAATGGGAATGGGGCGATCGCTAAATCTCGTTTCTACATCACTAGCAGGTAAAGTCGCAAACCGCCATTGTTCTCCCCAGAGGTTCTCTGGTAATGGTGCTGGAGGTGGTTTATCTAGCGCTGAGGGATATTGCTTTTCTTGTAACCACTGCTTCAACGCCAAAGTGTGGCGTGTAGGTTCGACATTTATACTTAAATTGCGTCCCGCCGCCTCAATTAAGCTTAGAGACTGAGGACGAAACACCTGAATCACATCTGGCAATTTTTCACCTGCGGCTAGCTCAAGTTGAGCAGCTACCCAATTAGAATTTGCTGCTGACTGAAGACAGGTAGCTTCATACTCAAAGCTGCGAGTTGCATTACAAATCAACAACTCCCATAGAACTTGTCCAGACGCATCTTGTGAGGGACGACGATAAAAATCAACCTGCCAAATTTTCATAAATTGGGAATTGGGAATTGGGAATGGGGAATTGGGAATGGGGGAGGAGAATTATAATCAATGCCCCATGCCCCATGCCCAATTTATAAAGCCTGAATCCATTCTTTGACAGAATATTCAGTCCAGATGCCATTTTTCCAGTAGGGATCGTTTTCAATCAACTGGCGTACAGTGGCTTCATCTTCGGCTTCGTAAATTCCAAAAACTTTTGTGACATCCTTGGTGGGGCCAATAATAATTAGCACACCGGATTCTTTCTGTTTTGCTAATCCGTCTAAATGAGCTTCACGGTGTGGGGCGCGTTTTTCAAGAACATCTTCGCAGTAACTTCCCCAGAGTACATATTTAGGCATAACTTTACCAATTTTGGATTTTAGATTTTAGATTTTGGAGCCAGTAGGTTTAAGAGTGAGGAATTATTAACTCCTAACTCTTAACAAATGACCAATGACAAAGGACAAATGACTAACTTCTAAGATTTACGCCGAATTTTTCCACCAAAGCTTCGCGAACTTTATTGTGTACTGGTTCGACTTCAGCCTCAGTCAAAGTACGATCGCTAGCTCGATAAACTAGACGGAATGCTAAACTCCTCTGCCCTTCGGGGACATTTTCGCCGCGATATTCATCAAATAATTCCACTGATTCGAGCAAATCTTTACCCGCTTTGGTAATTACTTTTTGAATTTCGGAAACTGAGATTTTCACAGGTGCGAAAAAGGCGATGTCGCGATCGCTAGCTGGATAGGTAGAATAAGGCTGGAATGTTGGTACCAGAACTTCATCTTCTCCCAGAGAATCTAAAAGCACATCTAGATTTAACTGGAAAACATAAACGGAATCTGGTAAACCTTTTTCTCGTCGCAATTGGGGATGGAGTTGTCCAAAAATACCTAGTCTGTTACCCCGAATCCACAGAGAAGCGGTACGTCCTGGATGTAAGCGCTCGTCGCGGCGATCGGGTTGGAATTCTACCGGCAAGGCAAGTTGCCGAAATATGCTTTCTAAAGTGCCTTTGGCTTCAAACCAGGTGATGGGTTCTTCACGTCCACTTTTTGACCATTTGCCAATGGTGCGATCGCCTCCTATAATCCCAGCTAAGGCTTCTGTTTCTTGCAAACCGTCTTCTTCTCGCCAGAAAATTTGCCCGATTTCAAAGCCGTTTAGGGAACCATTACCTTGCTCTAAATTGTATTGAAAGGCATCAATCAACCCAGATAGCAAATCGTTTCGTAGCGCTGAATATTCGGCAAATAAAGGATTTGACAGTACTATCTGTCTGTCTTCTCCTGGTTTAACTAAAGAATAGTGGATTAATTCTGTCAATCCTTCAGCCCGGAGGAAAGCCCGTAACTTGCGAATCAGTTCCTCGTCTAAAGGTAGATAACCACCTTCCGATTTTTCTGGTAAAGTATCGCAGAATCGGTTGTAACCATAGAGACGGGCGATTTCTTCAATTAAATCAATTTCTCGCTCTAAGTCGCGGTAACGATAGGGTGGGACGGCAACTGACCATGTAGGTTGATGGTTGCTATCTTCACCTGAAGAAGTCAACTGACATCCTAGTGCAGTCAGGATGCGCTCAACATCTTGTCCTTGGAGTTCACCTGTGTCCTCTCCCAAATCGATTGGCCCTAGTATCTGATTAACTCGGTCTAAACGCAGTGCGATCGAACGACTCCAGGTAGAAGGATCGGGGCGAGTGTCGGCAATTTCTTGCTGGACAAGAATTGCACTCGCTAATTCGCTAATTAAGGATAAAGCGCGGCGATTAGCTATTTCCAACTCAGCGCGGTTAACTCCCCGTTCATATCTCCCAGAAGCCTCACTTCTTAAGCCTGCACTGCGCGAAGAACGGCGAATTGCCACAGAATCAAATAAAGCTGCTTCTAAAACTAGGCTTTGAGTCCCTTCATAGACTTCTGTTTCTTCCCCACCCATGACTCCCGCCAATGCAACGGGCTTGTCGTTAGCGGTAATTAACAAATTTTGGGTTGAGAGGGTGCGAGTTTGTCCATCCAAGGTTTTGAGGGATTCACCATTATTAGCGAAACGAACGCCGATGGTTAAATTTTCGCTACTTGCAACAGATTTTATGCGATCGCGGTCAAAGGCGTGCAATGGTTGTCCCCATTCCAACAAAACGTAGTTAGTAATATCCACAACATTACTTATAGGACGTACCCCAGCTGCCCGCAAACGCTGTTGCAACCATTCAGGAGATGGAGCAATTTTGACCTGTTCAATTACCGTACCGATGTATGCAGGACAAGCTTGTGTATCAGCAATTTTTAAAGTTAAATTTCCAGTATTTTTGCTAATAGAAACTTCACCAGGTTCAGGGATGCTCAACTTTCCACCAGTTAAAGCTGCGACTTCTCTGGCTACACCTACCATACTCAGAGCATCAGCGCGATTGGCAGTTGCAGTCAGGTCTAAAATTACATCATCTAGACCCAACAAAGGACGCACATCACTACCTAATGGTAAATTTTCCTGGGTAAAAATATGAATTCCGTCTACATCGGTGGGCAAACCGAGTTCCTTTAAAGAACAAATCATGCCCTGAGAAGGGACACCACGGAGTTTTGCAGGTTTAATTTTTAAATCGATGTTGGGTAAGTAAGTACCCGTAGTTGCGATCGGTACATAGATATCTGCCTTCACATTGGCAGCGCCACAGACAATATTTAAAGTTTCACCTGCACCGATATCGACTTGGCAAACACTTAATTTATCGGCGTTGGGGTGGGGTTGACGCTCAAGCACTTTCCCTACAACCACGCCATTTGCCCAAGTGCGGCGATCTTCAATATCTTCTACCTCAAACCCCGCCATTGTCAGGGTTTCGGCTAATTCTTCTGGACTTAGTTTTATCTCTACTAGTTCGCGCAGCCAATTTAGAGAAATACGCATGGAGTGTGCTTGTTTTAGGAATCGTCTTTTGTTCTTATTTTAGGGTGCCTACTAGCGATCGATGGCTACTCATCGTGCAAAGCGTACCCCCTTCACTTGAACAATCCTACTACGTTAGACTCGCAGAACAATATCGCTTTTTTGCTTTATCTTTACATTTTGTGCGAGTTCCATCTAATCTACGGAGAATTTTTATTGCTAGAGGATATGGATATATATAAATAATAATCCCAAGTATTTAAATTTTCTACGATCTATGTGTGCGAGTAAGTAGGTAAACTTAGCATTGAAACAAGGTTATGGGAATATGCTGACTGAAATTCTCAAAATCCTTATCTGTGCTTATTATTTTGTAATTTCTCCGAGCTGCTACGGCACAAATGAGGAAATCTGTGTTTGCACCTTGAATACCATTGCTTCTGCAAATATTATAAAACTCAGAAGCAAGTTCATAGTCTTCCATATCTAACTCAAGATTGGGAAATGCGCGGAGATAATTTTTCAGCCGATTGTATTGGTTGGCATCACGAATACCTGAGAGTATCTCTTGCCGGACAGCACCAAGAAAAGCAACTCGACCATCAGTAATTAATTCTCGCAACACGGCAACATGGGGTGAGTCGTCAACTTTATAATTGCGTCTGAGAGCTAAAGACCAGACTGAAGTATCAACAATGACTTTCATCGACTCTGACGCTGTTGCTTGTAGTCATAATCATGATCGTATTCAATCATGCCAAATAGCTCCATAATTTTCAGTTGCTTTCGACGTTGCACATACTCTCGTAATGCCTCTTCAACAACCGCGTCCTTAGTTGGATGACCACCAAGTTCGAGAGCTTCCTTAATTAAGTTTTCGTCAATTTCTAGATTAGTAGCCATGTACTGACTCTTTTAATTACGAATTACCTCTCTCACTCTACAAGAGATTTGAGTGCATTTAGTAATTGCTGTTTAGTAAAAGGCTTCGTTAAATAAATATTTGCACCTTGTCGCATTCCCCAAATCCGGCCAATTGGATGATTTTTAGAACTACAAATAATAATTGGTACTTTTTGAGTCACTGGATTTTTTTTTAATTGACGGCAGAATTCAAAACCACTAATTTCTGGCATTACCACATCAGTAATAATTGCATCCAACTGGTGATTTATTGCTTTGCTCATCCCATCTTTGGCATCATAAGCTTTAATCACCGTGTATCCACTGTCTCTTAAAAAACTATTGATTAATTCCAATTGAGAAGGAGTATCTTCAACAACTAACACTGTAGCCATATTTATCCTCACTAGCTCACAATTATTAGATTTTGTGGTTAATTTAAGTCAAATGCATGAAGACTATTTTAAGTAATTCGGCGCGAGTAAATGGTTTAGTCAGATATCCAGATGCCCCAACCAATTTGGCTTTTACTTTATCTACAATTCCTTTATTCCCAGTCACAAAAATAATGGGAGTTTTTTGAAATATCGAATTATTTCGTATAATTCGGCACAACTCATAACCATCTATTCCTAGCATATTTAAATCCAACAAAATTAAGTCTGGTTTGTGCCTTATAATTGATAAAACGGCTTTTACTGGATCGTTAATAGTCACTACAGAAAAATTTTCATTTTCTAAGAAACGGCTAATTTCTTTGAGAATTGTGGGGCTATCATCTACAGAAACGATTTTGTGGACTTTTTGTGCCGTTACAGTAGCAGCTGTTACTTTTTGGGAAGCAGGATTTATGTTATTTGATAGTGTTGGTTCCTGAAAGTCTTCTTGGGGAGGAAGAGAAATCTGTGGTAATCCTGAAACAGGAGATATATTCTCTTCAGCAATATCAGGGTAAGAGTTGATGGTGCTATTTAGCTCTTTTGTGGTATTTTCTATCTCTGGAATTAATTTTGATAAAAGTGATTGCTCTTCAAATAGCTTTGGTAATTTATCAAATGGTGGATCGGGTTCATGCAAGATAATCGCACCATTAAGTATATAAGGGTATAAATTGCGAGCCAATTGAATTTCATCTTGATTCAAAATTGTTGCCAGATGACACAAGCTGAAACCCTTCATCCAATTAATCAAATCTGGCTGAAGTTTTGGTAAATCTTTTTCCTCAATTTTGCTGTTAATCAACAGATATGGACGTTGATATGGAGAAGAGATTTGCGGAACAAAAGCTTGCCAATTCTGTAATCTTCCTTGACAACGTTCTAGAATCTTTTCTACATCTAGCCTACAAATTCTTGGCATTCTCTCAAGCGGTTCTGTTAATTCATAAGTACCTTCTTTAATGAGCAAAAATGATTCAATCACCTCTTTAACTAATTCTTGAATCAGCACTACTGCTTGTGTAGAATGTAGATGTTGTTGACTAACAAGCCAGGATATCGCCTGATATTCGGGAGGGTGGCTTCTGGAATTGCTGTCATATTCGAGTAACTGATGATTGTGTGAGTCAGGTTCAAACATCAGACGGACTTGAACCCGAACTTCGCTAGTAAGCAGGGGAATTTGGTGGCTGAGGCGGCGCAAATGGCGTTCTAGTCGATCAAAAGGTTCTACTGAATGAGTCGCGTAAGTTATTTTGCCCTGTTCTAAGTAAATTGACCAACAAACTGAGTTACTTAATGCTTGTAAACAAGTACTATCAAAGCAATTGGATAACTGTCTTAACAAACTTAGAGGACGTAGTTTGGTGAATGCGCCTGAGTTATTCATATTTTTCAAGTTTCTTGCGGAATCAACAACTGAACATTTGTAGATTGAAAATATCAACGATGAAGTATTCTCTTCTTTGTAATATTTATCTACGGACAAGTTATTCCTTTTAAAATATGTATATATTTTAAAAAATATAAGTTTTATAACTTATTTGTTACATTTGGTACTTTTTACTTAATTTGTCTTAAACCACAAGTAGGTATGAATAAAGAGAAACATTTATCCTAGCTAGCCTATCAGTAAATATTGGTTAATTATGGATTTTACCAACTCCTGACAACTCTTACCTTAAGACCTTAGTAATGACGTTTATTTATGCCTACTCACAAAAAACAGGCAAATTTGATTCCAAGTTAACGCAGTTACGCTGGTATACTTCTGGAGCTAAGGCTCTTAATTATGGTTAATAATTTTTCTGTAAAGGAAGGATTCTTCTACATAAAATCTTTAAAAACTTATCTGGGAAAGTTTACGTATTTATTGTACTGTAGGTTTATTGGATATAAATTTTTGGTAGATACATTACAACAGGTAACACTGGGTTTTGATAAACTCTTTTTTGCTAAACTAAGCTGTACTCAAGTTTTTCTTAAAAAATATATTGAGAACTTCATGAAAATAATTTGTTTAATAAAGATTAGAGCATCTACCACTAGATACTATATTCTGTAGTGACCTCGACGACTGAAATTATATACTCGGACAAAAAGGAAATAAAGCTTTGAACTTTAACATAACACAAAAAGTTATGCATGATACATTAAGACTTGATGAAGTAGTAGAATTTGCTGAGAACCCAGAACCACGTTGTCCTTGTGTACTTTTACTAGATACATCTGGCTCGATGCAAGGAGATCCGATTGAGGCTTTAAATCAAGGTTTACTCAGTCTAAAGGATGAATTAGTCAAAAATTCCTTAGCCGCAAGACGTGTAGAAGTGGCGATCGTCACTTTTGATAGTAATGTCAATGTAGTACAAGACTTTGTGACTGCCGATCAATTTAATCCGCCCATTTTAACAGCACAGGGCTTGACTACAATGGGTGCAGGCATTCATAAAGCTTTGGATATAATTCAAGAGCGGAAATCTCAGTATCGTACCAATGGGATTGCTTACTATCGTCCTTGGGTATTCATGATTACCGATGGAGAACCCCAAGGTGAGTTAGAGAATGTGGTGGAGCAAGCATCTGTGCGCTTACAGGGAGACGAGGCGAACAAGCGTGTAGCATTCTTTACAGTTGGTGTAGAAAATGCGAATATGACGCGTTTAAATCAAATAACTGTACGTACACCTTTGAAGCTTAAAGGACTAAATTTCATCGAGATGTTTGTCTGGCTATCAACTAGTATGTCGGCTGTTTCTCATTCGCAGGTAGACGAACAGGTAGCACTACCGCCGATTGGTTGGGGGACTGTTTAATTAAAAATCGCAGCTTAATGTTGACACAGCGAGCTGTTGAAAAAAAATCTATGAAAATATCAAAACAGATTGCTCAATGGCGGATTGTGGCTGCGTCGGTATGTGGTACAAGTCACTTAAAAAACAAGCAGTTATGTCAGGATGCTCATCACTGGCAAATATTGTCTGATAATGTTTTGGTGGCAGCCGCAGCAGATGGCGCGGGTTCTGCTAGCCTTGGGAAAGTGGGAGCGATGATTGCTGTGGAGACAGCAATAGAAAGTATTTCCACCAAAGGAATCACCCAAAAAGTTTTAAGTGATGATGCGTTTGTGCGATCGCTCTTAAATGATGCCATACTAGCCGCCAAAAAAGCTGTGGAGGCTGAAGCAGCTACTTGTGACAAACAGCCTCAAGACTTAGCAACTACCTTAATTATGATGGTTGCCACACCAGAACTTGTAGCTGTAGTGCAAATAGGTGATGGTTTGGCAGTAGCAAAAGATAGCACGGGCAATCTCATCGCTCTAACGATACCTGATAGCGGCGAGTACATCAACGAGACCACTTTTTTAACTTCTCCTACGGCCTTAGATACAGCCCAGATGAGATTATGGCGCACCGACATAGTTAATGTTGGTATCATCACCGACGGACTACAAATGCTGGCATTGAATATGGTTGTTGGAGAACCTCACAAACCATTCTTTTTTCCACTGTTTGAATTTGTAGCTAATACCGAAGATAAGACAGAAGCGAAGGAGCAGTTAGTAAAGTTTTTACGCTCAGACCGAATTACACAACGCACTGATGATGATTTGACACTCATTATAGCTGCATTCAACGACTCATGAGCAATCAATTTACAGGTTTCACATCTTAAATAACTTCCGTTAGCGGTAATTTCATTATGCAGGTACTACGTTGTTCCCCTAGAAAAGAAATCCTCAGCCTCAATGTCAGTTTGGGGCGTGGCGGTGAAGCTTGTGTTTATGCAGTGCCATCAGATAATGACTTGGTGGCGAAGATTTACCACAAGCCAACTACAGCCCATGCTGACAAATTACAGGCGATGCTTGCCAATCCGCCAGAAAACCCGACAGCTAGTTTGGGTCATATCTCTATCGCTTGGCCAGAGGATTTATTACGGACACCAGATGGCAAAAATAGCATCTTGGGCTTTTTGATGCCACGGATTCAGGGGATGCGTCCAATCATCGACTTTTACAACCCCAGAACCCGTCGTCAACACTGTCCTCTATTCAACTATCAGTACCTGCTCCGCACGGCTCGTAACTTGGCGGCAGCTTTTGCCGCTTTGCACGCTAGTGGATATTGTATAGGTGATGTGAACGAGTCAAATATCCTCGTCAGTGACACCGCACTGGTGACTTTGATAGACACAGACTCTTTCCAAGTACTCGACCCCAACAGCAATGTTGTTTATCGCTGCCCAGTCGGAAAACCAGAGTTTACGCCACCAGAACTACAGAATAAAACTTTTGCCCAACACGATCGCGAAATTTCTCACGATTTATTTGGGTTAGCAGTGCTGGTATTCCAACTCTTAATGGAAGGCACTCACCCATTTTCGGGGATTTTTCAAGGCTCTATTGAGCCACCGCCCTACGAAGCCCGCATTGCATCGGGGCATTTCACTTATAGCCAAAAGCGGTACGTACCCTACTTACCTACCCCCATTGCACCCCCTTGGGAAATTCTTCATCCCAGCCTACAAGAACTATTTGTCCGTTGTTTTGAAGATGGTCACAACAACCCACATCTGCGCCCCAATGCCCAGACTTGGCTCTCAGCCATCGCTGAAGCCGAAGATTCTTTAATTACCTGCACCACAAATCCTCAGCATCGCTACAACAACCACATGCGTAGCTGTCCGTGGTGTGAACGTACCGTGCGATTAGGCGGACGCGACCCCTTCCCATCACATCGGGCTATAGAAGCGAGAGAACATCTCCAACCGCGAATCAAAGCGAAAAAGCGTTACACCCAGACACCGCATTTTCCCCAGCGCAGTATGTCACCGCACTTAGGTAATTATTGGCAGCCAGTAATGACCCCAAGCGGTTCATCTTATAAACGTTCCAAGAAGTCAAAATTGTACCCGGTTCTTTGTTGTTTACTGGGTTTCGGTTTATTGGGATATGCGGACGTAATGATCAAATTTACTCAGCCGTTGGTTTCTCAAAATTCTTACACTCAACAAACATTAAAGTCTCGCCAAACAATTAATAAACTCAGCTTCGCTGATTACTATCAGCAGAGTCAAACTGCTTACAAAGACCGAGATTACGAAAAAGCAATTGCCAGCTTAACCGCAGCAATTGAACAACAACCAACACATACCAGAGCAATTGTAAATCGGGGCAATGCCCGTTATAACCTCAAAGACTACGAAGGAGCAGTTACAGATTATAGCCAAGCTCTCAAAATTAATCCCAATCAAACTAAAGCCCTGGTGAATCGGGGTAATGCCCGCTATATGCTCGCCGAATATAGCAACGATCCTGATACAGAGTATAACCTAGCGATCGCAGACTATAATCGAGCCATCGGTCTGGATAATAACGAAATTGAAGCTTATATCAGACGGGGGATTGTCCGCACCCAAATGGCTAAATATAGTGGTGAATCTCAACAAGCTTACAGAAGAGCGATCGCAGATTTTACTCAAGTCATAAAACGTAATGTATCGAAAGCAGAAGCTTATTTTCAACGAGGTGTTGTCTATTATCAAATTGCTCAATATAGCAGCAATTATGAACAAGAATACAATCAAGCGATCGCTGACTTTAACCAAGCATTAACTATCAGCCCTAAATTAGCAAAAGTATATCTCAAACGAGGTATGGTTCGTTATGAGCTAGCACAATATGGTGGTAGTGAATCTAACAGAAATCAGGCGAAAGCGATCGAAGATGTACAGGCATCTGCCAAAATGTTTCTTGAGCAAGATGATATGGATAATTATCAACAAGCACTCAGTAACTTATGTGTAGTCGTAGAAAACAAATGCGATCCTTTATTTCAAAGCTCAAGTAATTTGGAAAAAACTAACTAAAAACAAGTAAGTTTTTTTGCTCATATATTATCGGTTTTGATTGGATAAATCAAGCCTAACTAGGGTTAGTATCAGCTAGCCCTAGTTATTTATTTGGTAACATTTTTATTTAATTAAGTAATTTATCGGACAGAATTTTTCTTCAATCTCATGTTTATAGATATTCATAGAGCTTTTATATAGAAAAGATGTTAATTTATCTTTCCTTTATAATTTCAGGGAAAATTACAGTTAGATTATTGACGGAGAAAAACAAATCAGAAATCAATTTTTCTCTATTTAAGTGCATCCTCTTCATGTCGAAAAGTCAAATAAAATAATATCCCTACAAATCTCCGAGGTAATTGCATGAAAGCGGTGATTTTGGCTGGAGGGCTTGGTACACGCCTCAGTGAAGAAACTAGTATCAGACCCAAGCCGATGGTTGAGATTGGTGGTAAGCCAATTCTCTGGCACATAATGAAGACTTACTCCGCCCACGGCATTAATGACTTCATAATTTGTTGCGGTTACAAAGGTTACATAATTAAGGAGTATTTTGCTAACTACTTCTTACACATGTCAGATGTTACCTTTGATATGCGATTTAACCAGATGAACGTGCATTCTGGTTATGCGGAACCCTGGCGTGTTACCTTAGTCAATACGGGTGATAATACCATGACAGGCGGACGCTTAAAGCGAATCAGGGAACATCTTGGTAATGAGACCTTTTGCTTTACTTATGGTGATGGTGTAAGCAATATTAATATCACCGAGCTAGTGAAGTTTCACAAAGAACAAAATACATTAGGAACACTCACAGCGGTTCAACCAGCCGGACGTTTTGGAGCCATTTCCTTGGGATATGAGCAAACTAAAATTACCAGCTTTCGGGAAAAACCTGAAGGTGATGGAGCTTGGATTAATGGCGGTTATTTTGTGTTAGAACCAGAAGTAATCAATTTGATTGCTGATGACTCTACAGTATGGGAGCAAGAGCCATTAGAAAAGTTAGCTGATATGGAACAACTATCTGCTTTCAAACATGATGGTTTTTGGCAACCGATGGATACTTTACGCGATAAAAACTATCTAGAGGGGCTATGGAAAAGCAGTCAGGCTCCTTGGAAGGCATGGTAAGGTAACTGGGGGCTGGGGGAAATTTTTCTAACCCAATACCCAGTACCAAATCCCAAATAACTTTATGGATTTACTGTAATTTTAAGTGCGATAATACTAATGTATGATTTTGCGATTATAGGTGGGGGAATAGTTGGACTCTCTACAGCATTGGCTTTAGGAAAACGCTATCCCAATGCGCGTATTTTAGTACTAGAAAAAGAGAGTCAATGGGCATTTCACCAAACCGGCAATAATAGCGGGGTAATTCATTCTGGTATTTACTACAAACCAGGGAGTTTCAAAGCTAAATTTTGTCGTGATGGTTCTCGCTCTATGGTAGAATTTTGCCAAGAGCATGGAATAGAACATGAAGTTTGTGGTAAAGTCATTGTTGCAACAGAAGAACAAGAACTACCACGTCTAGAAAATCTCTACCAACGCGGCTTAGACAATGGTATAGAAGTTAAAAGAATCAGCCCCGAAGAAGTCAAGGAAATTGAACCTCACGTAAAATGCGTAGGTGGGCTTCGGGTATTCTCAACTGGGATTGTTAATTACAAGCAAGTTTGTTTGAAATATGCCCAGCTAATTCAACAACAGGGCGGAGATTTGCATCTCAATACAAAAGTTCTGAAAATCTCCCCAAGTGGTAAAAATCAGGTACTAGAAACAAACAAAGGTAACTTTGCAACCCGCTTTGTAATTAATTGTACGGGATTGCATAGCGATCGCACCGCCAAACTAGGTCAAGTTGAACCCCAAGCCAAAATCGTCCCATTTCGGGGAGAATACTACGAACTCACGCCAGAAAAACGCTATCTCGTCAAGACACTAATTTATCCAGTTCCCAATCCCGATTTTCCCTTCCTGGGTGTCCACTTTACCCGGATGATTGATGGTAGCGTCCACGCAGGGCCAAACGCGGTTCTATCCCTCAAACGCGAAGGTTACAAAAAAACCGACTTTGACTTACGAGATTTTCTTGAAGTCGTCACCTATCCTGGTTTCTGGAAATTGGCAGCCAAACACGCTGATGAAGGCATCCAAGAAATCATTCGTTCCTTTAGTAAAGCAGCCTTCACCAGAAGTTTGCAAAAACTAATTCCCGAAGTCCAAGCAGAAGACTTAGTTCCCACCCACGCAGGAGTTCGCGCTCAAGCCTTAATGAACGACGGCAAACTTGTAGACGACTTTTTGATTGTTTCCGGTCAAAACTCCATCCATGTTTGCAATGCTCCTTCTCCAGCGGCCACATCTTCTCTAGAAATCGGCAAAGCGCTTGTAGCAGAAATTCCCCAACCCACGCATCTAGATATTGCAGTAACTGCATAGATAACATTGTTATTACTTCCGGGCTGCTGAATAAAAGGATGAATCTTGTATAGTGGGCATCTTTTCCAGCCTGGAAATATAAGAGGCGGGTAAGATACCTATCTCACAAGAAAAAAGTGTAGTGCATCAATTAAGAACTGCTATAGAGTGTTGTTACTCAATAGGTAAGTCGGCAAACTATGTAATGACTGTTAGCCGAGTTATATATAGCGCTTCTGGGTTGAGTCCAATGACCTAACCCCCAACCCCTTCCCACATTCGCGCAGCGTCTCGAAGAGAGGGAATGGGAGCAAGATTCAAAGCCTCTCTCCTCTTAGGAGAGAGGTCAAATGATTGCATACAAACGAAAAATATAGCGGTTCCCTCTTGGATGCAACACCCTTTAGGGCGAACATCTGTGCATCCCTACTAAACGAAAAATTTAACTCATCAATACAAAGGCGTTAACCACAATGAAAATATTAGTAACTGGAACAGAAGGCTATCTAGGTTCATTATTACCGCCTCTGTTAATTGAACGTGGACATGAAGTTATCGGTCTAGATACAGGGTTCTATAAAGTTGGTTGGCTATACAACGCTAATGGCGTAACACCTAAAACCCTTAACAAAGATATCCGCAACATCACCCCTGACGATTTGGAAGGTGTTGAAGCAATAGTTCACATGGCGGAACTTTCTAACGACCCAGCCGGACAATTAGCACCCAATATTACCTACGAAATTAATCATATAGGTTCAGTTCGTCTCGCTAGCCTAGCTAAAGCTATGGGTGTGCGTCGTTTTGTATATATGTCTTCGTGTAGTGTCTACGGTGTTGCTACCGCAGGTGATGTTACAGAAGAATCCCCAATTAATCCCCAAACAGCCTACGCAGAGTGCAAAACTCTAGTAGAACGGGATGTCAGACCACTAGCTGACGATGACTTCTCTCCCACCTTTATGCGGAATGCCACAGCCTTTGGTGCTTCTCCCAGAATGCGCTTTGATATTGTTTTAAACAACTTAGCTGGGTTGGCATGGACTAGCAAACAAATCAAAATGACCAGTGATGGTACACCTTGGCGACCATTAGTCCACGCACTGGATATTTGCAAAGCAATAGTCTGTGCTTTAGAAGCACCACGAGATATTGTACATAACCAAATCTTTAACGTCGGAGATACAGCAAACAACTATCGTGTCAAAGAAATTGCGGAAATTATTGCTGATATTTTCCCAGATTGTAAATTGTCCTTTGGTGACAACGGCTCAGATAACCGCAGCTATCGAGTATCCTTCGAGAAAATCAACACAATTCTCCCCGGATTTAAATGTGATTGGAATGCCCGACTTGGTGCCCAGCAGCTATTTGATTTATTTAGCCAAATAGATATGGCTGAAGACACTTTCTTGTTTAGAGGATTTACTCGCTTAAAACAGCTAGAGTATCTAATTCGTACCGAGCAAATTGACAAAGATTTCTTCTGGAATAAAAAGTAGATAGAGTTGCCTATCAGCAAAGAAGAAATAATCTAAGTTTCCGAATCAACAATATTTGGTTCGGACTTATTTCATCCATCAAATTATTTGTAATCAGTGAGTTGAAATTTATGGCGAACGCAAAATGCCGTTTTAGTGGTCAACCTCTGCACCAAACCTTTATTGATTTAGGAATGTCACCTTTAGCCAATGCTTATCTGACAGCAGAACAGCTAAATCATGCCGAAAAATTTTATCCGCTCCATGCTTATGTGTCTGAAGACACTCTTTTAGTTCAATTAGAACAATTTGAAACTCCCGATCGTATTTTTAGCGATTATGCTTACTTTTCTTCTTACTCAGTAAGTTGGCTAAAACACGTCAAAGCTTACACCGATATGATGGTAGAAAAATTTGGCTTTAATCATCATAATCAAATTATTGAGATTGCTAGCAACGATGGCTACCTACTGCAATATTTTGTAGAAAAGGGAATCCCAGTTTTAGGAATAGAACCAGCCGCAAATATAGCTAAGATAGCTCAAGATAGAGGTATTCCTAGTATCAACAAGTTTTTTGGGGTTGAGACTGCCAAAGAACTTGTGATACAAGGAAAACTAGCCGATCTTTTGATAGGCAATAATGTTTTAGCTCATGTACCAGATTTAAATGATTTCATAGCTGGAATGAAACTCATCCTCAAACCGAATGGTATTTTGACAATGGAGTTTCCTCACATCTTGCAATTGATTCAACAAAATCAGTTTGATACTATTTATCACGAGCATTTTTCTTACTTCTCATTTCTTGCTATCGAAAAGATTTTTGCAGCACACAATTTGCAACTTTTTGATGTGGAGGAATTATCAACTCATGGTGGTTCACTAAGAATTTATGCCAAACATGACAATGCTGATAGTCCTGGTATCAGTGACCGAGTTAGCCATCTAAAAGCAAAAGAAATTGCTGCTGGACTGCATCGGATAGAGATTTATATTACATTTGGCGAAAAAGCCAGACAAACAAAGCATAAGCTATTAAATTTCCTTCTGAGTGCAAAAGCAGAAGGAAAATCAATTGTTGGTTATGGCGCACCAGCCAAAGGCAATACATTGCTTAATTACTGTGGGATTGGGAAAGATTTTATCGATTACACAGTCGATTGCAATCCTTACAAACAAGACTTATTTTTGCCAGGGACTCATATTCCCATCTTTGAACCAGACAAAATCCGCGAAACTAAACCAGATTATGTCCTAATTTTACCTTGGAATCTCAAAGAGGAAATTATGGAACAAATGGCATTTATTGGCGAGTGGGGTGGACAGTTTGTTGTACCAATTCCTGAAGTAAAAATTTATCCGTGTCCTATTCCGGATAGGCTTTTAATAGCGTCGTAATTACTAATTATAACCCAAAAAGCGCCTTTTGTTACTATTTTATTGTTGTCATTATGAGCATAGACAATAGGTGAAAAGTAATTAAAAGGCGTAGTTTCATAAAGCTTTTGTTGTTAAATATCAAAAAATCAACTTAAAAGCAACTTGTTTATTAACAAGCTGTTGTTAGTAGCCTCTTAACTATAGATTTAAGCTTAATATGAATAAACTCCTGACTATTGCCATACCCACTTTTAATCGTGCCGGGTTACTTGATAAACAGCTAACATGGTTGGCTCAAGCTATCAAAGGTTTTGAAGATGAATGTGAGATTTTAGTCTCCGATAATTGTTCAACAGATAATACTCAAGAGGTAATCCAAAAATGGCAAGCGGCACTTAACAATATTACATTTAAATCAAATAAAAATTTAAAGAATTTAGGCGTAGTTAAAAATATTATGTATTGCCTAAAGTCTACAACAACAAAATATGTTTGGACAATCGGCGATGATGACCCAATTCAAGATAGAGCAATTGCTTATGTGATTAGCAAACTTAAACAACATGAAGATTTATCATTATTGTTCCTCAACTTTTCCGGTCGTAACCAACTGACTGGTGAACCAGTTCATCCACCAACAATCGTTGGTAATCGCTGGTTTGATGTTGATAGTGAAGATGGTAAGGGTGATGGTAAAGCCATATTTGAACATTGTTTTTCAAAAAGTGTCGGCGCAGTCATTTTTCTAACTGCTACAGTCTATCGTACTGACTTAGTAAAACGCGCTCTACAAGATTGGCAAGATGCTGAGAATAACTGGATATCTTTAGCATATTTAGCCGGATATTGCGCTGCTAATGGTAGTGTAATTGTCACTAAAGAGACTTATTTAGAATGTGTTGTTGGTGTGAGTTATTGGCAGAAAGAACCAAAATCAGCACTGTTAATGCAATACAAACACATTCCTGAAGTGATTTTGAAATTAGAGCAAAGTGGATATTCTAAGCAATTTTGTAGACGGATGCTTTTGCAGAATAGTAAAGAAGTCAACTTAAAGGTTTTCTTGGGTGCTTTAAGAAGATGGCCGATGTCTGCCATCAAAATAGTAGTTCCATTTTTGGCTTTAGTCAGCTTATGTGCTTTTGATGTGATGGTTTCTAAAGAATTCGGTTTAGCAGAATCAAGCGAAATATCTACTGAAGAAGTCCGTACCTATAAGCCATAAACTACCTAATTACTAACAACTATATATCAATAAGAGAAGGATTTGCGCCATGTTCAACGCGATTAAACGCAAAATAGCTACACTCTCATCTGACTTTGAATATTACCTAGCTCGTTGGAAGCATAGCAGAAATCTGCCAGCATTGGCAGGAAGCGATGTCTACGACGGGCTACGCCTACGCAACATCCTTAAGACTCTCAAAAAAGATGGTGTTTGCGTCACAAACTTGGCAGATTTAGGGTTCGACTCTAGCTCCGAACTGCTCAAAGCTGCTCACCATCAATTGTTTCAGATGGAAAATCCCACCAATGAGCATCTAGATGAAAGGTTGCCACAAATTTATACAGTTACAGGTTTACCAGAATTTTATGCCTGGGGGGTAGAGAAAAGGCTACTCAACATCATCGAAAATTATATCGGTCTTCCAATTGCTTTTCATGGTGTACATTTACGCAAAGATTTCAAGAGTAAACATCAGTTTGGGACGCTACTATGGCATAGCGATGCCGAAGACCGGCGGATTATCAAAATTATTATTTACTTGAATGATGTAGAAGAAAAAACTGGGCCTTTCCAATACATCCCTCGCTCCCTAACTTCCTTATTTAGTTGGAATTATTTTCGACTTTACTACAAACTTTGGAAGTCAGGCTATATGGGTATCGACGATGAACAAGTAAAACCAGTCATCCCCAAATCAGCTTGGAAATCCTGCCCAGGGCCAGCAGGTACAGTCATTATTGTAGATACGAAAAATGCTTTACATCACGGCACAGTTCGTACAGAAGATCGGTCAACACTATTCTTTTGTTACACCGCCAATCCTCCTGAACGGCCAGACCTCTGCACCCAATACTGGGATGATACTTATCCCAGAGCAGAGTTACGTTCTGCATCTGATGCAGCTAAAGTATCAACTTAAAAATGTTCTCACCAGAAGAATATTTAATTTAATTAACCCAGAGGCACAGAGAACACAGATGAAGAGAAAGAAAGGATTTGCACCCGATTTGTAGATTTAAGACTAATACAAAATATCTCTCTGTGCCCTCTGCGTCTCTGTGGTTTGCTTAATTTCTTTACTCAACATTCATCTCAAAGGAACCATAATGATTTTTACCGAAACTGCACTCAAAGACGCATTTATTATTGACTTAGAAGAAAAGCCAGACCACCGTGGTTTTTTTGCTCGATCTTTCTGCGCTCAAGAATTTGAAGCACACGGATTAAAGCCAACAGTTGCCCAATGTAACCTGTCTTTTAACTACAAAAAAGGCACTATCCGGGGAATGCATTATCAAATTCTGCCAGCAGCAGAAACGAAATTAATTCGCTGTACTAAAGGCGCTATCTATGACGTAATTATTGATATGCGTCCTGAATCTCCTAGCTTTTTATCACACATTGGGGTGGAACTAACACCAGAAAACCGCCGCGCTTTGTATGTTCCAGAAATGTTTGCTCACGGCTATCAAGCACTGACAGATGAAACTGAAGTGGTATATCAAGTAGGCGAATTTTACACGCCAGGGTATGAGAGAGGTTTACGCTATGATGACCCATTCTTTGCCATTGATTGGCCTCTAGATGTGACTGAAATCTCTGAGAAAGATTTAAGTTGGCCTTTGTTGAGAATGATGACTGTTGGCGGTACTTCTAGATAAATTTAGCGGTATTAGATGGTTCGTGAAAATTTTTTTAACGAACCGCATAGACGCGGAGCGGCTTCCCGTAGGGTAGGACGCAAAGAGCGCAAAGTAAAGAAAGAAATTAGAATTGATGTAAATACAACTATCAATTACTAATTAAGGTTTGAGATATTAAATTAATGAAATTAGGTAGAAATAAATGTCAAAGATTCTATCTCGTGTCGAAAATACTATCTCTTTTGTTTCCAAAAAAATTCAAGCTCGGATCAATTACGCTAAGACCTTACAGGTTGTTTCTCTAAAGCCAAAACAGCCTTCTAAGGGGAATGTACTTCTTTCTTATCGGATTGAGCCATTCCTCTTAAAACCTGGTCAGCCAATGCCTAATGACCACTCTTGGTACTGGGAAGTTTGGCAAATCGCCCAAACTTTTTTAGACTTGGGCTATAACGTTGATGCTATCCAGTTCCACAATGATAAATTCGTTCCGCAAAAGCACTACGCATTTTTCATTGATATTCGTCATCGGATGGAAGTACTTGCACCAAAACTCAATAAAGATTGCATCAAAATTTTCCATGTTGACATTGCAAATATGGTGTTTCGCAATGCAGCAGAATGCAACAGGCTTCTAGAACTACAACGGCGCAAAGGTATCACCTTAAAACCACAACGATTTGAGGTTCCTAACTTGGGAATTGAATATGCCGATTGCGCGATTGTGTTGGGTAATGATTTCACAACTGATACATTTAAGTATGCCAAAAAACCAATGTATCGTATCCCAATTTCTTCGCCTAGCGTTTATCCTTATCCTGAAAAGAAAGATTTTGAAGCGGTAAGAAAGCGTTTTCTGTGGTTTGGTGGTAGTGCTTTAGTCCTGAAAGGATTAGATTTAGTTTTAGATGCCTTTGCCCAAATGCCGGAATACCATTTAACAGTTTGTGGCCCGGTAAGTAATGACAAAGAATTTGAGCAAGCTTTCTATAAAGAACTGTACGAAACACCTAACATCCACACTTATGGTTGGATTGATGTTAGTAGTCCTGACTTTATAGAGGTTACAAATAACTGTATAGGGCTTGTTTATCCTTCCGTTTCTGAAGGACAGTCAGGAGCAGTAATCAGTTGCTTACAAGCTGGGTTAATTCCAATTTTAAGCTACGAATCTGGTGTCGATGTTCATGATTTTGGTGTGATTTTCGATAATCTTTCTGTTGGCGAAATTAAGGCGAAAGTTAGAAGTATTTCCAATTTGCCTGTAGAAGACCTAAAGCTAATGTCTCGTCAGGCATGGGAATATGCAAGAGCAAATCATACTAAAGAAAAATTTGCTCAAGTTTACAGAAATGTTGTAGAGCAAATTATCGAAAATCACAGCCAGGAAAAACAGACTGGTTCTATAGCACCTAGCAAACAACCAGTTAGTAGCCATAGCTAATCTTAATTCCCATGAAAATGTACTTAATATTTAGCTGTAAAAAATCATTAAGTACAAGTTTATAGAGAATTTGTATCACAACCAACAGTTCCAAAAAGGAGTTTAGTTCATGATTATTATCGATCGCGCCTTACAAGCCCGTGCAGCAGCAGGAAATCCTATCAAGGTAGGAATGATCGGTGCTGGTTTTATGGGTCGAGGAATTGCCAACCAAATTGTCAATTCAGTGCCAGGAATGGAGTTAGTTGCTATCTCCAATCGCAAGATTGATGCAGCTAAACAAGCTTATTCGGAAGCAGGAATTGAAGATATTCAAGTTGTTGCAACTGTCAGCGAATTAGAAGATGCGATCGCAAACGGTAAGTATGCAGTCACAGAAGACGCTAAGTTACTGTGTCAGGCTGAGGGCATCGAGGCCATAATCGAAGTCACAGGTGCAGTGGAATTTGGCGCTCACATCGTAATGGAAGCGATCGCTCATTGCAAACATGTGATTATGATGAATGCCGAACTCGACGGCACTATTGGCCCCATCCTCAAAGTCTATGCTGACAAAGCAGGTGTGATTCTCAGCGCCTGTGATGGCGATCAGCCAGGGGTGCAAATGAACCTCTACCGCTTTGTAAAAAGCATTGGTTTAACTCCGTTATTGTGCGGTAACATTAAAGGACTCCAAGACCCCTATCGCAATCCCACCACCCAGGAAGGATTTGCTAAACGTTGGGGTCAAAAGCCCCACATGGTGGCTAGCTTCGCTGACGGAACCAAAATTTCCTTTGAGCAAGCGATCGTTGCCAATGCCACAGGGATGAAAGTCGCCAAACGGGGAATGTTGGGATATGACTTCAACGGTTATGTCGAAGAAATGACCCATTTATATGATGTTGAACAACTCAAAGAACTGGGTGGTATTGTCGATTATGTAGTTGGAGCAAAACCAGGCCCAGGCGTATATGTATTTGCCACTCACGACGACCCCAAGCAACAGCACTATCTCAACTTATACAAATTAGGCGAAGGCCCTCTTTACAGCTTCTATACTCCTTATCACCTCTGTCATTTTGAAGTTCCCTTGTCTGTAGCGCGTGCTGTCCTGTTCGGTGATGCCGTTATGTCTCCGCTAGCAGGCCCGTTAGTAGATGTTGTCACCACCGCCAAAATCGACCTGAAAGCTGGAGAAACCCTAGATGGCATCGGTTACTACATGACCTACGGACAATGTGAAAATTCCCCCATCGTCCAACAGCAAAATCTCCTACCAATTGGTTTAGCTGAAGGATGTCGTCTCAAACGAGATATTTCTAAGGATCAAGTTCTCACTTATGAGGATGTAGAATTACCTGAAGGCAGACTCTGCGACCAACTAAGAACTGAACAAAACAATTATTTCGCCCCAGAAAAAATCTTGGTAGCAGTTGGGTAATATCGATTCTAAAAATATTTGCGACAAATGAATTGGCTGTAGGGGTGTACAGCGGTACGCCCCTACCAACGTATTTGTCGCCAGAATTTCGTCAAGAGGATAGGAAGCTATACTGCGGGACACTAAAGTTGTTGATAATAACTTGCTGGGGAGCCTTGAAACAAACCCGATCGAAACTTTAGGTCAAATTCATGAAAATTGCTCTAGTCCATGATTATTTAACCCAGCGAGGTGGGGCAGAGCGTGTATTTGAACTGCTTTGTAAGCGTTATCCTGAAGCAGACATTTTCACATCTCTGTACGATCCTCAAAAAACTATTGATCTAGGCGATCGCATAGTCAACACAACCTTCTTACAAAAAATCCCTGGTGCAGCAAAGTATTTCAGGTCAATGGCTCCTCTATATTTTCCTGCCTTTCGCTCCTTGGATCTGCAAGACTACGATCTAATTATTAGCAGTAGCACCAGCTTCGCCAAAGCAGTACGAAAAAATCCTCATGCCCACCACATTTGCTTTTGCCATAACGTCACCCGTTTCTTATGGGATACAGCAACCTATTTAAGAGAATACGGAGACTATAGATATTTTGCACCATTAATTGAACAAGTATTTCAATTAATGAGAAAGGTAGACCTGAAATATGCACAGGAACCTGACCTTTACATTGCCAATTCTAGTGTTGTTGCCCGCCGTATTGAAAGTATTTATGGCAAAAAGGCAATGATGGTGAACTATCCAATTGATACTAGTAAATTTGTTTTTTCAGATATAAAAGATGAATATTATCTGGCTTCAGCCCGGATGATTAGCTATAAACGCCTTGATATAATAGTCGAAGCTTTTAACTGGCTAGGATGGCACTTATTAATATCAGGTGACGGGCCAGAACTAGAACGGTTAAAATCTAAAGCATTAAAAAATATTGTGTTCTTGGGACACGTAAGTGATAGAACCCGTAAAGACTTGTTTTCCAAAGCCAAGTCTATTATTGTCGCAGCCCTAGAAGATTACGGGTTAGTTCCAGTAGAGGCTAATGCTAGCGGCACACCAGTTATCGCTTATGGTGCCGGTGGAGTATTAGATACTCAAATACCAGGTGAAACAGGAGTCTTTTTCAAAAGACAAACACCCGAATCTCTACAAATTGCATTACAAGAAGCCAATGGCATCTCTTGGGATTACGATCGCATCCGTAATCATGCAGTAGCAAACTTCTCAGAGAATGCCTTCTTTGGGAAAGTTGAGCAAATTATTAACCAAGCTTGTGGCGCGCATCAAATATTCATTTGATAAAGTCGTCATTAGATATTAGTCATTGGTCATTAGTTTTTGGTATAAACCTAACTTTAAAAGTGGGCAAAAAACTTTCTGATATCAGACTAATATAAACCACCTTCTTTGTAAGCGTGGTATCTCAATAAATAATGACTCTTGCTATTTCTGAATCTTTTTCCACTATAAGATTACCTATTGATTTCCTCTCCTCCTTGGCGTACTTGGCGCACTTCTCTAACGAGACGCTAACGCGAAGGCGGTTCGTAAAAAAAACAGGTAATCTTCGGGATATCTCTTAGCGTAAGTCTTGAAGACAAGGATAATAAAAGTGGTTCAAACTAGTCTAAATCCTCAAATAAATCCAGCCTCTGAAACTGAACCAAGTTACGGACAATTGTTTGCCGTATTTGTGCGAAGATTTCCTTGGTTTTTAGCAGTATTAATTAGTTCTATTGCTATAGCAGGCATCGTAACTTTAAAAACTAAACCAACTTATAAAAGTTCAATGCAACTGCTAGTAGAATCCAACTATCAAGGTAAGAAAGAAGGAGCAGGGGTAGATAGCCAGTTTACTGACTCTAATATTGTCATAGATACAGCAACTCAGCTTAACTTGATGCAGAGTTCTGGACTTATCCAAAAAGCAGTTGATAAACTTCAGTCTGATTATCCAGATATCAGTACAGGTGAAATTAAAGCTTCTTTAGTCTTAACTCAATTGAGAAGCAAAGAAGATAATGTCGCTACAAAAATCTTTCAAGTTGAATACACTGCTGGAGATCCAGAAAAGACACAAAAAGTTCTGGGCGCAATTCGACAAGTTTATCTGGAATATAACAAACAACAGCAGACTTCACGGTTACAAAAAGGTCTGCAAATTATTAGGGAACAGTTAAGTAAAGCTAGTGAAGAAGTAAACGCATCTGAAACTAATTTACAAAGGTTTCGCAGAAATCAGAACTTAATTGATCCAGAGTCACAGGCCAAAGCGATTGAGACAGCTTTAAATAATATCGCTCAAGAAAGACAGACAACTCGCGCTCAGTATGGCGAAGCCTTAGCACGCCAAAAATCTTTGGAAGAACAACTTAACCGTTCTCCTCAAAATGCTCTAGTTGCTTCTCGCCTGAGTCAGTCTACTCGCTATCAAGGCTTACTAAACGAAATCCAAAAAAGCGAATTGGCACTAGCGCAAGAACGCTTACGCTTTACAGATCAGACTCCAAGTGTGCAAAAGCTCAAAGAACAGCTTCAGGGCCAGAAGGAATTATTGCAACAAGAAGTAGGAAGAACTTTAGGTGAAAAGTCTGCTAGTGCATTCACTTCTGGAGACTCTCTTCTTGAAAAAGGACAACTTGGCCAAATCGATCTTAGCCTTGCTGGTCAGTTAGTAGAAACGCAGACAACTATAGTTGCTTTAACTGCCCGCGATCAAAGTTTAGCTCAGAAAGAAAACGAGTTACGTTTGGAAATCAAACGCTTCCCGCCTCTTTTGGCTTATTACAATCGGATGCTACCGCAGTTGCAATTTAGCCGTGAAAGGTTAGAGCAGCTTTTAAGAGCAGAACAGCAATTGCGGCAAGAGCTTTCCAAGGGTGGATTTAATTGGGAAGTGGTAGAAGATCCCCAAAAAGGCGCACAATTAGGCCCTAATCTCCAACAGAATTTGCTGTTAGGTGCTGTGGTTGGGTTGATGTTAGGAGGCATTGCTGCCTTTATTCGAGATTCGGCTGATGATGCAGTTCATACTACTGCTGAATTAGAGAAGCAAATGGCGCTACCTTTGTTGGGAACAACCCCCAAGTTACCGCCAGCCAAACCCAGAGAATCAATGATCAAATTGCCCTTTGGCAAGCCAGAAGTTCTCGCCCCTTGGACAATTCAAGTACTGCAATCTCCACCACGTTGGGAATCGCTGGATCTGATTTACAAGAATATTGAACTTTTAAATACTGTTGCTAACTTGAAGTCTTTGATGATTACCTCAGCTTTACCAGATGAGGGTAAGTCAGCTTTGGCGTTAGGTTTAGCGATGAGTGCTGCTCGTTTACACAAAAGAGTGTTACTAATTGATGCCAACTTACGCGATCCCAGCCTGCACCACCAACTGAATCTTCCTAATGAACAAGGGCTTTCAACTCTACTAGCGAGTGATGCAAGTCTACCCAGCCAGATTAGTCTTCAATACGCAGGTTCCGCCTACATCGATATTTTAACTGCTGGGCCCAAACCTGCTGACCCAGCTAATCTGTTGAGTTCTCCCCGAATGATGCAATTGATGGCAGCTTTTGAGGAAAACTATGATTTGGTACTCATAGATGCTCCCCCAGTTCTTGGTTTGGTGGATGCCATGCTTACTGCATCATCTTGTCGTAGCGTCGTTATGGTGGCAAGCATTGGTATTGTGACACGAAGCCAGTTGACTCAGGCTACGGCAATGCTAAGTAAGTTAAACCTGATTGGGGTTGTAGCTAACGGAGTATCAAACTCTAGCAGTAATTACGTACCTTATATCAAACAACAGCAATTGGCTCTCCGTCAAGCCGTGGAAAAGTAGCTAGTACCGCGAGATGTATAGATCCCCGACTTCTTAGAGAAGTCGGGGATCTAATTAGTTTAAATACAACACGTGGTAGGGTAGCACATCAGTGTTACCCTACTTTTTAATGAACAAAATTTAATTTTATTGCTATCAGGAAAATTTTAGTATATTTATGCGATCTTTATGGCTTTTCAGAGAAATCACTAGCTCTTTAAAGAGTAAATAAAGAATTTATTGGAGCGATCGCTATTCCTAAATAGTCTTATATTCTAGAGATTAAAGCACTTCACAAAGGCTAGAAGACAAGAGCAGACTGGTTTTGGTAAATTTATCGATACAAGAAACACCTCAGTGCAATTAAACGTAGATATAAATTTATGGGTAATTTCCCTCTACATATTTCTACTTTCAGTAGTTACCGGAAAATACCGATTACCCATGAATATTGATAGTAACGTTGATTTGTAAACCTCTACACCAGCAAACTTCTGGACGATATGTACTTGGCTGAGTGGCAAATAGCAATAACATATTTTTGCCCTCAATTATCTCCAATTTTTTGGACTTACAACAAGATTCGGATTTGGGTCTTTGGCATTAATAGCCTTTGATAACGCCTCAGTAATTCACTCCTGTATAAACCCAAAGACATTATGACAGTTTCAATAATTCCACCTCTAGAGAATTTATATGATGTAACCCAGGAACACCAAGATAATCGTGGGTACTGCACACTCCTGTGGCGGCGGGGTCAGTTGTTGGTGAAGCAGCCTGGACAAGTGAAACAACCATATCTGCCTGCATTAGATAGTAAGCGATCGCTAGTAGAATGCTTACAACATTCTCCAGTAAGTTTGGTAAGCATAGATCCAAAGCTGGGTGAGGCTTTGCTCAGGTTTTGGGCAGATGCATGTCAAGAAGCTGAAAAACCAATATTCCTAAGCATACCTGCTGGTAATAAACCTTCTAATCAACCCTGGAGACAATTGCAGCGATTAATTGATTGGATTGCTGCTTTAGTATTGCTGGTATTAGTAAGTCCAGTCATGCTGGGATTGATGGTATTAATGCAGGTTTACTCACCAGGATCGCTTTTTTGTCATGAATGGCGTGTTGGAGAACGGGGTAAACTCTTTCAAGCAATGAAGTTTTGTACGCACAATATCACACCACTAGGGCGTTGGATAGGTAAATACAATCTCGACAATCTCCCACAGTTATTTAACGTACTGCGGGGTGACATGAGTTTGACTGGTGGTGGATCTCATTGCTGGACTTTGGAAGATGCAATACAGCTAAATAAACTACCAGACATTAAAGCTTCCTGGGAAATAGAGGCACAGTCTCACCTATTACATCTAGATAGCCAAACACTGTAATTCATCTGTGCGGTAATTGATGATTTCATCTACCGCACTGAGGCTAACACAAAAATTACTTACATTGCATCTATAGCGGTCTCTCTACCTTGCCAAACTATTATTATAAAATTGATGAATTCCCAACTCCCTCAAAAATTCCGTAGTTTGCTCAAAGCTTCCAGGTTTTGGCAAGACAACTATTTAATATTGCGAGAATTTAAACACTTTCGCAAAATAGTAATTTTAGCTCTAACATTCTCAATTTTAGCAGCAACTTTTGAAGGAGTAAGCATTGGTTTTTTACTCTCCTTCTTGCAAAGCTTAACTAGCCCAAATGCTCAACCTGTCCAAACAGGAATAGAATGGTTTGATACTTTAGTCTTAGGATCTAAGTCATCATCAATTAACCGTCTATACCGCATATCTTCACTGATATTATTAAGTACTTGGTTACGTGTTGCTTTCAATTATTTTGGACTAGTTTATACTGAATTATCCCAACTGCATTTTGGCGATCGCTTACGCAAGCAAATTTTTGAACAATTACAATCCTTATCGTTAAGTTACTTTGCCAAAACTCGTTCTGGTGAACTAATTAACACAATAACCACAGAAATCGAAAGAATTAGACAGGGTTTTAGTGGTGCAGCATTTTTAGTAACTAGAGGGATAACAACTCTTGTCTACTTAATCTCAATGTTTTTGATATCATGGCAACTAACTGTAATTTCAGCATTACTATTTACACTCTTAGGTGTAGGGTTATCTAATCTAAATGCCAGAGTCAGAGAATCCAGTTTTGGCATGACAACTGCCAATGCTAACTTTACATCAACAGCCATAGAATTTATTAATGGTATTCGCACTGTTCATTCTTGTGGTACTCAAGAATTTGAACGCCAGCGTTACTACAAAGCTAGCAATAAGGTAGTAAGTTCTACAACTAAAGTTGTATTTACTTGGACACTTGTCAAGCCAATTGCCGAAGGAGCAGCTACTACGGTATTGGTCGGAATGATTGTTTTGGCATTCACTAGCCTGGTTAGTAATGGAACGCTACAAGTCGCTTCTTTGTTAACATTTTTCTTTGTACTATTTCGCTTTGTCCCGTTTGTTCAAGATATTAATGGCACGCGGGCATTTCTCAGTACCTTACACGGTTCAGCAGACAATATTAAAAATCTGTTGAAAAGTGAGGATAAATATTATTTTAAGAATGGAAAGCTTGAATTTAAAGCTTTAGAAAGGGCAATAAATTTAGTATCTGTAGATTTCGGTTACGATGACCAGAATATAGTACTACATAACATTACCCTAACCATTGAAAAGGGAAAAATGACTGCACTAGTCGGAGCCTCTGGCGCTGGTAAAACGACTCTGGCTGATTTAATTCCTCGCTTTTATAATGCTACAGAGGGAAATGTTTATATCGATGAAGTTGATATAAGACTATTTGAAATTAACTCTCTACGTCGTAAAATAGCTGTTGTCAGTCAGGATACATTTATCTTCAATACTGATGTTTGGCAAAACATTGCTTATGGCACTCCACAAGCTACTAATGAGCAAATTCAAGAAGCTGCTAAATTAGCGAATGCACTGGAATTTATTTTAGAAATGCCCGAAGGTTTTAATACCCAATTGGGAGATCGGGGTGTTAGATTATCTGGAGGACAGAGACAGCGAATTGCGATCGCGCGGGCACTACTACGGAACCCAGAAATTTTGATTTTGGATGAAGCAACTAGTGCCTTAGATTCTGTATCCGAGCGCTTAATTCAAGATTCATTAGAAAAGCTATCTGTGGGTAGAACAGTAATTGCGATCGCTCACCGTCTTTCTACTATTGCGAAAGCAGATAAAGTTGTGGTCTTGGAAGCAGGACGGATAGTAGAACAGGGCAAGTATCAAGAACTACTCGCACGCCAAGGCAAGCTGTGGGAATATCACCAGATGCAATACTATAATTCGTAATTCGTAATGGGCTATGCCCCGCTACGCTCTAAGCGGAGCTATGCCGCAGGCTTTACGGAATTCGTAATTTATATTTTGTAAATTACGAATTCATTTCTCTACTCATTTATTGATAATTTTAACAAGGAAAAATAAATGGTAAATATAGGCTACCACACTGCTAAAATTCAGGGTAAATTTAATCGTTCTCTATATAAAGCAGCCATTTCTCAGATTGTCAACATCCCCATTAAGCAAACTCGGCAAGCTCCGGTAAGTATCTATGCCTTGTCATGCGAACGCGATCTACCAGAACAAGTGGCAAGTATTCGCTCATTCATTCGTCATGTCGGCATTCCAGAGACATTTACTGTAGTTTCCGATGGTAGTTATACTGATTCTAGCTGTAATTTACTCCGCCGTATCCATCCCTGCGTTCAGGTAATACTTTTACAAAACTTCCTGAGAACAGATTTACCTCAATGTGTTCTTGATTATGCCCAACTGCATCCAATGGGCAGAAAGTTGTCGGCATTGATGTCGATTCCTGTTAATGGTACTACGATTTACACTGATTCGGATATTTTATTTTTTCCTGGTGGGATTGACTTAATTGATTTGAGTAAGTCGGACGAAAAATACTCTCTTTATCTACCTGATTGTTCGATGTCTCTTGACGAGCGAATTATTTATGATGAGTCTGAGAAATCGAATCCCGTAAATGGTGGATTTATATTATTTAGGCATGAATTTGACTGGAGTTTTGCCATCGAACGTTTAGCAAATCTTCCAGAAGTTCCTAGTTATTTTACTGAGCAAACAATTGTCCATTTAACCATGCACCACAATCATGGTAAACCTCTATGCTTAAATAAATATATTCTCAATGTAGAAGATCAGTTTATTTATCCAGATAAATCTGCAAGTAAAAACATTGCTCTCAGACATTATGTGAGTGATGTTAGACACAAGCTTTGGTTTAATGTTGGCATATAAGTGGATGAAGATAAGCCTCTATTGATATGAGGAATCTAATTAATAATAACGTAAAGACAAATGGAGATTAATGCTTAACTCAATCAATGAAGCCAAACAAGCTAATAAACACTTGCATAGAGGAATTTTTGAAGAAGACCTGATTTATCAATGCTCGAATTTTGATGTGGGTGAGGGCGGAGGTGTTGAAACTTATTTAGCTTCTCTGTTTGAACATCGACCACCTGAAGTTAGCGATCGCGTGATAAAATCCCTTAAGGGTGTTGACCAAAGCCAATTCAAGCTGCTGCACATCCACAGCCCAGATTTACTATTGCAGCTTACAGGCGAATGTCCTACTGTCTTTAGTGTTCATAATCACTCATTGTACTGTCCTAGTGGCACAAAGTATTTAGCAGGGCAACGGACAATCTGCGATCGCAACTTTTCTTACTTAGGTTGTACTTGGGGTAAGTTAGTAGATAAATGTGGTAGCCGTAGACCGTTAAGAACTCTTAAAGAACTTCAAATTACTCATCAGTTATTAGATACCTTAAAAAAGGTAAAAATTACTTTTGTCGCCAATAGTGAATACGTGCGTCAAGAGTTGATTCAAAACGGCGTACCTTCTGAGCAAACTGTAACCCTACACTGTGGTATCTCTGTACCGCAAATCAAGACTGCCCCTTTGAGCTTAGAAGTTCATCAAAATCATAGAATTTTATTTGTTGGTCGCATTGTTTCTGATAAAGGTCTGGAATGGCTACTTAAAACCTTAATACATACAAATCCGCAAATTAAACTTGATATTGCAGGTGAAGGTTGGGAACGGCCACGGTTAGAAAAGTTAGCAAACACACTCGGATTAAGTAATCGGATCACTTGGCATGGTTGGTGCGATGCTGACAAAATAAATCAACTTTATCAACAGTGTTTTGCAGTCATCTTTCCTAGTGTCTGGCCTGAACCTGCTGGTCTTGTAACACTAGAAGCATACTCTAATTATCGCCCTGTAATTGGTAGTGCAGTCGGAGGAATTCCAGAACATTTACGAGATGGAGAAACAGGTATTCTTGTTCCAGGTAATGATATCAAAAAGCTAGTTGATGCTATTCATTCTTTGGATGAAGATTATCAAAAAAGTCGGCAGATGGGCGAACAAGGCCATGCTTTATTGATGAAGGAATTTACAATGGCTGCTCATGTAAATAATCTGCGAACAATTTATGAAAAAACAATAGCTGACTTTCCTGCGAGAACGAAAAAATTCTATAGTATTTCTCAAGTGAAATAAGCTTATTTTGGTCAAAATCTCTAATGGTGCATCTTTTATCTATTAACTATAAAGGAAAAAAATATGTCATTATCTCAAAAATGCCAACAGCCTTTAGTCAGTGTTATTATTCCTACCTATAACCGACCAGACTATCTCAAGCAAGCGATCGCTAGTGCTATTAAACAGACTTATCAAAATATCGAAATTATTGTTTCAGATAATTGCAGTCCAGAAAATCCTCAAGCACTTGTGGCATCTTTTGGTGATTCACGCATCAGATTTTGGCGACACCAACAAAATGTAGGTATGCTTGCTAATCAGCAGCATGGGTTCAATATGGCACGAGGTAAATATATTGCTAGTCTTCATGATGATGATATCTGGAATGAAGACTTTCTAGCAAAGCTTGTACCAGTTTTGGAAGCAAATTCTGAGTTAATTATTGCTTTTTGCGACCAATATATCATAGATGCAAATGGCATAATTGATAATGCTGGGACTGAAAAAAATACACGCGGTTATAAGCGAGATAAACTCAAAGAAGGAATTTATCAACCTTTTTACAAAGTTGGATTGGTAGATAAAAGTATACCTACTGCTGCATCTTGCTTGATTCGCAATAATCTGGTTGATTGGGATAGTATTCCTCCAGAAGTTGGTGGAATGTGGGATTTATATTTAACTTACCTGTGTTGTATATCGGGTTATGGCGCTTACTACTATCCAGAAAGACTGACGCGATATCGCGCTCATGAGCAAACTGATACTATGCTCAGTGGTAGTCGAGATGTGCAAGCAAAAATTCGCAAAGCTAAAAGCGAAATGTTCTGTTATCAAGTCTTTATGGAAGACGCTCGATTACAGAAATTTAGAACGCACTTTCAACAGAAATGGTTAGAGGCTAATACAACTTTGGGAATTGGTTTGCTGCGAAGTAAACAGATAGCGGTAGCACGTCCTTATTTTTGGCAGGCGCTGACTAAACAAAAATTTAATGCGCGAACTTTAGTAGCCCTAAGTCTTAGTTTTACTCCGCAATTTTTAGCAAATAAATTAATAGAATTGTCGAAATAGTAGAGCAATATGGTCTTGTAGAGGCAATTCATGAATTGCCTCTACCTGAAAATCTCTGTTTGTGTAAATGCTATTTTTTAACGAACCGCGAAGGTAAGAAAAGAAGATTATTTGATAATACGGTTAAGTTAAGGCTAAAAATCTTTGTCAAGGTCATTTTTTTACGTAGACGCGGAGCGGCTTGCCGCAGGCTACCACAGAGACACAGAGGACACTGAGAGAATAAAGAAATGTTTAACTGAACTGTATTGGATTATTTTCAACTTTTTATTTGCGGTTCTGCATAAGCTTAAATTACTAAAGAAGGTAGTGGATGAAACTTTGTATTGTTACTCATAAAATTAAAAAAGGTGATGGACAGGGACGAGTAAACTATGAGGTTGCTAATGAAGCAATTCGTCGTGGTCATCAACTAACATTATTAGCTAGTGAAGTCGCACCAGAACTAGAAGCTAATAGTCAAGTTAATTGGATTCCAATTCCAGTCAAAGATTATCCGACAGAATTTGTACGTAATTTCGTATTTGCCCAAAAAAGTACAGATTGGTTGCGGAAACATCGCTCTGAGATTGATCTGGTTAAAGTCAATGGCGCAATTAATCTAGCTGCGGCTGATGTGAATGCTGTACATTTTGTCCACAGTTCATGGTTGCGATCGCCTGTTCATATTTCTCGCAACCGCCGCGATTTATATGGTTTATACCAGTGGCTGTTTACGGCTTTTAATGCGCGTTGGGAAAAACAGGCTTTCCAAAAGGCGCAGGTTGTTGTGGCTGTATCTGAAAAGGTAGCTCACGAATTAGTCAACATTGGTGTACCTCGTTCTCGCATTCGCGTAATTATCAATGGCGTTGATTTAGACGAGTTTGCCCCTAGTGAAAAAAGCGATGCCTGCGGCGGGCTACGCCTACGCCAAAAGTTAGGTTTACCGGAGAATGTCACCCTAGCATTGTTCGCCGGAGATATCCGCACACCCAGAAAGAACTTAGATACAGTACTGCACGCCTTGGTGAAAGTTCCAGATTTACATTTGGTGGTAGTAGGACACACCCAAAATAGCCCTTTCCCGCAGTTAGCAGCCTCTTTGGGGTTAAATGAACGTGTGCATTTTGTCGGATTTCGCCGTGATATCCCCCAAATTATGCAAGCAGTAGATTTATTTGTTTTTCCTTCCCGATACGAAGCTTGCAGCCTCGTATTGTTAGAAGCACTTTCTTCAGGACTACCAGTAATTACTGCCACAGCTACCGGGGGCGGAGAGTTGGTGACACCAGAATGTGGCATCGTCTTATCCGACTCAGATGATATTGATGCTTTGGCTCTGGCATTGCTGACTTTGGTGAGTAGTCCCACCCTCATACAGCAAATGGGCAAAGCTGCTCGTTCTGTGGCAGAACAACATAGCTGGACTAGTATGGCACAAACTTATGTGGATCTATTCGAGGAGTTAAGCAATGCGGAACACCGTTCTGATACCAACTTATCGCCGTCCACAAGACCTATCACGCTGCCTTTTAGCGCTACAGAAGCAAATTAAACCCGTCGATCAGGTGATAGTGGTTGTCCGCGATACGGATGCAGAAACTTGGCAATTTTTAGCGCAATTAAACGCGCCCAATCTGCCACTGCATACTGTGAAAGTGACACAACCGGGCGTAGTAGCAGCCCTCAATGCCGGATTAGCAGCAGTGGAGGGCGATATTGTCTCCATTACTGATGATGATGCTGCACCACACCCAGATTGGTTAGAGCGCATCGCCGCTTACTTTACCTCAGATAGTCGCCTCGGCGGTCTGGGAGGGCGTGATTGGGTATACCACGGCAGCAAATTAGAAGACGAATCCCGCCCAATAGTGGGACAGTTGCAATGGTTTGGGCGAGTGATTGGCAACCATCATCTGGGAGTGGGAGAACCCCGCGAAGTCGATATTCTCAAAGGCGTAAACATGAGTTTTCGTAAAGAGGCCATCGGGCAATTACGCTTTGACGAGCGGATGCGTGGTACTGGAGCGCAGGTACATTTTGAAATGGCATTCACTCTGGCATTAAAGCGGGCTGGTTGGAAGATAATTTATGATCCTAATGTTGCTGTAGACCACTATCCAGCAAAACGTTTTGATGAAGATCAGCGAAATAATTTTAACGAGATTGCTTTTATTAATTTAGTCCATAATGAAACCCTAGTTTTACTAGAACATTTGCCATTTATGCGCCGGATTGTATTTTTATTCTGGGCAGTATTTATAGGTACGTGTGATAGTTTGGGTTTTGTACAATGGCTGAGATTTTTACCTAGCCAAGGGCAGTTGGCGGGGAAAAAATTGCTGGCATCTTGGCGGGGGCGTTGGCAAGGATATAAACAATTTGTCATTGGTCATTAGTCATTTGTCACTTGTACTGAGCGTTCGCGTAGCGTCTCGTAGAGAAGCCGTTGGCGTAGCCTCTCGTAGAGAAGTATTGGTCATTGCAGACTGATTATTTCATTTGGGATTTTTTATGTGTAAATCTAAAATCTAAAATTGAATGAATTCTAGACAGATACTTTTCAATAGTTTTTTAGAAAAAAATTATTCTCCCGAAGAGCGATCGCAACAGGGGTGGATGGCGATCGCAGGCTTTATACTACTAACTGTAGTTTGCTATTTTGCTGGTGCTACTGCTGCACTGCGCCTAATTTACCCGGTGACGGCTTTAGCAGTAGCCGTGTTTTTATACTTGCGGCATCCCATTCTCTACATCAGCTTTACTTGGTGGATATGGTTTCTCACGCCCTTAGCTACTCGCTTAGTTGACTATCGGGTGGGTTGGGACGCTACTCGCCAGATGCTTATAGCGCCATATTTAGTGGTGTTTGTAACCATAGCAACCTTCTTGCGACATTTTCCCCGTGCCTCACGTCAAGGGGGTTTGCCGTTTGTTATGGCTTTTATCGGAGTCTTTTATGGCTTTCTTATCGGTCTGATTTATAACCCACCAATCCCTGTAGCACGCGGACTGCTGGATTGGCTCAGTCCGATTATCTTCGCTTTTCACTTATTTATAAACTGGCGAGATTATCCTAGCTATCGCCAGAATATTCAGCGAACATTTCTTTGGTGTGTGCTAATTTTAGGAACTTATGGCATATATCAATTCGTAGTAGCTCCTGAGTGGGATAGGTATTGGCTCATCCAATCAAAACTATTCATGAGTTCTGGAAACCCTGTACCTTTCGGGATGCGTGTTTGGAGTACATTGCACTCAGTCGGCCCTTTTGGTTCCGTCATGCAAGCTGGTTTACTGTTGTTATTTACCAGTTCGGGAAATTTAATTTTTCCTGCTTCAGCTGTTGGTTACTTGTCGTTCCTACTGACACAAGCGCGGACTAATTGGGGAGGCTGGTTATTTGGAATAATTATGATTGTGGCTTCAGTAAAGGCGCGAATTCAAATGCGCTTAATCATCATAATTGCGGTGATGGCAATTTGTGTTGTGCCATTGACAACTATTGAGCCAATTGCTGGAGTTGTATCAGCCCGTTTGGAAACTTTTTCTAATCTTCAAGAAGATACCAGTTTTAAAGATAGATCGGGAAGTTATGACAAAAACCTTGGTCTAGCCCTTTCTAATGGTTTAGGTAACGGCTTGGGAAATATTTGGAAAGTCAACGAAAAAACTGGTCAAATTGAAGTAGTGGTGATTGATAGTGGCATTTTAGATATGTTTTTCACCCTTGGTTGGTTTGGAGCCATTTTTTATATGGGTGGATTAATCTTGTTAATTATTAGTGTTAGCAGTTATGGTGAAGGACGTTTTGATAGTTTTATCAGTGCTGCTCGTGCGATTGGTATCAGTTCAGCTACACAGCTAATTATTGGTAGTGGAATGTTAAGTGTGGCAGGGATGATTCTTTGGGGATTTTTAGCTATGGCTATGGCAGGACACAAATACTATAGCAATCCCAAGAATTTATAAATATGAATTGAGTTAAACAACAAAATATTACAACTTAAATAGGACTGATTAAATTATGAAAGCAATTATTGTAATGCCACTAGCCGAACAACGAGGCGGCGGTGAAATGATGCTTTGGGATTTGGTACAGCAGGGACGTAATGCTGGTGTTGAGTGGCTAGTGATATTTTTAGAACACGGCCCGATGGTAGAACAAGTAAAGTCCCTTGGCATTGATGCGCGAGTTGTAGAAAGTGGACGTTTACGCCAAATCCACCGTTTTATTGGTGCTGTTTTTCGGATAGCTGCGATCGCACGCCGCGAACGTGCAGATATAATTGTCAATTGGATGTGGATTACGCATATATCTGGAGGTTTGGCGGCGATGCTGGCTGGTTTGCCTGCTGTATGGTATCAGCTAGAAGTACCTAGCGATAAAACTTGGTTGGTAAGACTTGCTACTTTAATCCCAGCCCGCGCAATTATCACTCTCTCTCAAGATGGTAAGCAAGCACAAGCAGAGATTTGGCCCCACAGGCCAACACCCTTGGTTTATCCCGGTGTCGCGCTAGACCGATTTGAGCCTGATGCTTTGCCAACCCCAGAAGAAGCACGCCGAAAACTGGGCTTACCTTTACACGGCCCATTGATTGGAATTGTGGGACGATTGCAACGATGGAAGGGAATGCACGTATTAGTGCAAGCGATGCCCAAAATTTTAGAGAAGTATCCTGATGCTCATTGTGTGGTAGTTGGCGGTAAGCACGATTTGGAACCAGACTATGAGGACTTTTTAAAAGCAGAAATCACAAACTTGGGCTTGAAAAAGCAAGTAATTATGGCTGGACTACAGCGTAATATCCCTGAGTGGGTGCAGGCGATGGATGTATTCGTTCATGCATCGGATAAAGAACCCTTTGGAATTGTGATTATTGAGGCGATGGCGCTGGGTAAACCTGTGATTGCTGGCGATGCAGGAGGCCCGACAGAGATTATTACCGATGGCATGAATGGACTATTAACACCTTACGGCAATGTGGATAAATTAGCGATCGCAATTCTCCGCTATCTTGACGAACAAGAATTTGCCCGTAGTGCAGGAATAGCTGCCAGGCAACGCGCCTTGGATTTCTCAACACAGAACTATGCTCAAAACTTTATTAGTGCAATTCGTTCTGCAATACCAAGTGTTTCATCTGCTGAATGAAACAGTAAACTTTGTGCAAAAGTCAATTTTATGAAAATGAAACCACAGATTGATACCGATGAATTATCTATGTGAATCTGTGGTTAAAAAATAATACAAAGTCTCCAGCGATCGCAATTCTGCACTATCTTGGCGAGTAAAAATGTTTCATTGCAACATCTCTACTCTTATTTTTGAAATTAATTACTTAACTATCTTATCTGTCAGCCTACTTGAGTGATGTAAAAACTAACACCAAGCGCATCATTTAACGATATGGATAAGGTCAAGCTAAATTAGTCTAGCAAAAAATTATTCCTTACCTAGCTGATTTTTCTTTTGATTTCATGGCTTAAATTCTTTATATAACTCTTATTAATTTGCTTCATTCTACAATAATTGATCGACTATTACTTAAACCTTTGATACAAAGCTATAGATGTGCTGCTCTGTTATTTGATACACCAAATTCTTCAAACTACCGAACTCATCAAATCTTCATATATTTGAAGCATAGTTTATCTTTTATTGTAAAAATAGTGGGAATAATAAAATAAATTTGATTGAACAAAGTAGTTAGCTATGAGCCAGATATGTTCTATCTCCAAAACCTGTGCTTGTCGCAATGTTGCACGCTGCCAGACTAAGGAGGCAGGCAGGCTCTTTCTCTGGTTTCCCGTTACACATACCCTCAAAAAAGTCACCTCCTACCTACAGCAGCTTGGACTTGAGTATGAACTGATGCACGAGCGACCAGGTTTGAGTTTGAAGTGTAAACCCGGACAGTCTATAGAAATTGCCCGTAACCTGGCCAAACGACTTGCACCTAGAGAATTAAAAGAGACGCAAGTCCTTTTCACTCAAGGTAATATCCAACCTCAACTCCATGATTTTAGTGACATAGCCTCATTACAACGCTTCATTAAGTTGAACCAATCCGACTGGCTAGTTGAAATGTTGGCAACGGAACGATTTACCAGTTACTTTCAGCCAATTGTCTCAATTAACGATACATCGCAGATTTTTGGATATGAATCGCTCTTGCGGGGGCTGGATGAAGAAGGCAATTTAATGCTACCGACACCAATTATGGAGTTAGCAACCGAAGCCGGACTAATACCACAACTCGACCAAATTGCTCGCCTCAGCGCAATCACTGAATTCAGTCGGTATAAAGTGAGTGGGCATATCTTCATCAATTTTGCGCCAACATCACTTTACGATCCAGCTTTTTGCCTCAGTAGTTCAGTTGAGGCAATTGATACTGCCGAAATTTCCCACGATCGCGTTGTCTTTGAAGTTGTAGAATCAGATAATCCTCAAGATTTAACCCATCTCAAGGCAGTGCTTAAATACTACCGGGATGCTGGATTTTTAGTAGCTCTTGATGACCTTGGTTCTGGCTATTCCAGCCTAAACTTGCTGCATCAGTTACGTCCAGACTTTATCAAGCTGGATATGGAGTTAATTCGAGATGTACATCAAGACCTTTACAAAGCTTCGATTACCGAGAAGCTTTTAGAGATTACTCAAAAGTTAAACATCCAGACCGTTGCTGAAGGAATTGAGTGTATTGAGGAACTAAACTGGCTGCGAGAACGAGGTGCAAATCTTGCTCAAGGCTATTTGATTGCTAAACCTAGTGCAGTGCCTGTCACTACAACCCCTCACTTTGATCCAATCACGTTAAATGTAGCATCGACAGATTCTAAGCTGGTTGAGCGGCATGTCCAACACCAAAATGAGTCCGAGCGAATTGTCGCAGCTGTGACGCAGCGCATTCGACAATCGTTAGAGTTAGACGAGATTTTGCAAACCACAGCAGCCGAAGTGCGGCAACTGTTTGAGGTAGACCGAGTAATAATTTACCAGTTTGAGTCAGACTGGAGTGGGTTAGTAGCTGTAGAATCCTTAGCAGAAGAGTGTATGTCCATTCTGGGATTTCACGTTATGGACACATGCTTTAAATCTACTCGTGCAATTTACTTTCAACAAGGTAACACCAGAGCGATTGAAGACATTGAAACTGCTGGATTATCGCCGTGTCATCTTGACCTCCTGCGGAGTTTGCAAATCCGGGCAAACCTTGTCGTGCCTATCTTGCAGAAAGAGCGTTTGTGGGGACTATTGATTGCTCATCAATGCCGTAATGCCAGACAATGGCAGCAATCGGAGATTAACTTGTTTAACCAGTTAGCAGGACAAGCTGCGATCGCTATTCAGCAATCAGAACTTTACCACCAATTACAACAAGCAAACCAGGAATTACAGCGCCTTGCCTGTTCGGATGGTCTGACCCAAGTGGGAAATCGACGCTGCTTTGATGACACATTCAACACACAGTGGCAACGGTTGGCACGAGAGCAAGGTTCGCTATCTTTGATTTTGTGCGATGTCGATTACTTTAAGCTTTACAACGATACGCATGGACATCTGGCAGGAGATGATGCCCTCAGACAGGTTGCCAAGGTAATCTCTCAGACAGTCAAACGCCCTGCTGATTTAGTTGCTCGTTATGGTGGAGAAGAATTTGCAGTTATTTTACCGAATACTGGTATCGAAGGGGCCATTGCAGTTGCAAAAGATATTCAGACCAATATTAGTGCATTAAAAATGCCTCATCCCCATTCTCAGGTCAGTGAATTCATCACTCTAAGTCTTGGTGTGGCAACCATAACTCCTCATAGCCAATTATCTCCCGCAACCTTAATTGCTGCTGCTGACCAGGGACTCTACCAGGCAAAAGCACAAGGAAGAAATTGTGTGGTGCAGATAAACTGTCAGGATGTTGAGCCTAAATCTTTCCTTTAGTAGGGGAGGGGCCCAAGGCCTTGCGCCCCTACCGTATGGTCTATTTACCTGAAAATCGCTGTAATTAAAAAAGGTCAATTTATATTTTTTAATATAGATTGCTTTATTTCCACCCATTTGGCTTGAAAGTACTGAGTAAAAAATACTATTCCCCAGTCCTCAGTTTCTCTTGCATGTATTTTGATGTGTGTAGTTTATTCCGGTTACTTAACGGTTTTCAAAAGCCCTAAAAAATCTCATCATTGCTTGCCACGAACTACCATTAAGCAGCTTAAACGAGTGTTCGGTAATACCTGATATAAATTTATAACTTACCCAAAACTATACGCGGTAGGCGCAATTGAATTGCCCCTACCCGAAAATCTTGCTTTTTGGATTCTTTTTTCAAATTGGTATAAGTCCTGGAATTAGATCGCTTATCAATGAACATATACTTAAGTATATTTAACTTACAGGTGATTTATACAACTCTAAAAGCCGAAATTACACAAATATCTTCCTTAAAGGCTTTTTGGAAATCATCACTTAGATATAAAGTGATTTAAATGTTAATAGCTTGACAACAGATGATTATATGAAATAATTATCATCTATCTTATAGAGATATCAAAGTATCTCTCAATAGGTTTTGATAATAAAATGCTTAAATTATTTAAGTTTTACGATCGCGCATGAATATATTAATCATTTTAGCTGAAGTCAGCCTTGTAACCTTTGTTTTTTTATTATTGAACTGGCTTGTAAGCAAGTTATTCAAGCTATTTGCAAAGACCTCTATATTAAAGAGCGAAGATAGAAGTATCAAAACCTTGCGTCGGAACATTACAGGGTTGTTGTTACTTGCTTGCTTGGTGTCATGTATTTTGATTGTGGGTGCTAATGGTTATCTAATTTATCGTGGCGAAAACCTTCAACAATACACCATAGCAATGCTTGAGCGTATTCCACCAAGATTTTGGATAACTCTAGGAATTGGCATAGCTCAGAGCATTGGCACTTTCATGTTAGCGGCGATCGCACTGAAATTTCTGAAATATTGGCTGAAGGTAGCTAGCACTCGCGCCAAGAACTTAGAAAAAAATACCGCCGATGATGAAAGTATTGATGCTTTTTTTAACGCCCTTTATCACAGAATTAGCGGTGGAATCTGGCTGTGGGCTGTCATTTTGTGTGCCCAGTTTCTCAAATTGCCAGCAACGGTTTCGGAATATTTGTACATTGCACTGCGAATCTATTTAATTATTGCCGTCGGGTTGCTGATTCTCAAAGCAGTCGCGGCGGTAGTTGATTTTCTTGATGCTCTCAGCGTCAGATACTCCAACCCTGATAACCTCTTAAGATTCTACGATCGCCTCCGACACCTGATACCCTTTTTAAAACGGTGTCTGGAATTTGTAATTTATGTCTGCATGGCAACATTAGTGATTCAGCAGGTGCAGTTAATCGCTAATATCGCAGCTTTTGGCCCACGAATTATCAAGATCATCGGCATCATCTTCATTAGTCGTGTGTTGTTTGAAGTCGTTTACTTACTTGTTGAAGAGGTACTGTTCAAAGACCAGAATCTAAGTGATATTCAAAGAAGTAGACGCTTGACACTCGTTCCTCTTTTTCGTAGTTTCTTACAATATTTTGTGTACTTTGCTGCTATTATCTCTATTCTCTATACTCTTGACATTGACCCAACTCCTATACTTGCAGGTGCTGGTATTGTCGGTATAGCTGTAGGTTTAGGGGCACAGACACTGATAAACGATATAGTCTGCGGCTTCTTTATTCTGTTTGAAAACTACTACTTAGTGGGTGATTATATTGAGGCTGGGAAAGCCGAAGAGAAAGTTGTCGAAGGTATTGTTGAGGCAATTGAACTCAGAACCACTCGTATTAGACATCCCAATGGTCAATTGCAGATTATTCGCAATGGAGATATTGGCTCAATCACTAATTATTCTAAACAGTATATCTTTGCAGTAGTGGAAGTTGGTGTGCCCTATAATTCCAACTTAGCTCATGTGTATAAAGTCATTGAGGAGGTAGGACAACAGTTAAAAACAAACGATCCAGATGTACTTGAAGGTACACAGATAGATGGAGTGGAAAGCCTTGGAGAGTCTAACTTACTGCTGCGGACATTAACGAAGGTGAAGCCAGGAAAACATCTTCAGATTCAACGCGTTCTTCGGAAGATTTTTACGGATGCACTACTGCGCGAAGGAATTGTAATTCCCATCCGTGCTGAAAGTGCTGAAGGTTAATTTGGCACTTTCTTTTTAACGAGCATTGCGAGTTGGTGTTATATCAGGCTTGAAGAAATTTGAAAGCTAGCAAAAATTGTGTCCATTCATACAGCAAAATAGTAACGATTGTTATAGGCTTGAAAAGCCCTTTACTTTTATACTTTTGGCGAAACTTCACCGCCAAACAAGCACCAGAGCGATAGGAAATTACTTATGACCAAATGCGATTGATAATTATCAAACGTAAATTTGGTTAAGCTGAACATATCCCTGTCAGCAGCATAAGTGACATCCTACGCCCTGGTTATCTCTTTTAACTGGACTTAAACAAAAGCAAGCCCCGCATCACAAGTGATAATTTCTATAGCAATATATAGATAGCTATGGAATCACTGAGCAAATTAATCAACTCAAGCCATAGTCAAACATTAAATACTAACTTTATGGTGATTTTGTTAAAGTATAAAATTTGTCAGAACGCATTTGAGTGCCATTTCGCCAAACTTCCACTCTTTCAGGGCTGACTAAATAATAAAAACTACCATTATCTGCTCGATATCTGCCTTTACCAATATTCAAAGCTGCTATTTTTATAGGCTTGCTTGGGTCTTGCTTCAACTGCCCAATATAAAATAACTGGCCATTTTCTTCACAGACCTTTACATGAATATTTGCAGTCTCACCATCAATAATGGTAACTCCATTGCACTTAGTATCACTGCTTATAGGTGCAAAACCTATTGGAGGCAATGGAGGTGAAACTTGCTTTGCCACAGAGGTTGTCGAGACTGGGCGGTTCGGATTATCCACTTGCTGAATTTTAGAAGCAGGGGAAACACTTGCAGTTAAAGATGTCAATAGACGAAGGGGATCAACTGCTATTCGACCATTTGGATGCACTTCAAAATGGAGATGAGGTGCTGTACTATTGCCTGTAGATCCCATCTCAGCAATAATTTGACCTTGAATGACCTGTTGATCCTTGCTCACCAGCAAACGGCGATTATGACCATAAACAGTAGTGCTACCGTCAAGATGTTTAATAGTTATGGCATTGCCTAACCCCCAATTATCCCAACCTGCTTTTACAACAGTACCCGATGCAGCAGCAACAACTGGAGTTCCAGATGCCCCTGCAATATCAATTCCTTCATGTTGATATTTGCGAAAGCCTTGAGAAATAAACCCTTGAGTCGGCCAGATTAAGTTAGAAGCAGGGATAGGAGTTTGCCCAATTGGGGAATCGCTTGCTAGCTGTGTTAGGGCAGATGTAGTTGTACTTAATACGGTGGTTAAAGATATTAACCCAATTAGTCCATAAGTGCGGTATCGAAAAACGGTAAGTTTTTTCATAATTGCAAGCCTATTAAAACAATAATTCAGATATAGGACTCATATTTGATTTCTGAAAAAATTCAGTACAACTCAAAGAGCCTTCTTGCCTATTGCCTATTGCCTATTGCCTCCTACACAAATAAGTTTAGAAATCAAATCAAATCGGATTGCTATAGTTTCTGATTATTTGCTGTTTCAAGCTAACTCGGAAAATATCAGGAAGTTTAGCAGATATGTTATTTTTAAGACCTTAGCCAGACACCTTCGTACTAAAAGCATAATAAACATCTCCAGCAATCAAATATGTTTTATCCAGAACCCTTGTAGAGACGTAGCAGTGCTACGTCTCTACATTTATTTTCGAAGATGTCTAATATCTGCTCCGTATGCCAGTTATCGACGCATCGAATGGCGGCATACGTTTATCAATTGCTAGAGTCTTGGGTTTCAGACCCCCAATGTTGTGTCAGCTTTCTGCTTTCTTACGAGAGTTCAGTGGCTTCAATTTAGGAGGGGTCGAATCCTACAAGTAATATTGCTCCTGCTTTGTCTGCGACACGCTGCGCGATCTGCCTTCTGCCTCAAACCTTAGTGTAATTATCGATTACTTTGGCTAAGTCTGGAATAGCTTCTTCTACGTGCTTTTTGGCTGAACCGCGAAGTTTTTCATAGGTTCCTCGCACGATTTGGCGCTTGGCATTTTTGGCTCTAGCATCAGTGACACCCAGTAGCGCATCTGCCGTATGAGAGCGATTTGCACTCAGGTGTCCAATTGGATCGCCTTTCTGTACACCTTCACTCCAGATGGGATCAAGTGCGGTGAAGCACTGCGGCAGGATCTGCTCAACTACGTAGGGGATATACCCTGGCTTGACTCCTTTAAGAGCAGCAAAGGCAGTTTTCAAAGCGATACCGCTCATACCTGACTTGGATGCAAGCTGTACTTCTATCATGTTGCAACATTCATCTACGACCATCGCTTTTTTGGTCGGGTTCAAAAGTCCTTCGCTAAGTCCCATTTCACTTTTCCTTATCTCAGTACTTAATTTCTATTCGACTAACTTTTTTAGCAAGCAGGAAATTACAAAAAATGGTAACAGAGTTAGAGGATGTTATGAACATCACTTTCTGACTACTGAAGGCTTCGCCCATAGCGCAATATGCTTGAGTTAAGGCTTGATTCTCTCTAACCCTCCTTAAAAAGGAGGGAATTAGAGCAAGCCTTGCGTTTACACGGTAGAGTTGGCAGAAAAGAGACAGGATAGTAAAAATCAGGTTATCCCGTCCTGCTGAGACCTAAGTTGTGTCTCTGGCTGAGTTAAGCCAGTAGGTAAAGTTTCATGTCCAGATCCCGAAGTTTCATTAGGATAATCCGGAGGTTTTGAGCCACCCGATCGCTTCCGAGAAAATATCGCCTGAGCTAGGGTCTTGACTAGGATATACAAAATTGGCACCAAGAACAAACTCAAGAATGTTGAAAGCAGCAACCCTCCAAAGAGTGCTGTTCCTAAAGACCAACGGCTACTGGCTCCAGCCCCTTGAGAGATCACCAAGGGCAAAAATCCTAACAGCGCTGCAAAAGAAGTCATTAAGATGGGTCGCAGACGCTCTTGTCCCGCTTTCACCGCCGCACGTGTGTAGCTCATGCCTTGCTCATGCAGCTGATTAGCAAATTCCACAACTAAAATCGCGTTTTTTGCAGCTAGACCAATCAAAGTTACTAGACCCACTTGGCAATAGATATCATCCACTACTTTGGGGAAGAGACTACCTGCCATGAAAATATTGGAACGTAGCCAAATCGCCGTCATCGCTCCCAAAACTGCTAGGGGAACTGTCAGCAAAATAATGATTGGGTCAACATAGCTTTCATACTGAGCCGCCAACACCAGAAAGACAATAACGATCGCTAAAGCAAAAATCAAGCCTGTAGCTCCCCCTGATTTCTTCTCCTGGAGATAAGTCCCTGTCCACTCATAACCAAACCCTTGAGGTAAAACCTCTGCTGCTACTTGCTCCATCGCTTTAATCGCCTCTCCAGAACTAGAACCGGAAGCAGGAGCGCCCTGGACTTTGATTGATCGGTACAAGTTATAGTGGGCGATGGTTTTCGGCCCCACAAAGGGAGTCACTTTCACCAAACTGCTCAACGGAATCATCGCCCCGTTTGCAGAGCGAACATAGAGTTTGCCAATATCATCTGGATTAGAGCGGAAAACCCCATCTGCTTGAACGTATACTCGATACTGTCGCTGTCCTTGGACAAAGTTATTTACATATTGCGACCCCAAGTAAGTTTGCAACGCTCCAAAGATGTCGTTAATCTCTACATTGAGAGCTTTGGCTTGGTTGCGGTTTACCTGAATGTCAAATTGGGGAGTGTCTGCGGTGAACTGAGTAAAAACTCGTTGTAAAACAGGCTTTTTATTTGCGGCTGCAATAAATTTTTGAGCAGTCTCAACTAGGGTTTCAATCGGCGCACTTCCAGTTCGGTCTTGAATGATAAACTCAAAACCACCTGTACTACTTAACCCTCTAACCGGAGGAGCATTCACTGCGATCGCTCTAGCTTCTGTAATAGCCGAGAGCTTTTTGTTCAGCCTCTGAAGTATGCCATAGACAGACTCAGATTCTTTAGCTCTCTCTTTCCAGGGTTTCAGATTAGCAAAGGCAATACCTAAATTAGAAGCATTACCATCGAAACCAAAGCCACTGATCATAAAACTAGCTCTAACTTCGGGAGCCGATGTTACTTCTTTGACAACCCGATCCATAACAGATTCGGTGTACTTCAAAGAAACCCCATCTGGCCCTTGGACAATTACAAAGAAGTAACCCTGATCTTCCTCTGGAATAAACCCGGTAGGAACTGCTCTGTACATTAAAACCGTTGCTACTAAACCAGTGATGAAAACTCCAACTACAATCGGCTTGACATGGGTAAGGTAGCTAACAAACCCGACATATCGCCGTGTGAACCAAGAAAATCCCCGATTAAATTGCGTAAAGAACCAACCTAAAGGGCCCCGTGCAGTCTGAGCAGGGCGCATGAGGATGGCTGCCATACTTGGAGAGAATGTTAAAGCATTGAAGGTGGAAATGGCAATGGAGCAAGCAACGGTTAACGCAAATTGTTTGTAGACAATCCCTGTAGTGCCTGGAATGAATGCAACGGGAATGAATACCGCCATGAGTACAAGTGAAGTGGCAATGATTGCCCCAGTCAACTCCTTCATAGCTTCGACAGCTGCCTCAAAGGGCCTCATGCCCTGCTCCAGTTTGACTGCAACTGCCTCCACTACAATAATGGCATCATCAACAACGATCCCGATCGCTAAAACGAAACCAAATAAGGTCAGTGTATTAATCTGAAATCCTAAAACCAAGAGAGCCGCGCATGTCCCAATCAGGGAAACGGGGATCGCAACAGTGGGAATGATCGTGGTACGCCAATCTTGCAGAAAGACGAAAATTACCAAGACCACCAGGATAATCGCCTCAACCAAAGTATGCAGAACTTCTTCTAAAGAAATTTCCACAAATGGCGTGGTATCAAATGCCAACTGTGCTTTTAGTCCAGGTGGAAAACTCTTCTCCAGCGCTACAATCTGCTCTTCAACAGCATGAGCAACATCTAGGGCATTACTACCCGGAAGTTGATATATCCCCAAACCCACGGCTGCCTTGGGAGCATTTCCTGGGATGGTAAATTTGGCATCAGCAAGATAGTTTTCTGCTCCTAGCTCAACTCGACCGACATCTCTGACTTTAACTAGGGTGCTATTCGTAGCGCTATTGCTAGTACTATTAGTGCCACCTTGACTCACCTTCAGCACCATATCTTCAAATTCAGCCGCATCTTTAAATCGACTGGTTGCCCGTAAAGCAAATTCAAAGCTTTGATTGTCTGGTGCTGGTTCCTTACCAATCGCCCCTGCACCCACCTGAATATTTTGTTGTTGCAGGGCAGTTGTGACATCTTGAGGAGTTAATTGATGTTGGGCAAGCTTGTTGGGATCGAGCCAAAGACGCATGGCATATTTGCGTTCCCCAAAAACCCTGGCACTTCCTACACCAGGAAGTCGTTTGATTTGATCGAGAATATAAAGATCGACATAATTACTGATAAAAATGTTGTCATACTCATTATTTTCTGAGTAAAACCCATAAACCAGAAGGAGACTGCTTGATGCCGTTTCAACGGTGACACCTGTTCTTTGAACAGTATCTGGCAATTGAGGTGAAGCAAGTGCTTCTTTATTTTGAACGTTTACTTGAGCAATATCGCTATTAACATTAGTTGGGAAGGAGACAGTTATATTGCTAGAACCATCATTACCCGTGTTAGAAGATATATAAGATACATCTTTAACACCATTAATTTGTCGCTCGATAATGTTGGTGACAGTGTTTTCTGTTGTTTGAGCATCCGCACCAATATTGTTGGAGCTAACAGTGATTTGCACCGGAGCGAGATCCGGTAGCTGAGAAATTGGCAGGATAGGAATACAAATGCTTCCCAGCAGCAAGATGATAAACGTACAGACTGTAGTTAAGACTGGACGTTTGATAAAGGTGTTGACAAACATAAATCCAGGAATAAAGGAAAGTTTAAAACTGGTTCGTAAGTTAGTAGCTTTTTATTAATATAAGGATTTATTAAGGTTTAGTGTTGGCGATCGCGCAAAATTGAGGATTGGGGCAGGGGCATGGTGTCAACTTAAGCCTTGGCGAATGGAATAGAGGCTCCGGCACGCTGACGCGTAGCTTGCTTCTTTGCAGGAGTACGCAGCTATACAGGCATCCACCTACGCAGACTAAGGTCAAATCAAGGTTTTGAAACCCACGGAGGTGGGTTTTGTTTGTGTAAACGCGGTTTCTAACCGCCCGTTTCGCTTATCTTAAGAGTGCCCTTTGACGGGTAAAGGCGCGATCGCTATTTTTCAGCGAGTCAAGACTAATCACTAATTCTGGCTAAATTACAATGCAGTTTTCTGCAATCTTACATACACGTTCATGTATATGTGGATGCTAAATCTTGCATATAAGAATGCATAAAAGGTGAAGGACTAATTTTGGTAATTTTTTTATTCTGTATTTTGTGCATGAGTTTGTAACTTTAGTTATAAGCATAATCACACCAATGGGCAAAATACGAAGCTATAAGGGGTTTTACTTCTGCTTGTATTTAGTAAAAACCTAGCTATATTTATTTTCTCCAAAATACTTGAAATAACTATCTAGTTCTGATTTTGAAAAAGAGAAACTGATGTCAAATTTTGTTGGTTCGACTGGTGGTGTTGCTAAAACTGGTTCAATCTATGTAGACAGTTTATTATGGGGCAGTCGTTGGAAAGTTGAAAACGACAATAGAAAAATTACTTATTCCTTTATTGATAATAAGTCTTGGGATTACAAATTCGAGAACGCCGAAATAAATGCTTTTACTAAGGCAGTACAGTCCTGGTCTAATGTGGCTAACTTCCAGCTAGAGTATTCTGGTTTTAATGATCCTCAAGCTGAGTTAACCTTTCATAGTGTTGATTCTTCTTTTTGGGACATTGATGGCGTACTAGGTCAAGCAAAGCCCCCAGGAGAAACTTCTGACCTGCTTGGGCAAGGAGATGTTCTAATTAACTGGGAGTTTTATCAAGACGATTTTGATGCAAATCTCTTAGTTGGTGGCTACTACTACAACACTTTTGTTCACGAAATTGGTCATGCTCTGGGATTAGCCCATCCTCACGATAATGGAGGAAGTTCTTCTATCTTTCCTGGTGTTGAAAACGCTGAAGATGTTGGCAACTTGAATCTCAATCAGTTTGTAACGACAATCATGTCTTACGTTGATACTCAAAGTTCTTATTCTCCTGGGTATGACGCGAATTGGGGATTTGCTGCGGGGCCAATGGCATTTGATATTGCAGCTATCCAACATATTTACGGTATAAATCGGACATACAACACAGGTAATAACGTCTATGTGCTTCCATCCTCTAATGGTGCAGGAACTTATTGGTCTTCTATTTGGGATGCAGGCGGAACAGATACTATATCTGGTCAAGGGGCAAGTAATTCAGTCGTCATCAACTTGAACAATGCTACTTTGGCGAATAACGACCCTAATGCTGGCGGCTTCTTTAGTCGAGTTATTGGCGTTAAAGGAGGATTTACGATCGCTAACTCCCAAGGAGGTATATCGGTTATTGAAAATGCCATCGGAAGCAACTTTAATGACACTCTAACGGGGAATGAATACAACAATTATCTCTCTGGCCAAGGCGGGAACGATGTCATCGATGGAAAAGCTGGAAATGACAGTCTCGATGGCGGCGCTGGCAATGACACTCTCTATGGTGGTGCTGGTAATGATACGCTCAATGGCGGCACTGGCAATAATAGTCTCTATGGCGGCACTGGCAACGATCGCTATTTAGTCACTAGTGATAATTACTACACTATCTATGAAAACGCTAATGAAGGTACAGATACAGTTGCGTCTTCCTTTACCTTTGACTTAGGCCCAGCTTATTTAGAAAACCTCATTCTCACAGGCACATCTGCAATCAACGGCGCTGGTAACAGTCTCAACAACACAATTACAGGTAACGATGCTAACAATCAGCTTAATGGTGGTGCTGGGAATGACACCCTATATGGTGGTGCTGGCAATGATAGTCTGATTGGTGATGGGGTTAACAACCAAACTAAGACCTTTAGTAATACCTCTGCTATCAATATCCCTGATTTATCCACAATTAAATCTAATCTAGCCGTCAGTGGTTTAACTGGGTCAATTGCTGATGTCAACATCACTTTAAATATTAGCCACGACTGGGATTCTGACTTAGATGTATTCCTGATTAGTCCAACAGGCACTCGCGTTGAGTTGTTTACTGACGTAGGGAGTATTGACAATAATTTCACCAACACGACATTGGATGATGAGGCAGCAACATCAATTACAGTTGGGACTGCTCCTTTTACCGGAAGTTTCAAACCAGAAAAACTGCTATCTGCTTTTGACAATCAAAACCCAAATGGGACATGGAAACTAGAAGTCACGGATGATGAAAGTCTAATTACTGGTAGACTCAATAATTGGTCGCTGCAATTTACAACTCAAACAGTTGACGTTGGGAATGATCTTCTGGATGGAGGTACGGGGAATGATACCCTGACTGGTGGTGCTGGTAATGACACTCTCAATGGTGGCGCTGGGATTGACACCCTCAATAGTGGTACTGGTAATGACATCCTGGTTGGTGGTGCTGGCAATGATACACTTACAGGTGGTACCGGAAGCGATCGCTTTACTTTCAATTCTCGTAGTGAAGGAATCGACCGGATTACTGATTTTAGCGTACTAGATGATACGATTTTTGTCTCTGCGCCTGGTTTTGGTGGAGGGCTAGTTGCTAATGCGGCGATCGCTGCTAATAAATTTTTCATTGGTTCGGCAGCAAATACAAGTAGTCAAAGATTTATTTACGACAAAGGTAATGGTTCTCTCTTCTTCGATCAAGATGGCACAGGAGCGATCGCTAAAATCCAAATTGCTACGCTCAATACCGGATTGTCCCTGAGTAATGCAGATATTTTCGTTGCTGCTTAAGTACTTTTGAATTACCTACGCTGATTTTTTATATACAGCGTAGGCTTCAGTAATCACAGGCGTGTGCCCAAACTTAGACTTCGAGGCAACACAAGCCTTTGGGCTTAACAAGAGTGTCACTCGGTAATGAAGCCAAATTTCTAATGAGATTTGCCATTACCTTGAAAATTTAACAACTGCTCGTCATTGACCCAAATCGCTTGTTGAGGTACAGAAATAGAGATTCCGGCTTTGTCTAGGGCAACTTTCAGGCGACGGCGGAATTCCCGTGCTACATCCCATTGCTTCAAGGGCTGTGTTTTAAACCATACACGAATAATCAAACCGCGATCGCCAAATTGATCTATTCCCAAAACTTGGGGCGGTTCCAAAATTTGACGCTGCCATTGCATTTCTTGATTCATCTCGAAAGCAACTGTTTCAATCAACTTTAAAGCGTGTTCTGTATCGGCTTGGTAGGCAATGGGAACCGTTAAATCGGCTCGTGACCAACGACTGGAAAGATTGGCAACAATTTTTATTTCACTATTGGGAATCGTGATCAAGCGCCCTTCAGAATCCCGCAGTTGGGTCATCCGCAGATTCAGATTTTCTACTAAGCCTCCTACGTCTCCTACATTAATCACATCGCCTAAAGCATACTGGTCTTCTAGAATAATCAGGAAACCATTAATCGCATCTTTAATTAGGTTTTGCGAAGCTAAAGACACGGCAACACCAACCAAACTCGCACCCGCTAGCAAGGGAACGATATCTATCCCCAATGACACCAGCGCTAGCAAAAAGCCTACTCCTACGCAGAGACCAGTAGCGATGCTTTTAGTCACGCCAGAAAATGTGGAAACTCGCAGTTGCAGCCGTTCAGAACTTTCTGGAGTCAGTAAAGCACCACTGCTAATTAGAGTGGTGGTGAAGCGGTCAATAAGGGCGTAGATGAGACGGATCGCTACGTAAGTTACCAGGAACACAACACCTAATCGCAAAGGAAATTGGGCAGCTGTGAGAATCCCTAGCTGAAATGGTCGTGTGTAGGGAAATAGACCCAAGATAAAGAAACTTCCACCACCCCAAATTCCAGCTTGAGTTAGCTGAAACAATCGCCTTTTGACTTCTTGGATATGCCGATGTTGCTGTTGATTTAGTTGTGTTGTAATTGGTTGGGCTGCTGCTGGTGAAATTGGGGCGTTTAGGGGCCATCTAAGAGGTTGAGAGGCAATGGGTTGTACTGAATCTTTTTTGGAACGGCGCTGCCAACTATATATCCCCCAACTCATGATAATCATTGCTAGCCCTGTACCCGCAGCAATTTTACCTTGGCTGATTAAAAATTGAGTTTGTCTTTCTTGCTTTGCTTGTTGCAAGTCTTCTTGTAACGATTCCGCGATTTGATTTGCCGATGTCCATGTATCTACCTCTCGGAGTCCAGCATCCTCAGAAGTAATAGTCATCAGATATTGACCGTTGACATAAATTACTGGTAATTGGTTTACTTTGGGAATATTTACGTTGACTGCTGTTGTTGGTGCCGACTGAAAGTAATTTTGGGCAATTTTCTCCAACTTCTTTTGGATATCTTCTGAACGCTCAGGAAAGTTGGCTTTTGATGCTGCGATCTGAAATAACCGCCGACCATCTAAATAAATCCAGCCTGTGACAAGCCGATCGTTTGAATCACTACTGACACTACTGGGAGCTTGTAATTGAGGTAAAAATGGAATCTGGGCTGTGGCTTTTGTTATAGGTACAACGGCTATGGCCATTGAACTGGCGATGCCTACGGCGGGCAAAGCCAAAGCCAAAAATTGAAAACGCACTCAAACACCTCCTTGAAAACAATTGACTATTGACTACTTCTATAACCATCCTCCGCAATTACTTTGAGTAAATGTACTTGTCTAAAGTTGAGATTTTCTCTTTAGATAATGAAATTTTGATGTTGTTTTATTAGTCCTCTATCTTTAGATAGATGACAATGTACTTAGAATCAGCAAGCAAAGCTTAGAAGAGTCTTACTCTTACCAAAGATAAAACAAAAAGAAAGAACCTGGGGATGAAGTTGACATTGGGGTAATCAAACGTCAAGCTAGTTTTGAGGACTATTGACAAGTGATTTGCTTTCTTTCAAGCCAAAATCGCAAGTTGTACAATAACCTAGTAGAGTGCGTAAAATTTACGTAACTTTTTTAATTTTTTGAGGTAACTTTTGATGACCGCAACTTCTCCCCGATTAAAGCACGAGGTTAAAGACCTCGGCCTAGCTGCCTTGGGTAGACAGCGCATTGAATGGGCTGGACGCGAAATGCCAGTTTTGAAGCAAATCCGCGATCGCTTTGCGATCGAAAAGCCTTTCGCTGGTTTACGCCTTGTAGCTTGCGCCCACATTACAACAGAAACAGCACATTTGGCGATCGCTCTGAAAGCCGGTGGTGCAGACGCGCTATTAATTGCTAGCAACCCCTTATCAACGCAAGATGACGTAGCAGCTAGCCTCGTCCTCGATCATGAAATTCCCGTCTTTGCTCAAAAAGGCGAAGATAACGCAACTTATAACCGCCACGTCCAAATAGCTTTAGATCATCGCCCCAACATTATTGTTGATGACGGTAGCGATGTGGTTGCAACTTTGATACAAGAACGCCAACACCAAATCGCTGATTTGATTGGTAGCACCGAAGAAACCACCACTGGTATTGTGCGGTTACGCGCCATGTTTAGAGAAGGCGTTCTCACCTTCCCCGCCGTCAACGTCAACGATGCTGACACCAAGCACTTCTTTGATAATCGCTATGGTACTGGGCAATCAACCCTAGATGGCATTATCCGCGCCACAAATATTTTGTTGGCTGGTAAAAACATTGTCGTCGTCGGTTATGGCTGGTGTGGTAAAGGTACAGCCCTCCGCGCCCGTGGCATGGGTGCTAACGTCATCGTCACCGAAATCGACCCCATCAAGGCAATTGAAGCCGTAATGGATGGCTTCCGCGTCCTCCCAATGGCTGAAGCTGCACCCCAAGGTGATATTTTTATCACTGTGACAGGTAACAAGCACGTCGTTCGCGGTGAACACTTCAATGTGATGAAAGACGGTGCGATCGTTTGTAACTCTGGTCACTTTGACTTGGAACTTGATTTGAAATACTTGGCTGCACAAGCTAAGGAAATCAAAGAAGTTCGTCCTTTCACCGAAGAGTACAAATTGAAAAATGGTAAATCAGTTGTCGTTCTCGGACAAGGACGCTTGATTAACCTAGCTGCGGCTGAAGGACACCCCAGCGCGGTAATGGATATGAGTTTTGCAAACCAAGCTTTGGCTTGTGAATTCCTGGTGAAGAATAAGGGTAAGTTAGCCCCTGGTTTGCACTCAATTCCTGTTGAAGTCGATCAAGAAATTGCTCGGTTGAAGTTGCAGGCTATTGGTATCACAATTGATAGCTTAACAGCAGATCAAATTGAGTACATCAATTCTTGGACAAGTGGAACTTGATACATTGATTAGTTAATTTTTTTGGGATAGGCGTTTTGCTTATCCCTTTTTTATTTGTAAAATATCAATTACTCATCTTCCAGTCAGATATACTTCATTATTGAGTTAAGCAACAATCTTCAATAAACTTAGAACTGTTTGCCATTCCTTCATGCAATACTACTTTCCAGTGATTGTTGGAAAATCTATCCCTTAAACGTTGAGCTTCTTCTAATAAAAATTGTCTCACCCGTTCAATGGATTTTGCTTTTATGTGTGTTTTAATACTAGATTGTGTTTCTGATAATACTTCTGGTGAACGGTTCCGAAATCTTTCTAGTAATTTTAATTTAGAATAATGTGATTTAATTAAACAAAATTGACTATCAGAAATACCACTTGTTTGCACTAAAGAATATTCTGCAATTGGTACATCACCTTTGTAAAGAATAGAAACATTTAAATAACGCTCAGATAGCAAATTATCATAGTATAAATTGATTATTTGCCTTTTGGTTTTGCCTTCTAGATTATTAATAAATACGTTAGATTTATGCTTATTACATGTATCGCAACAAGGCAATAAATTTAAAGAGAAAACTGCAAATTCTGGAAAAATGCTTCTTGGCAAATAGTGGTCAAATGTATTAGCAGAACCCATGCCACAATACTGACATTGATTACGTATAGGCAAAGCCTGTGACTTTATAATATCAGCCAAGAGTCTATTCAGTGGATTTGTCTTACCTAAATAGCAATCTTCTAAATCATCTTTCTCTAATCCAGTAAAACCTATTGGGTACATTACTGAAAGGTCAGATATAGAATCATAATAATTTTTATAATAATTACAGATTTCTGGAGCTATTCTTTTCAAACGTTCTCCTCTTTCTAACCTTTTAGCTGAAGCTATATCATTAAATACTTGATACGGGTCTAATGAAGATGGGACTAACTTTTTCATACATCATCTTCCTCTGTTTTTTCTTCATAAATTGAGAGCAAAAAAGATTTAGCATTAAGGCTTAACTGTCTATCAAATAATTCAATAATTTCCTCATAACTATAAGTTTTCGATAGGTTTTTAAGATGGGTACGGTAATTATTACGGTCTTCTGATGTTTCAAAAACCTCATCTGTTATAGTTGTCAAATTTTCACCAAAACACTCAATTCCTAGCTGGCTAACAATTGGATAATTACCTTGCTTTCTGAAAACTCTGACGCATTTGGCAGGGATTTCTTGTAGAAGAATAGGTGAATGAGTAGCAATAATAGCATATGAATTAAATGCTTCCAAAAGAATATGAAATGCTCTAGCAACTGAAGCGACTGCATCAGGATGTAAATGGATTTCGGGTTCATCAAATAGTATAATTGATTCTTCTGAGATATTTGCAATGACTTCAGTCATAACTAAAGCAAGAATACGTTGTCCTGAACTTAAACGTTCATAGAATAGTAAATTAGATTCAGCAGTAGTGTTTGTTATCTCTGCAATATCAATTGTTGTATCTAAAAGTGCTTCAATAATTTTAGTCCACTGTTGTAAACGGCTATTTTGTTTTATTTGAAGAATTGCATTAATAAGTTTACTACGAATTTGTTGAGCATTAAGAAGTCGATCATTTTCTCTAATACCACAATATTTATAACTAAAAGTAAGATTAGTTTCTGGAGGACGATCAAACTCATCAAATACACTATATGATATTGCAATTACTTTGCTAAAGCTAGGACGTGCTGGACTAAATATTCCTGATTTTCGTCTTAGTCCACTCATAGAATGAGCAAAATTTGCAAGTACTTGTGTCTTTCCAGTTCCATTCTTACCAATAATTGCCGTAATTCTGTATAGTCCTGTTTCATTATGTGAAAAATCAAAATCAATTATATGTTCTGCTAATGCACCTGGTACTTTACATGAAAAATTAAATATAAAGTTTTTTGGTTCAATTAAGTTTTCTTCATCTCTAAATATAATTCCAGCTTCATTGAAAGCTTTTTCTGCTTCACTAAATCTTAGCAACGAGATACGAAATCCACGTAATTGCTTAAGTTCGTCTATATTATGTTTACAGTAAATAATATCATTAAGAGCAGTCAATATTGGATGATATGCTGATACACCCAAGTCTTTTATATTTGTATAGTATTCTATATCTTGCCCAATAGATACATAATCTTTATCTAATGACTCAAATATTTGAGGTAGATTAGTGTGATCTTCACCTATCTGCAAAATTTTTAGACTTTTATTGAATTGCAAATTAGCATTATCATCATAATAGTGCATATCAAAAGAAGTCTTGTAGCCATAATCATCCCAATTATCATAGAATAATACAACACATGGATACTCGGCATCTTGTGGCGGTTTTTTTTCGCTGACTCGCCTTGGCTCCAATTTATAAAATTTCATTGTCAACAATAAAGTAAGGATTTTAATTTTTACGTTACTTAAACATCTTATATAATTAAATTCAATAATTTTCGCGTCAAGACGCGAAACAAAAACTAGAAACTGCGATAGTATATATATTTTAATATAAATTTAGCTTTATGCCAGCTAGAGACATTTACCATAATGCCGTTAGGAACGCCCTAGAAAAAGATAGTTGGCAAATCAGCAAAGATCCATTTATTCTCAAATGGGGTACAAGAGATTTATATATAGACTTAGGTGCAGAAAAACTCATAGCCGCCGAAAAAAGCGGAGAGAAAATAGCAGTCGAAATTAAAAGCTTTATAGGTGCTTCTCCAGTCACTGACCTAGAAAATGCTTTAGGGCAATATATCTTATATTACGATATTCTCACTCGTTTAGAGCCTGACCGTCGCTTGTATCTGGCTATTCGTCAAGAAACCCACTCAGAACTATTTCAAGAACCAATTGGTAAAATATTATTAGAAAATCAACGCCTTTGTTTACTTGTCTTCGATTCAAAACGAGAGGTGGTACTGCAATGGATACCTTAGATAATTATCGCCAAATCATTCAAAAAATATTAAACGAATACGCCCAACTACCCTACGCTTATGGAGAACTAGAAAGACAGCTAATTATAGACCAAACCGCCAACCATTACCTACTACTAACATTAGGCTGGGAAAATAATCAACGGGTGCATGGTTGCTTAGTCCATATTGACATCATCAACGATAAAATCTGGATTCAAAGAGACGGTACAGAATACGGTATAGCCAACGAACTTGTTAACGCTGGTATTCCTAAAAATCAAATTGTTCTCGCCTTCCAACCAGCCGATATCAGACAGTATACTGAATTTGCAGTTACTTAACTAAACCTCATCTATGTTGAAACCTAGAGTTTTTTAAAAGATATATTTATGTAGGTTGGGTGGAGTGAAACGCAACCCAACATTACCACCTTATTTATGTTGGGTTACGCTATCGCTGCACCCAACCTACAAAACTACGGTTCTCAAGGTAGACGAGGTTTAAGCCTAAAAGCTGCTGCTAAATCTGGAATAGTAGTTGCTATAACTTAAAACTATCAACTTCACATACTAGAAATATTCCTACAGACACATCTAATGTTAACTGTAACAATTGATGAAATCCAGCGAAATCTAACTAGCTACCTTCAACAAGTAGCAGCAGGAGAAAGTATTATTATCATACAAGCAGGTAAACCTATTGCAGAAATTAAACCAGTTTCAGCCACCTTTCGACAAATTAGACCTTATGGCTTATGTGATGGCGAGTTCATTGTTCCAGATGATTTTGATAGTCCCTTACCTGAAGAGATTTTGAATAGTTTTGAAGGGAAATGAAACAAAATAGAACAGCCTTTACATTTTAAAAGTCCATAAGAGTATGCTTTTTTCACCATTAAATAATCAGCACTCACTTGGAGCGATGGCTGCGGCGCGCTACTCCTATGCAAAAATACACGCACTAAGGGGCAATTCATGAATTGCCCCTACCTGAAAACAAGGGTTTTGGCTATTGTTTGCGTAAGTCCTGTTCACTTTTCGCTGTTCGGCTAAAAAGTCGATAGTATAGCGATGTACTAGTTTCTTTTAAGGGAAACAGCAGATAGGTGAGAGGATTTATTGCCACAATAATATTTCGGAAGTCTCGCCGAGCGAAAAATAAGATAGCACGAGCAACTTGCTGTGCAGACATAACACCATAGGGATTAAGTTGACTTTTAAACGGGCCAAGAATTAACTTGCGAATTACACAATCCCCATCTAAACGCTTGAGAGTAACAAGATCACCTAGCGATCGCTTGCTGAGTTCATAAAGCGGACTCAGCGCTGGAGAAACCTCAGCCTCAGAAGTGTTTACCCAGATTTCCTTGGTTGCTTTTGCTTGTGGTCCTGTTACAGTTGTCGAAAATATATCCATCAACCGCAATGCTGAAAAGGTATTCACCTCATAAGAAGAGTTGATAGCCTCCGATGTGCGGCTGGCGTAGACATTGATTCCGTGGTTGATAATTAAAATATCTACTTTCTCTAAACTATTCCTCAGTTCGGCTTCATTACCTAATTGCCAAGGAACCACCTTTACCCCAACTTGCTCTACTAATTTTTCTGGATTAGTGGTTAATGCCACGACTTTAGCATTATTCTTTACCAGTTCAGCCGCCAAAGCTTGCCCTAACGCTCCTGATGCTCCGGTTAAAGCGATGGTTTTCCCCTTGAGAGACAGTCCTGTACCAAGAATTTTATCCACTAAGGGAAAGACACCACTGTAGTAAGCATTGACATCATCAAAATGATGCCGCCAATGGTAAGACCGATTCACCCACCAAATGGATGGAATTGTCTCTAAAGGGCCGGGTAGGTGGTTGTAGTCTGTATCAATTTTCCCCTGAAAATACCGCACAGACGCGCCATACAAGAAGGTGGAACCATAAGCTACTCCCAGCCATAACCCCCATTGTTGGACAATTAAGGCAACGGCTACCAACGCCACCAGCAGCAGACTCGATTCTAAAATATCGTGATAGAGTTGCGATTCTTGGTAAATTTTCATGGAAACTATCGATAAATCTCGGCGATAGGCGCTATGGTGCTTGTTGTGCCATTTAGCAAGCCAATTGACTTGGTGACACAAAGCATGGTAGCTGTCTCTCAAGACCTCAGCGAGTAAGAGTGAAAAAAGTGCCCAGCTAGCAAACTGTACGCTGGCATTTAGCCAAACCCAATTAATTTGTAATCTTGCCTCAATTCCCATCAAGTTTTCAGCTAGCATTTTTATCATATTTGTCTATACTCGTTTTTATTAATCATTCTTCATGATCTGATAAAG